>JAFGWT010000247.1 GCA_016937015.1 Deltaproteobacteria bacterium | reverse complement strand
TGTCTTTTTCGCACCTGCAAATATGGCCAGTGCTGCGCTGCACAAAATCGTGCCGGAGAGAGTGGCGCCGAGTGCGTATGACTCGATGCCCAGGCACACCCCCAACATCGCATACTCACGCGGATACTGCACAGACTCACAATTGCTCACATGAATACTCATGAAGACGATTGCCCACATCGCTCCCAGCAGCCAGGGCACCATCGCCACCCATGTGATCATTCCGGATGAAACAGGCTTTGCGCCGGTCATATTCATCGCTTTATGGGCAACGGCAACTATCGCGAGAATGGCGCTGCCAACAATGGAATAGAAAAATGCAGGCGGAAAAATGTGGCGAAGCCGACTGTCGAGTCTTAAGGGAAACTCCTTCCAGACGAACCAGTCCAGCAACAGAATCCCGCCTGCCGTCACCATCGCCAATCCTGCAATCCACCATTTTTTTTTCATTCCACAACTCTCAACATCTGACCATTTCTACCACTGTAATTGCCTGTTCCGAAAAACAATCGGCAGTCAGTGCGATTTAAAGGTGGGTTGGTGGGGTTGGTGGGTTGGTTGGCGGGTTGGCGGGTTGGCGGGTTAGGGGGTTAATGATATCTGGGAATCTGAGGCAAATGATCGAAATGGCCGTCGCTGGTTGCCAGCAGCAGACCGTGCTGTACACAAAGCGCTGCAATCCACAGGTCATTGGTTGGAATTGGGGTGCCTTGTTGGCGCAATTGTTTAAACAGGTTGGCGTAATGATGGGTGGTACCATCATCTGGATATAATACTTTGACACGAGGTTTATTTAAGAAACGCGTCAGCGTGTTGGCGTTCTGTGCTGTTCGGTTGCCACATGCGAATCCGGCTCGCAACTCGCCCAGCACGACAAATGGCAGCAGCAGTTCATGGGCTGTTTGCATCACTTTCATTGGATATTCTTCACCTCGGCAAAATCCAACATAACAGTTTGTGTCCAGCGCAACCCTCATTTCCAGAGGTCCTGGTCGATGCTTTCAAAACTTTTTATCCCTTTGTCAAAATCGTCGTCTTCCACCCAGGTGCCGGCCAGGTCGTCCATATCGTGAAAAATGACAGGTTCTTCTCCCGCCCCAAGTCCTTTGGCCAGTGCTTCCAGCAATAGACTGTTCAAACTGGTGCGATACTTTTCGGCCTGCTCCCTTGCCACGCCATCAAGGGTTTCCGATACACCGCGTATTGTATATTGTTTCGTTCTCATGCCTACATTTTAAGCGTGCAGTGTATGCACGTCAATTAACCGTGCAGTGTATGCACGTCAATTAACCGTGCAGTGCATGCACGTCAACACTAAGACGTGGCTGAGGCCAGAATATCATCAGCCGCCAGTTTTATACATTATACACTAAAGACATGCATACGATGTATCGCCGTCACAATTGATATTTTCCGGATACAAAAAAATATTTCTTGACAGCCGAGGTGAAAAGCGCATAGTTACATCAGGCTCTGCTGTGAAAAAAATCACAGTGTTAAAAAAATCACAAGGGGCGTTATGCCAGAGAGAACAAGTATATCAAAACGCGTTATCGAACGTCTCAGTGAATACCGAAGTACACTCGATGAATTTGATACCACTGAAACCCGAAGCATTTATTCCCATGATTTGGCCAAGCTGTGCGGGGTGACCGCCGCGCAGGTCCGCCGCGACCTGATGACCATTGGGTTCAGCGGCAGCAGTGCAAAGGGGTACGATGTTTCCGAGTTGCAGCAAACCGTGGGGGATTTTTTGGGGTTTGGCGAAGAACGCCGGATGGCGCTGGTGGGAATTGGCCATCTCGGTCGGGCGCTGCTCGACTTTTTCGCGGACCGCAATCCCAAACTGATACTTTGTGCGGCTTTCGATATAAATGAAATGCGAATTAATCGGGTGATTCACGGGGTTCGTTGTTATGCGGTATCCCAATTGACTGAAGTGGCCAAAGAGAAACGCGCCAACATGGGAATCATTACCGTCCCCGATGCCGCCGCTCAGGACGTGGCGACAGCTCTTGTGGAGGGGGGAGTCAGCGGTCTGTTAAATTTTGCTCCCGTTCAGCTTCGTGTGCCTAATCATGTGTTTGTTGAGAATTTGAACATCAGTACCGTTCTTGAAAAAGTGGCCTATTTCGCTGGCCAGAGCGGCGATAAGGAGAGGTAACCCCATGGAAATGCAGGGAAAAATTGCCGAGATCCTCGAAAAGTATAAGGACGCCAGACGCGACGCGCTGATTCCCATCCTGCAGTCGGTGCAGGAACACTGCGGATATCTGTCGAAGGACGCGATAATTCAAATTGGCGCGTACCTGAATTTGCCCACCAGTAAAATTTACGGTGTGGCCACATTTTACAACCAGTTTCGGTTTCAGCCGGTGGGCCAGTATCACATCCAGGTGTGTCGCGGTACGGCCTGTCACGTGAAGGGATCTTCCGGTGTCTTTGACCGCTTTTCGCGGGATTTGAAAATTGCGGACGGCGAAACCACCCGGGACGGCATGTTCAGCCTCGAAGTGGTGTCCTGCATCGGCGCATGCGGATTGGCGCCCGTCATTGCTGTGAACGGGGAATTCCACGCCAAACTGGCCGACGATGACGCGTCCCGCATTGTTAAGGAATACCGTAAAGACGCCGCCAAACAGGCAAATGAGGGAGATGACAAATGACTGTGCTGTTGAATCTGATTGACGATGAACGCTGCACCCACACGCTTGATACCCCTTGCCATCGGTTTGTGGATTGTATTCAGGGGGGACCTCAGTGTTTTGACAACCCCGAGGTGTCTGCAAAACTATCCAGATGGAAAGGGCAACGACTGCGGCTTTCCCCTGAAAAACCGGCCATATTTATCGGTACCGGTACATGCGGCCTCGGTGCAGGCGCCGGGGCAACGCTAAAGGCAATTGAGCACTACATTGCAGACAGGACCCTCGATATCGAAGTGGTTCAGGTCGGCTGTGTGGGCGCATGTGCCGCGGAGCCGGTGGTCGATATACAGTTGCCAGGCAAAACCCGGCTGTCGTTTGGTGAAGTCACAGCGGACAAGGTGACTGACTTGCTTGATAACGTGCTTGCCGGTGACCTGCCCAAAGCGTCCAGTGCGATGTTTCAGTGGCGGGCCGCGGATTTTGATTCCTGGTCCAACGTGGTTTACATGGATGAGGAGTCCTTTTTTGCCGGACAGAAAAGGTGGGTTTTGGCCAATTGCGGCGTGATTAATCCGGTGGATA
>JAFGWT010000246.1 GCA_016937015.1 Deltaproteobacteria bacterium | reverse complement strand
TGGGGATGGGAAAAGGCGGTCAATGCGCCCAAGTCAAGCACGTGCCGACGGGCGGACAAATGCCTGGTCATCTGGGCATCCGCAGCAACTGACCGGACAGGGGCGTTGGCAGCATTCAATGGCGTCCCAGGTTTGGCCCGCGATTGCGTCTCCTGTTCTGCTCGCGCTGATTTGCCGGCGTCTTCCGCCGTCACTGCAGGGACTTCCGCCCAGCGACAGGTGGAGACGCCATACCGATAGTCTGCAATCGCATCTGCCACCGTCAACGCCAAAGTGCGGGTACGGGTGTCTTCAGGGGTGTCATAAAGCGAAATCCGTCGCACCAGCGGCGGACAGGTCCCCACGGTTCGGGAAAAAACCGTTACCGTGGCCTGCAACTTTCGACATGTCACCGCCACATCAATCCCGTTCAATTCACCTGTCGCGTCACCGTCGGCCAGTTCCACAGCGGTCGCGGTGCTGAACCCGGCTTTATCCAGCCAGAACACCTCACACCCGGAGGTGTCAATCGCGGTCTGGGCCAAAATCAGTGCCAGCGAGGTTTGAAGCAATGAAGGTAATAGCATATGGTGTCGTTAAACTGCCAAAAGTCAGGGGTTTATCTCTTCGAGATACCTGCCACCGGGATATTCTGCAAGATAAATGTCTCTGTAATGCTGTGCCTTTTCGGGCAAAGAATGCCGATATGCCTGAATCAGCCGCATCAGCGCGGTTTCTCTCAGTGCCTTTGAAATCCCCAGGGTGAGCGCCTGTTCGTAATACACTGCCCCCTGACTGGGTTGTTTCAGCGATTCCGAAGTGACCCGCGCCATCGTGTACGCCGCAATGCCTGCCCGTGGGTTACCGGGGTACCGACGAATCAGCTCACCCAACGCCAGACAGGCCTCCCGGGGATGTCCGGTGACGCGGGCAATGTCCGACAGTAAAAAGAGGTCATCAGGGGGCCAATGGGCGCCACTCAGAGTGGAAAACGTGAACGCGGGCAACGCCATGTAGGCCGCATCGAAATTTTGAGACCGCGCCAGCGCTTTCCACTGAGGCATATCTTCGGGCCGGGAGGGCACCGGAGATGCCGACAGATTCCCATCATCCGCCGCCAGCAAAGACGGCGTATCTGCATGGTCAGACGGGGCGCCTGCCCCCGCAACCGGTGCGATGGGTTCCCTGGACATCACCTGCTGAACCACTGAGCCATTGCCATCCGGCATTGAACGCGCCGCCAAACGGGGAACTGGCGCATCGTCACCCTTGTCAACCGGGGTATGAATGCGTACCGGCGGTGGGGTGGTGTCTTTTACTTCCGTCATGTTTTCAGAGTCCATCGCTGTCCCGACGACAACCGTCCGATGGGGCGTCGATGTTACAGCCGGCTGAGATGTCCCCACCAATGGTTGTCTGGGCAGGGTGCCAGCAACACCCGGGGATACCGCGCGCGACGACCCACTGGGAACGCGAATCTGCATGTCAGCGGTCAGAATCTGAATGCCGTCCGGCACCTGGGCGCCCTTGACGCATACTTTTCCCCGATGCACTTTCACCACCACCTCGTAAGGGGTGCGCACCACATCAAAAGCGGTCCCCACCACGGTGACGTCAACCTCACCGCAATGAATTGTCCACTTCCGTTGTCCCCCCGGGGTCACCTGAACAGCCATGGCGCCTTTGCGCAGGGCAAATTCAATGGCATCCTGACGATTCATCACCACATCAAATTGGGTTTGCGGTCTGGTTTCAATATGCGACCCGTCCACAAATTCAAAGCGGGCGATTTGCGGCGTAAACACCTTTTCCGGCATCGACGCCCGGTTCGACAGCAACAGCGCGTCCCCACTGTCGCCCGTAAAACGCATCACAGCGGCAATGGCGAGCACCAACCCGGCGGCCACAGCGATGGCGCCGGCCCACCGATACAACCGCACCGGTCGGGGCGCATGACGCCTGGCCTCTATTTCATCCCACATTCGTTTGACCGTGGCTTCGGACGGCCGGGATTCAAGCGCTGATTTTAACGAGGTGGCTCTATTCATGAAAGCGCTCCCCAAAATGTGAATCAACCGTGCTTTTTGCAGCGGCGATGCGTCGTTTCACCGTATTTCTGGACAGGCCGGTCACCCGAACTATCTCCCTAATCCGGTACTTTTCAAAATATCTGAGTATCCAGCAGGCACGTTCTTCTGGGGACATCTGCGCAATCGCCGCGTCCAGCAGCGCCAGCTCCGTTCGCTGCTCCTGAGTCGACTCTGATGTCGCCTGTTCATCAAGGGGCGTATCGTCCCTGCCTGACAAAAAGAACATCCGACGGTACTTGCGTCTGCGAAACACCCGATGCATCCGGTGGTAGGCAATACGCATCAGCCAGGGTTTAAACTTTTCGGGGTCCCTCAGGGTGTCAAGGTCGGCAAACGCCTGCACAAAGGTATCCTGGACCACATCTTCGGCATCTGTCTGATGCCGCAGCATCCGCACACAATAGGTGTAAATATCGTCCACATGGGCGCGGTACAGAGATTCCTCTGCCCAGCGATCTCCATCAATGGCCCGACGCACCAGTTCCGCATCCGTGTGTTTCAGATGGGTCGACGCAAGAGCGATATTGGATTTGGGACCAGTCATAACGGTTTTGGACCATAGCGGCATTCAAATGGCCCAACAAAATAAAAAAAAATTATTTTGGGCCGCAAAAGCGCGGTAGTGTGCCATGGGAGCAGATGCGGAATGACCCGCATTCCATTGCACCAGTGAAGGGGGTTTGTATGAAAAGATGTGTTTTACTCTGTGTATTATTTCTGGCATGTGCCGCCTGCGACTCGCTCGATGATCTGACCACACAGGACGTGATTACGAATGGGGGGACAGACTCGCATGTGGATACCGCGACGGATACCGCGACAATCCCCATAATGGATACATCCTCCGAGGGCACAACTACGTGGCCGAACTGCGAAGAGGCGCTGTACGCATCCATCGATGGTTCCATGAGTCCTGGAGACGCCTGTACATTCAACAATCAGGAATGCGGCAATGAAAGTGGCCAGATACGATGCGAAAATGGTGTGTTATGGCTGAAGTGCCAAAGGGACAACGATCGCGACGGTGAGATTTGGATGAAAGACCGCTCTCAATTTGAAGCATGTACCTGGCTAGTCTACTGCTCGCTTGCGCTGGACGGGTGGATAACAGGCGACGTGTGGCCGAGTGATGCCTGCTACTGGTCAAAGGATGAGTGGTGCGCTGACAACACTCATGGCGAAGTGCATTGTGTAAGCGGCAGTATGCAAATGTTCTGCTATGACAATTCCGATAAAGTCCTGACCAACTACAACGACCGGTGCAACTGGTACGTGCCGGATACCGACACCGGCAGTGATTCCGACGCCGGCAACGGCACCGGGTGGACAGATTGTTCAGCAGCGGCGGTCGCATGGGAAAATGGGACGGCGCTTCCCGGAGATGCGTGTGATTTTGCAGGCAGCATGTGCGGCACAATGGACGGAAATGTCTATTGCGTGGACGGCAAGCTGCGCATCAACTGTGGCCCGGACAGCGATGTGAACAGTCCGCTGGCTTTGATTGACAGCGATGACGCCTGCAGCACCGACACTGACAATCCCATCTGGTACGACTGCCAGGAAGCCTTCAGCGCGTGGATTGACGGTCGGGACGTGAACGGCATGACCTGCTACTGGGACTTCAATCAGCCGAATTACGTCAGTGTCTGTGGTGAAGACACTGCCGGCTACATCTCCTGTCAGGACACCCAGGTCAAAGTGGCGTGCGGCGCCGATACCGATACAGCGAGTCCATTCTTTCTGGAAGCAGGCGAACAGTGCGGTTGGCAAACCGGTAATCCTGATATTGACATTATTTACACGGATTGCGCGGATGCTTACTACAGATGGATTATCGGCGAAGCGGCACTGGGCAGCAAATGCACTTTCGAAGGAGAACGCTGTGGCGAGGAAGGGCAGCAACTTCACTGTCAGAGCAACCGTCTCTTTGCAACATGCCCCAACACTGTTGACCCGGCGTACACGGGTGATTTCTGTATTTTTATCGAATAATACAGTCGCCTTCAAATCCCCTGCCCAACTCATCCGCATCGTTCCCCATCTCTTCGGTATATTTATTTAAATAGGAGAGCATCGATATAGAACACTTAGCAAGGCACTTGAGTAACCCAATCCGTCTTCCCCGCGCAGGCGGGGAACCAGCTGAACAGACTGGATTCCCTCCTTCGACTCAAGAT
>JAFGWT010000245.1 GCA_016937015.1 Deltaproteobacteria bacterium | reverse complement strand
GCTGCTCAATCGTCTGGGCATTCCTGCAAAAAGCGCGGAAGGCTTTCTGTTTCCGGATACGTACTATTTTTATCCCGATACAACTGCGGAAGAAGTGGTTGCGCGCATGCACGAAAATTTTATTAAGAAAACCGAATCATTGAATTTGCCGTCCGGCAGCGCACTTGCGGAGCTGGTCACCCTTGCTTCGATTGTTCAGGCGGAGGCCAAAGTCTCCGATGAAGCCCCTATCATCGCCGGAGTGTACACCAATCGGTTGAATCCGGATAAATTTGCGAGCGGCCGGTTGCAGGCGGACCCCACAGTGGCTTATGGCTGTGATTTGTTTGTACCGGACAAACCACCTTCGTGCAGCACGTTTAAAGGGGTGTTGGGGAGCAGGCAACTGCAGGATGCCGATAATCGCTACAATACTTATCGACACGCCGGCTTGCCGCCGGGCCCCATCTGTTGCCCGGGGCTGCACGCCCTGAAGGCGGCGCTTTCCCCAAAAGTGCTACCATATCTGTATTTTGTAGTTTCCACAGATGGTCGGCACACATTTTCTGTCACCCTCGACGAACACGAAAAAGCGGTTCAGGCATACAGGCAATCCAGTGGCCAGTAAGCAACTGAATAAGGCGAGGCGCAGACCCCATGCACGGGGCGGGAAAATTACCAACTGGGCGGGAACTGCCTCGGTGATTATGGTAATGGCGTCTCTCGCGTTTTTGCGATATCGCATGGACGAATGGCTGGTGGGCACCCTGGCGGTTTTATTTGTGCTGCTGATTTTTATGGCGCGGCGGTGGGAATACAATCGCAGCATGGCGTATGTGGATGAGATGTCCGGCCACGAATTTGAGCGGTTTTTAAAAAAGGTGTTTCGCGCCGCTGGATATGACACGGAGCTGGTGGGCAACGAAGGGGCGGACTTTGGGGCGGATTTGATTGTGACCAAAGATGGTGTCCGCTATGCGGTACAGGCCAAAAACTATGACCGGAACGTGCATAGCGTGGGCAACGATGCGGTGCAGCAGGCCATTGCCGGTGCCACGTATTATAAATGCGATGAGGCCATGGTGGTGACCAATGGCAGCTACACCCGGGCGGCGAAGCAGCAGGCGGCCGCCTCGGAAATCATTCCGGTAACGCTGGTGGGAAGGGATGGCCTCAAACGGATGATGAAGCGGCTGTAAACAAAAAAAATCGATGCCCGCCTGTACATGCTCCACCAACCGGCAGCGCGTGACTCATGGCCCCCCTGGTTATTCGCCGTGGCATACGGCAATGGCGCCACAGTCCAGATTTTTGATTTCGGATTGACCGTCCATGTGTTTGTCGTCGTCGAGAATACGTGTGCCATCCGTATTGACGATGTCACCATGACAGTTGGGGTCATTGCAAGGTAACGGGTATGGGTGCTGTCGTGGAAGATATTTGCGTTTTCTGTCATCATAATTCCCCCAGTCTCAACTCTCACGACAGCAATTTGTCTCTGACATTTGCCTGTAACAATGTCGATTGTCACGGGGGAATGGTAAATGCGTCAGGTACGGAAATACTGAATGCCGCGCTGCACAATAACGGCGAGGTGGATGCCACATGCAGCTCAAACGGAGTGGGGTGCCACGATGGCGATGATGATTGAGAAAGTGGCAATCTTACAGACAAATAGCGGTCCAGTCGGTCAAATGCTCATTTCCCAGGTAGGCGCATTCGTTGTAAAGGTCATACACGTATGTGTATTTTTGTGAAAAGAACGGATTGATGCTGGTACCACCGGGATTGATCCAGTAGGGATTTCCGTCCATCGGTGCAGCAAACCACCCCCCTTCAGTGGAAATTGTGCCCCAGATGTGAGGCGTCGTGGACAGCAGCTCATGGGCATAACTGGTGTAATGATAAAAAATGCCCTCAGTGTGGTATGTGGTGGCGTCGACCACCATTTGGCTTTCCGCCGGACGTATTGGCATTTCATTCGCATCAAGCATGTACACGTTCGGGTCAAAACAGCAGGATGGGGAAATAAGGTCAAAACTGGTGTACCAAATCAGATTGCCGTTTTGGGTGCCAACCAGTGCCTGCATGTATCCGGCGGGAGTGCGATAGGTTGAGATAACACTGATGCGGTCATCCTCGGCGAGGACGGTGCTGGCAATCAGATTGCTGCGGAGCGCATCAGAGACCGGGTCCTCCGTCCAGTGATCCCCATAATCATCTGAAGTCCATACTGCGGCGCCGGAGATAAGGTACAGGACATTTTTGGACAGAGGGCTGACCGATATGTTGAACAGCGCATGGGTCGGTGCGGTGTCGAGGGGCGTAAAGCTGTTGCCACCGTCTGCCGAGCGCCATACCTTTGTAACCGACGAATCACTACCGGCGAAAGTAAGATAAATGCGTTGCGCGTCGCAGGGGTCGATGGCAATGGCGGTGACCGGCAAATCCGGTAATGGCTCGAAGTCATTGTTCCCTTGCCATTCATCTATTTGCTGCACTTCGAATGGAGACGCGGCAATGTCGTTGATACGGTAAACATTTCCTTCAACAGTGCCAATATATACCAGCGTGGTGTGGCTTTCCTGAGGGGTGGTCGCAAATACCGTGATGCCTTCCTCATGAAGTAAATCCATATTGGTCATCAGTTTGGGGTCCGGGCGCCTGGGGACAATTTCGGGAGTGATCGTCGTGTCTGAATCAGAGACGGTATCTGAATTGGTGTCAGAATCTGAATCGATGACAGAATCTGAATCAGAGACGGTATCTGAATCAGAGACGGTATCTGATTCAGACACGGAATCGGAATCAGCGACGGAATCGGAATCAGCGACGGTATCTGAATCAGTGACGGTATCGGAATCAGAACACGTATCTGAATCACTCATGTCGGTGGTATCGATTTCGGTGGTTGGTCCTGTTGAGGAGTCTGTATCTGAATCTTTTTGTGTATCTGCAATTTCACTGATGGTGGCAGAGTCTGCGAGAGTGCCTGAATCGATTGGATCAATTGTTGCCGTGTCAGTGACCGGGGGCGCGCTGTCCATGTCGTCCGAGGCGGGTTCGGTGGTTGCTGTATCCGTTAGCGCGGCGTCTGTTGGGGTGGGTTGGTCCGGCTCTGTGTTGGTATCTGAATCCGGTCGCCCATTGGATGGGGTATCGGAGTCGATATTGGGTACGGTGTCGGTATCCCCCACAAGTGGTTCCGGGCTGGTCCAGCATTTCAGCGACGCGTCGTTTCTGGCATAACAATAAGGATAGTTATCCTTACAGTCTGCATCGGATTTGCAATCAAATTGACCATCTCTTGAAACGAGATCGCAACCGGACACAGCGATACATGAAATTAAGATGAAGGCAAAAAAGTAATCGACTGAATTCTTCATTTCATTTCCTCGAATGGATATTTTTGTTATGCGTTTATCTATGAAAAATATGAGTTAAATGTAAAGAGAACAATGACAGAAAATGACTCATGCAATGACTTTGGGTTGCTTCGAATTTTTATCAGGCGGGCGGTGGTGCACGACTGAATTGAATATGATGGAACGAGGTGATTTGTGTTGGAACCGGATAGAGATACCGAAGTGCAGCATGCTGTGGCGGAAAAAAAAGACGGTCGGCGGATAACGCCGTCCTGGGTATGTCGCGTTCATCACGGCGATGGCGGCAATACACCTGTTCTCATTACCACCAGGGGCATTGTCATTGGTGCGTCATCCGGTTGCGACCTGGTAGTCGATGATGCGGCTGTCTCCAGTCGTCATTTGCGGCTTACGCTCTCAGCCGGCGGTGTACTGGTAGAGGATTTGGGCAGTACCAACGGAACATTTCTGCGCACAACCCGAATCGACAAGGTTGTGCTCACATCTCACAGTCAGGTGACCATTGGCAGCACCCCGGTGGAGGTTGCACCGGCGGGTCATATTGATGTTCCGCCCCATGAAGCGGATCATTTTGGTTCGCTGGTGGGGCGCAGTGTGGTCATGCGAAAGTGTTTTGCCATTATGGCGCTGGCCGCCAAAACGGATGCGACGGTGGTGATTGAAGGGGAGTCCGGCACCGGCAAGGAGCTGGCGGCCCGGGCCATTCACGAAAATTCTCAACGCGCCAATCGGCCATTTGTTGTGGTGGATTGTGCGGGGATTCCTGAACAGTTGATAGAGTCTCATCTTTTTGGCCACCGTCAGGGCGCGTTTACCGGCGCAGTCGAAAGCCGCAAGGGGGCATTTGTGCTGGCGGATGGCGGCTCCATATTTTTGGACGAACTGGGAGAATTGCCATTGGTGGCACAGGGCAAGCTGCTGCGAGTGCTCGAAGCCCAGACGGTGCAACCGGTGGGGGCGGAACGGCCGGTTCATGTGAATGTCCGTGTCATCGCTGCCACCAATCGAAATCTTGAACAAATGGTCGCCGAAGATAAATTTCGCTTTGATTTGTTTCATCGACTGTCGGTGGTGCGATTTCAGATGCCGGCACTGCGCGACCATACCGATGATATCCCTGGATTGATTGCCCATTTTTATCGCAGCAGAAATACCGCTTCCGGTGATATTGCCGGTGAGGGGCTTCGCCGGCTGATTCATTATGACTGGCCTGGGAATGTGCGGGAGCTTAGAAATGTGCTGGAGCGGGCGTGGGTGCTTTCCGGCCTGGCTGCCCCGCCGTTTGGCAGTCTGCAGTTCGCGTTTCATCATCAGCTCAATACCGCCTCGACGCCGGTGGTGGATACGTCCATGCCGTACAAGGAGGCCAAGGAAAAATGGCTTGCGGTGTTTGAAGAAGAGTACGTTAAGACCGTTATCAAAGAGAGCAACGGCAACATATCCAGGGCCGCAGCCCACGCGGGACTGAACCGAAATCATCTGCGAAAACTGATGGAAAAGTGTGGCCTGATTAAATAATCACTATCTGGTATCGGGCGCGGTCAGCTGCCGGAACAGCCAAATCCCCATCCCCCTTTCCTGGTCCAGTACGCACAAAACGACCGCAATGCCTTAAAGCGAAAACATGTAAAATTGCGCCTGTGACAGTCGCACAAAGTCAGGTGTTTCGATAGCGACCAACAGCACAGTAAGATCATTTTTAGATTGGCGGGGTCTAAAATGTATGCGTGAAAAGAACCCCGGAGTGCCAGGGGAGTATACGGGACGCGGTGATGTTGGTCTCTGTTAATGGCATTTTATGCGACGCAATCCGAAGGGTCAGGCCGGTGAGAAACAGCACACTGCCACTGATAAAACCGATATTGGCAATGTACTGGTATCGATCTGTGTTTTTGTCATACACATCAAACAGTTTTGCATTTGTGGTGACGTCTCCTTCGTGTTTGTTCCACGCGGCCATCAGCTGAAATGCGGTGCCGGCAACCAGAACTGAAGTGCCCGAAATGAGCAGGATGTTTCCTGACTTGCGCAGCGGTGATTGCAACTGATACGGGGTGCGCGTGATGAGAAGTGTGCTGTTGGGTTCCGGAATAACCTCTGGCGCGGGCGGTTTGATTGCTTCTCGGTGTTTTGCGTCGCGATTTTTTAAATTGTCCGGTTCGCTTTGGGATGTGTCGTTGCGCGGGCTGTCTTCGGTGACGTTTGGGTATGTATTGTCGATGCGCCGCTTTTTGAAGGTGGTGGCTGCCGATGCGTCATCGCATTTCAGCGATGCCATTTCGATGCGGACCTTGGCGTTTTTTCGGTCATCGTCAGATGTGTCCAGAAACCGCTGGTACAGGGCGCAGGCGTCGCTTACGTCGTTTGCCCGATGGGATGCCAGGGCCGCGTTGAGCAGGGACGCCGGATGCGGTACCATGGCATGGGAACACAGAAACGCATGTCGACCACCAGAAAAGTCACCTGCCGCAACGCGTTCGGCGCCGGTGGCAAACCACTGACTGGCAAGGTCTCTGGCCTCCGCTTTGGATGCTGGTCGGGATGGGCAGGGGAGAGTAGCCATGAGATTGCAGCACACCGCAACCTGAACGAGAAACAAACACGACGCAAGCCATCGAGAGGTGGTCATTGGGATGTCCTGGCGGGATCGTTATTCGTCGGCCCGGTTTCGAAGGGGTTGGATTCAAACGTGAGGGGGGCATTTAATGGCGCAGTTTCATGGCCCTCTTCACCTGTGGGAATTGATGCCGGCAAGGGAACGCGCGGGTCGGTATTGTCGCTGTTTCGCCTTATCCGACTAACCGATTTTCGTCGGGTATCCATTGGGGGTGTCTGGGGAATGGCAACCGTCAAATCCCGCTCCGGTACAATTTCTATCCATTGATCACTCTCCCCAGGCGTGCGGATTTGAATCATGGTGCGGGTGCTGGATTGGGAAAGCGAGAAAGGGTTAGACACCACCAGCCCATTTACTAAAAAGGTGGCGTTCGTCTTTGCGCCTGAAATCCGCACAGATACGGTGTCTGCGTCGGCCGGTGCGGCAGGTGCGCCAGCGTGACTGTCGACCCGCTGAGTCGGCCTCGACATGCTGGCGGTCGAACTGTTAATGTCGATGGCGTGGTCGGAGTTTGGCGTCGCTTTGTGCGGCCTGGACTGAATCCACCATGTCACCCCGCTCAGACCAATCGAAATCGACGCCGTCAACGCAATGGCAGCCAGTATGCGCCTTCGACGGCGAGACAGGGAACCGCCCCGTGTCACATGCGTTTGCCTCTGTTGACTTTTGGGATGGGGGCGGCGTGCTTCCAGCTGTCTTTGCTCTTGTTGGATTTCACTTGCGAACAGGGCCTGCATGATGTCGGACGCAGGTCTCGCCGACGTCGCATCTTGACGCGCCAG
>JAFGWT010000244.1 GCA_016937015.1 Deltaproteobacteria bacterium | reverse complement strand
CGGCGGTGGACGACTACCGGCAACTAATCCGGCTGTCCCCGCAACGGGAACGACGGCGGGCGCAGTACCGTGCAGCGGCCATTTTGCAGGATGAGC
Source organism: Deltaproteobacteria bacterium (assembly GCA_016937015.1). Classification (GTDB taxonomy): domain Bacteria; phylum Myxococcota_A; class Polyangia; order JAAYKL01; family JAAYKL01; genus JAFGXQ01. The sequence continues at coordinate 2,850 of JAFGWT010000244.1, read as the reverse complement.
TGGCCGACCATTTTGGCGCCATTGCCCTGCTTGAAAAATACGTGTCGTCGGCACAGGCGAGCGACGCGCTTGGGGCTGAGGCGCGGATTCGTCTGGCCCGTTCATATATGAAGGTGGGCAACCGCGCTAAAGCTGAAACCCTGCTTGCGTCCGTGATCAGTCGCTATCCCGGCACCCCCGCCGCCACACGCGCCCGCCAAATGCTGGACGACATGTAAATAAAAGGGGTGTGGTGCACCTTCGAATCGGATTTTTTTAAAGATGCTGCTACACTGCTCAAATGAACAACATGTCTAAATTTGTTTTCATTTTGTTTTCGCTGTGGCTGGCCTCCGGGTGTACCGAAGATTTGGTGGTGAATGACATGGGGCCCAAATCCGCCGGGGAAGAGAGCGACAGTGACCGTCCCTCAGCGGACACGGACACCGGCCCAATGATTTGCGCGGGCAGCGGCACCGACAGTTCGGTGGCGGACGCCATGCTGGATTTTATTCTGGTGGTGGATAACTCAGCGGGCATGGAAGACGAGGTGCGCATGCTGCAGGCCGAATTACCCGCGTTCTTTTTGGGCCTGACCCAGTGGGGTATTGATGTGCATCTGACGGTCATCTCCGCTCCCTCTCCTGCCGAAGACGACAAAATCAAAAACGGCATCTGCCTGGATGCACCGCCGGGAAGTGGCAATTGCCCCAATGATTCGTCGCTGCCCACCTATCTGCACATCGCGCAGAACATCGGCAGCAAGGACGCACTCACGGCATTGCTGAACACTGCAGATAGGTGGAACGCGGCGATACGCCCCGGTAGCCAGGTTCATTTTATGGTGGTGTCGGACGATAACGCCGACGTGGATGCCGCGTCATTCAAGGCAGCACTGGCGGCACTCACCCCACCAGTTTCGGCATTTTATTTTCATGGCATTGGGGCCTCCATGGATAAAAATGTGGCCTGTGACGCCACGCCGGTCCACATTTGCTGTGAAACCGCCGCCAAAGCCGCAGTGGTGTACCAGGCCCTGTCGGAACAGACCGGCGGCGTTTTTCACGACCTGTGCGATCAGGATTTCATTGGGGCGTTTAAGGAAGTGGCGGCGTTTATCTCGAAAAGTCTGTGTGAGAGCGGCACGGAGGCGCAACCCGAATAAAACGGGCGGCGCTGCGGCAAGGCTTACTCCACTTCGGGGCTGTTGTCTGTCCCGGGCGGGTCGGAATCCTGGGGTGTGTCTGTATCAACGGTTGCAGTGTCACCTGGATCGGTGTCCACCGGTATCGGATCGCAGTCCTCAACCGCCGGGTCGCACTTTGGGCAATCGCCGGGAATCACTTCAATGGTGTTGCTCTCCTGTTTCGATGGGGACGCGTGAACGTTTTCGATTATTGCCTTTCCAAATCCCGCCTCACCAAACACTGAAATCTCCACCCAGACCTCGTACACCACGCGAAAATCCCACGCCTCAGCGCCCGCCGGTAATACATACTGCGTATTGGTTTGAGGTGAATCTTCCACATACTGCAACCCGCAACCGTTAATGTTTCTGTTGAGCGATGTCGCAACACCCAGCACTGACGCCGCATCACCCACAATCATCTTGCCATCGCCACCTTCAACCCCAAGCGTGCTATACCCCGACACCTGAGTCTCATCTTCGGAAATGTAATCCACCTTAAAGTGCAGCGCGAGGTTATCGTCTGCGTCGTAAAGCAGCATTTCGGCGTGATCGCTGCCCACCAAGTCCTTAAAGGTATGTGTGCCCTTTTTACTGTCCTCCCAGCCCACGGCTGTCTGGCCATAAGAGTTGTCCACAAACGACGGGTCCAGGGTCAGCCGGAGATGCACCCATTCCTTATCTGCCACCACTTCCACAATCTGCTCCATCGATGCCGCAGGAATATCCGGCCGGTCTTCGCCATAAAAGCATTCCACTTCCTTTGAAATCACTTCCTTTACATCTGAGGATGCGCTGGCGGTATTGGCGTTGCATTCCGCTGAGGTCTCCGGCGGGATGCCAGGTTCCAGTGAGCCGCCACTCCCTGAAGTCCCCGACCCAGGGAACTGCACCACTGATGCGTCATCTGTCGTCCCATCGCTTTTTTCAACATCGCCGGATGTCCCATCGGGTGAATCCCCGCTGGAATCAACAACGGAACTGATGTCATTGTTGTTTGAGAGGGCGGTGTCCGACGTGGCGCTGGTCGAATCATCGCTACAGCCCAAAGCGGCTGCCATAATCATCACTGTTAATACCATATTCACTCTGAATGCCATGATAATCTCCTGTGTCATGGGGTTGATTGCGCTTACCAACAGGCCATGACACAAGACGTCCAAAGTGTTTCATTTTTTTTGGGGGGGAGAACGATTCGCTTTCCGACTAACATCACAATATTTTTTTTATTACTGCCTGTTTTTGTTTTGGAACCCCACATACAGGTAAGCTTTAAAAAAAATACCAAAATACCAGAAATGGAGACACAAAGTGATGAAGATGCAAAGCAATCCATTAGTATGGTCTATTTTATGGGCGTGTATCTGAACCTGGGGCGGCAGGGGAGAAGGTGATGGTCCGTGGATTGCGGCGGATCTTGAATTCGGCGTGTACAAAAGCGACCAGGGCGGCTGGCAGTCCGAAAGCGTGTACACCCCCAGCGCCAAGTCCCTGGTGCATGACTTTGTTTTCGCCATGCTCAAAGGGCCGTCGGGCAATCACTTTACACTCAAAGGGGGCGATGCCCAGGCCGGCACCCTGACCACCATGTGGGATGGCCCCAGACCGTCCGGTGCGGGGTACAGTCCCAAGCGGCTGGAGGGCGCCATTATTCTGGGCACCGGTGGCGATGGCAGCAACGGCGG
>JAFGWT010000026.1 GCA_016937015.1 Deltaproteobacteria bacterium | reverse complement strand
CCCCAAAGCCTTTCTGGTATTTTTTTTCCTTTCAGTGATGTGTTTTGGGGCAGATAGATTGAAACGTTACATTGCCCAGCGAAAAACCTTGGCCGCTGAGCTCGCCCAGGCCAAAAAGCTCGAAGCGATTGGCATACTGGCCGGCGGGGTGGCCCATGACATGAACAACACCCTCAACGTCATTTTGTCGTCTGTGTACGCGCTAAAAGAAGAGCCTGAATTCAGGGGCAAGGACTTCAGGGACATTGACACCATTATCGCTGCCTGTGATCGCGGCGCCCAGCTGACCCAGAACCTTTTGGGATTTGCGCGAAAGAGCAATTACCGACAACAGATTTTTTCATTGACGAATGTGGTCGCCGATGTGTTGTCGATACTGGAGCGCACAGCCAATAAAGGAATTCAGATACGGGTATCGCATTCCACGGTTCCCCCTCTCATCCTGGGTGACAAGGCGCAAATCGAAAACGCGATTATGAATCTGTGCCTCAATGCGCTTGATGCCATGAGCGAAAAAGGCCAACTCACCATTTCCACGTCCAGCAATACCAATGAAGTCACCATTAGGGTTTCTGACACCGGCACCGGCATGGACCGCAGTGTTCAGGATCGCATCTTCGAGCCATTTTATACCACCAAGCCCGAGGGCAAAGGCACCGGCCTTGGACTTTCGATGGTGTATGGCGTGGTGCATTCCATGAAAGGCCGCATTGCCATTAATTCCGCTCCAGGGCAGGGAACCAACATTACCCTGACATTCCCTGCCGCTCCGGCCGACGCGGCGCTGCTCAGCCAGGAAAAAACAGCCCCGCAGGCGCAACGAACAGCCAATATCCTTGAGGGACGAACCGTACTGCTGATTGACGATGAGCCATTGGTTTTACGAGCGGGCGAACGGATGCTGAAAAGTATTGGCTGCAAAGTCATCGGAGCGGCCAGCGGCAAAGCCGGCATCGAGCAATTTAAAGGGAATCACACGCAAATTGCCATGGTGCTGCTGGACCTCATCATGCCGGATTTGGATGGGATAGCCACCCTCGAAAGCTTGCTGCAAATCGACAATACCATTCCTGTTATTCTGGTCTCTGGATACACCCGGGAATCCGAAAAAATGACCAACCTGAAAGAACTGGGCGACAACGTGCGCTTTCTGTCAAAACCCTATCGTCCCACCCAGATCATTGCTATCGCACAGGAATTATTAAATAATCTCGACAGCTGAATCTTACCAGCTGCGCTGCGAACCGCACCAGTGCCATACTGCTATGAAATAAACTGCTATGAAATATTCTTGTCTTGAAATGAAACTTCATGAATAATTCCCAGCGATGAAAAAACACGCTGGAAAACTGGTAAAAAAAGATTGGCTTGTGATTCTGGGACTGGCGCTGATTCACCCGATTGTCCTTTTGCTACTGTATCCCGTGGTGGGGGAACCGATCAATCTCATTATTTTTGTCATTCCGCTGGCAGCTACCTGGCGATTTCGCTGGCAGATTGGCGTTCCCATCGCCCTGTTCAACAGTATTTGCACAGCAGTTATTTTTTCCAGACTGGGTGGACAGGGACCGACCGGCCGAAATATTGGCATTATCTTTTTTCTGGCCGTTTCCGTCCTGTGCGTCGCCGTCGACTACCTGAAACGCTTTCTCGACAAAAACAAGGCGATGGCGGAAGAGATTGAAAAGCTGCGACAATAGAACGCAGCACCATCCACCGCCTGGTTTGCTCACGAGACGTTTCCCTTCTCACTGCAGCGGTTCTGATTACGTCGGCAGTTTTAATGCCGACATTCATATTGGCGTTTGATCTACTGTGATGAAGAGACAGCTTCGAAGACAGGGGGAGATGAATCACTCCGATAAAGAGACAGCCTGGGAAGGGGAAAACCGGGGTGTTGGGTTAAACAGGTTATTCGGTGATGTCACTGACACAGCGGACGTAGAGACTTTCGGTTTTGACGTAGGGTTTCACTGTGGCGCCCTGAAAATCGATTCCGCTGGCAGTTTCGGGGAAGGTCACGTCGGTTGAGGCGGTCCATATGGCAACCGAAGATGGCGTATTGTGAAATGCCGACGTCAAAACCATTGGATTATCAAAGCGAAAATCCACAATGCTGTAGAGCTCCTTCTGATTTGGCAGTCGCCAGTCATTCCGCTCGCCCCACTCAAGTTCATCGCAATAGGCCAGTGCCCCCTGCCAGGTGTATTTTTCAGCGGCACTCACCCCGTTGCCGGTGCATGTGCTGCCCAGTTGTCCTGCGGCGCACCCCTGCCAGTCCAGGCCGGTGACGAAGTCACGGACAACTGGCTCTGTCTCAACGTCTTCGATAGCCAGAAAGCGCGGCACAGCCAAAACATCGCCGCGGACACACAGCACATTTCTCTCAAAGGATTTGGGATGATTATCGATAAAACCGTTGTACAGAGACAGAGCCATGGCCGTGGATTCGCTGTATACGTAGGTGGAGGTCGACATGAGCCAGCGTTCGGAGTATCTGTCCCAGATGATTCCCGGGAAGGCGGCAGGGTCCAGACACGGCTGAGTGTAGGACAGGTCGACGATGCTGTGCAGCTCGAAGATGTCGGGCAGCCGCCAGTCTGTGTATCCGCCCCAGTCGAGTTGGTCGCAGTAGGCCACGGCATCTTCCCATGCATACTCGTTGGGAATGAACGCGTCCTGACAGTCCACTTCGCTGCAGACGCGTTTGGACACTTCGCCTGCCTCACACGAATTTCCGGACAGTCCGGCAGGACAGCCCTGCCAGAAAATGCCGGTCGAATTGTCTTGCACCACCGGTTCTCCCGATGTGGAAAGGATGCGTGTGTAGCGGTCTGCGGACGCATGGGATGCATCCCATCCATACTGGGCATCCTGCCCTGCAAAATAACCCGAGTCCGGACAGGATGCCAATGCCGACGATGTATCGAAACAGGTGCGCTGATTGGTATCGGCCAGTCTGAAATGGGGTCCGGGGGTCACACATTCGACAGTGCCGCATCCGGGGCTTTGGCAGATGCTGTCGATACAGATGTCAAAGGAACGGTCAGGGGTGGTGACCACTTCGCAAGGTGTGAAGTCCGGCTGGCCGTAGCAATCGGGCAGGTCGCACATTCCCAGCAGTTGGTTGCAGACGCCGTCGCAGCATTGCGAGTCCAGGGTACATGGGGCGAATTCTTCACTGCAGTCCACCGCGGATGCGCTGTCGGTATCGGCAGTGGATTCGCTGCCGGTATCGGATTGAGTCGTTGTCTCTTCGCTGGTGTCCGTGATGGCATGAGAATCTGATTCACCCGGTGATTCGGAACCGTTGTCTGTGTTGAGCGCGGTGTTTGAATCTGTGGGCGTGGTGGCAGTTGAATCGGCGTTCAGGTTCGGGAGGGTATCACTGTCGGTGCCGGAGGCGCTGTGGCTGTCACTGGATGAAGACCACATGCTGTCATGTTCAGAGGAGGTCTGCGTGTCTGAGACGTCGTTTGTCACTTTTTGCTTTTTGCTGCAGCCGGCAACCGACAGTGCCAGCATCAATGCGACTGTTAATGTACCCAAAAACTTTGTCATGATGTTCTCCCTGCAATGCGGCGATGAATCCGGCGTTGACTTTTGCAGGAAACGCGCAATCAATCGACCCGCTCTCTTTTTCATTTAATATCTGCCAAATATCGATCGGTGTTTGATTCTTTGCAAGTGATTTAAACCGCGCCGCGAATCAGATGAGTGACCCCATGCCCATTATCCTGCCAAAACGCGGTGCGCCATGCTGCCGGGTACCGGATAACATGCTGCCGGATACAATGAACTGAACATTGCTTTGGTTTATACCAGGGCATAATGATACCAGGGTCTCAACAAAAAGGGTCGTAAAACCCCAATGATTTCAGAATGCTCAGTTTGGGTGGTTTACCGATTGCCGGTTTACCGATTGCCGGTTTACCGATTGCCGCGAAAATCCGGTGCGGCCAAGAGTGGGCAATATCATCATCCTGGCAGCCTCTGACAGTCTGCAAACAGGTACCCTGAAAGTAACGGCCAATGCCGCCGGTTTAACTTCCGGCAGCGTGGACATCACTGTCAAACCTATCCCGAACGGTTACTATAGTGACCAACAGCACAGTCAGACTATTTTCTGATAGGCGGGGTCCAGACCGATTCGGTCTATTCCCTCCCCATTCGGGATTGACTGAGGCAGTTGCAGCGACAGACCGCTCGTGCAGTCGTGACTCAATCCAGGCAGAGTTCTGTTTCTGATTCGCTGATATAGAAGCAGCATTCGTCAGGTTCTTTGTATGTAACAGGGCCACATATCAGGTCCTCAACTTCACGGAAACAGCCCAGCTCATGAGCAGAATTGAGCGTGCCATTGAAATCAGCGGCGGTGACGGAATCGCAGGAATTCTTATTGGCAGGTCTGTCAATGCATCTGTATCCCGGGTACGCCACATTTAAAATGTCACATCTTGTCGTTGGATCTTCAAAGAAATCGCTGTTCACCCAGGGACATGCGGGTGACGACTCCGATGCGGTACTGAAATAGATATCCTTTATGTGAAATATAAAGTTGTCGCTTGCTTCAATCACGGCAGCGGTGACTGGCACATCCGAAAAAAGTGTCAGTCGCTGCTCGGCTGCGGGGTAACGCCGATCAGGTATGCATTCGGGATCAGCCGCAGGCAGGGGTTGAAATTGGTTTGATGAAAGTGGCTCCTGGTGAGCATCAAAAAGTGTCACCAGAATTTTAGCGCCCAGCGGAACACGCGCCACAAACGACAGACCAAATGCCGTGTCTTCCTGTGCCTGAAAGTCCATTCGGATGGCAAAGCCGCTCGACAGGCTCACTCTGTCGGAGGCTGCATTTTCCGCAGTCGTGGTGCCCATCCAAATGCCGGTGCTGCAATAATCGCTAAAATCCGCCCAACCAATTCGGGCATCGATCCCTTCGGTTGAAACAGCGGAAAAGGTCACATCGTCGAAATCGATGCTGATGTCAGTGGTCGCAGCGGCATCACTTCCAACGGGGATCATGTTTTCAAACTCGGGTGCGCGGCAATGTGATTCGATGGGGCGTGAATCTGTCTCTGATTCAGAATCGCTGGATTCCGAATCCGGTATTATTGGTGTGTCTGAGTCAACGTCAGTGGCAATGCCTGTAACCGTGTCACTGTCCGACGACACCTCCGTGGACAAATCCGATGCCGAATCCGCCGATTCCGTATCGTGGGCTTTTTTATCGCTGTGTTTTTTATAGCAACCAGTCATGAACGCCAGGATCATGCCGGCAGTGCAAAAAAAGAATACAAACGGACGTATATTGAGCGTCATGCCATACTCCCTGAGCGTCACGTCACTTTCGTGTGTTCAGCCGATCATAGCATATGGGTGTTCATAGGTAAGATCTTTAGCCTGAAATACAGCAATTACCCGAATTTTTCCGTTTAAGAAGCAGCCGTCATGCCCGAGAATTCGGGCATCCAGTCGCTTGCAGTCTGGATTCCCAATCAAGTTGG
>JAFGWT010000243.1 GCA_016937015.1 Deltaproteobacteria bacterium | reverse complement strand
CGCAATAGACACTGCGCCTCTCCAAAACGCTGCAGCGGTGTCAACGAATTCTTACTTTTGTCCTCTGAGCGATGAAACAGTCACACAACTGGGTCTTTTCTCACCAGGCCGGAATCGATTTTCCCCGAAATTTCAACAACAACGGTTTGGGTGCTTTACGTATTGGATCTTTACGTATTGGATTACGTATTGGAATTGGATGAGAAATACTTTTTCAGGGCGCGGTATCGTAAATAAGCTCTGCATAAACATCGCTGTCATCCGCCAATGGCAGCTTACCGTCAAAGGCGATATTGAGCGCTCTGAAGGTTTGCAAATCGTCCATCTGAGTCAGCGCATCGACATTTGTCACACCGAGGCAACCGCCGGCCGGCGGATACACGTACTCCGAAAAATAACCCAGCTCCAGCACTTCCAGTCCTTCAATGGACGCAGCCCAATCCAGGTTGGTCATCATTTTGTTCTCTCGAATGGATATGCGCCTGGCGTTGACACCTGATATGGCAGACAAATCTGCGAGATTGGGCACACCCGCACATAAATCAGCCTGGCTGCTGTCACAACCGAGATCATCGCAATTGTCTGCGCAGTTGCCCAGAAGAAGTGTGTCCACCTGCTGCAGATTTTCCAAGCCGCTCAGGCTTTCGAGCGCATCCGATGCGACAGTGAGTTCGCCTGCAAACTTGAGACTGTGCAAGCCTTCAAGGTTAACCAAATGATTTCGGATGACAGTCGAATCGTCCGCATACGGTACATAAGACAGGGCGAGGTAGTCATCAACGGTTTCCAGATTCTCCAATCCCGTTGTCGATGTCAGGCCGCCACCTGTCTGTGAAAATGCAAGTATGGAATCGATATGCGCCAAGGAATTTAAGCCCGTGAAATCTTTAACCAGAGGGTTGTTACGAATATATATATTTCCCGCCGCAGTAAGCCCTTCCAGTCCTTTTAAGCTATTGAGCGATGCGTTGTTCTCCACGATAAGCACATCAAGATTTGTTAGCCCCGACAAACCTTCGAGGTTCTGAAGCTTCGAATTATTTGCCACGACCAGATTGTCAAGGGCTGCTATCCCTTCAAGTCCATTCAGGCTTTGGAGTTCTGGATTTTCCAATGTATCGATGTTTCGTATGATTTCGTATGAATCGTAATTCATGCCTTGGGGCTCACTGCCAATATATAATCCACCGCCGATTTTTGTGAGAGATCGTAACCCTTCAATTTGCCCGAGGTGCTGATTGCCGCCGATAAGCACGTCGCCCCCGACTGTTTCGATGCCTTGAAACTGTTCCAGATCTGTTAAGGCAGAGTTCACGATGAGCAGGTCGCCAACAATTTCCCTGCAATCGGCAATTTTCACGTCGGGAGAAATCCCCACCGCGAAAATACCCTCCCAGATGCCATCGTCACATCCATTCCTGTCGAAATCCGCATCCCCGTCCGAGTCGGTGTCAGTGTCCGTGTCTGAATCGGTATCAGAGTCCCCATCCGAATCACCGCCCGAATCAGTGCCGCCTTCAATTTGTCCACCGTTTGGGCTCGAATCATCTAAGGGCTGACAGCCGACAACCAGGACACTCCATATAAAAATGGGCATACACCCCAAAAAGATTAAAATGCATTTTCCCATAGCGCGCTCCTTCATTCCATTTTAAATCCCTGCGATAAACAAAAGCCATGTTACTGCCATCGCCCATTCAGCATAATTTCCGATTTTTCATTCATGTTTGCGTTCATGTCCGTAAAACAGCATTCAAAATCCCTTCCCTGGTAACTTTTATCCAGGCAATGGTTCTCACCTTTTGCCTTTCAGGGACTGTTCTGAGTGATACTGGCCAAATATAGATTATCAGTGTTACCGGCTTCGATGAAAACAATTCAACAAAGGTGGGGTCAAATGTGTCATACATTTATTTTCAAAATCGTTTCAGTAAGAAAAATATTCATGGTTGCTTTTTTGATGTGCGTCGCCTGCGGTACCGAATCCGCAGATGAAAGCCAGTTGACAGATGATGTGACAACGGAGACAGAGACCGCTTCAGAAATGCAGACACCCCCTTTTGATTTTGCCACTGAAGCGGAGACAAGCCCGAATGGGTCGGCGGATTCAGCATCCGAAGCGGCCGATGACGACAGTGAAGTCATCGACTGGCAGGCGTTGACTGACCTGCAAATATCTCAGTTGCTGGAAGCGGATACCGCCCAGTGCGAGGGCAAAAACATGGGTGATTCCTGCACGACGACTGTGTTTGGCAGCCCCATCTGCTCCGCATGGGGATCTTTGTATCAAACGGAGGGGGTCTGCAACGCCGATGATAATCATCCCCTGTATTGTGATGTGGAATACAAAAGATGTGCGTCCGACGATTCCGCCATGTCGTGCGCCAGCGACGCACAAAACGGAGACATGGTAATGATTGCACGTTCCGCGTGCGAATATGCCCAGGGCGGTGTTGCGCAATGCATACGCAGAGAACCGGCGGTTGCTCAGATATGCAATGATCGAATTGGCAACCGGCTGTGTCACGACGTTTCCGAAACTGAATCAACAGACAATGTCTACGAAATTACCGGGATGAAATGCGCCATGGGAAAATTTGTCCCCGAATGCGTACCCGAATCCGCCGAGCTGATTGAAAACTGCGCGGAAACAGGCCAATACTGTGAATTTGAAAAAGAAGAGGCCTGGCTGGAAAGGCTTCCGGAAAATGTGGAAATTGAAAGCAGTTACAACCATAGCTGGTTTGCCAGAGATTACATCGCCGCCACAGACGCATCATGTGAAGCGGCGCCGCCCTGTCACAATAAATCCATTGGCGATGCCTGCGAAACCGGCATGGCGGCAACCTGTGATAACAGCATGCTGGTTCAGTCCACCGGCGTTTGCGACATTTCGGAAATGACAATGCATTGCATGCCCAGCCGTGTAAGCTGCGAATCGTTGGAATGTGTGGAGAGCAACGGCAGCGCGAGTTGTCAGTAATATTTTCAGGAACCCTTTTACAGCTGGATAATCCACTTCGCCATAACGGGCATCCGCGAGCAGGTGCCCCTGCTGCAATATTAAATCAACCTCGTCCAACGCCCTGTTGCTGTTTATCATATTTTCCACCACACGGCAGCAGTCCAGCGGCTCAAAATCAGGAAGATTTTCCTGGACATGAAGGTGCAACCGCGATATTTTTCTCCCTACTGCAACTGGCTTCCACTCACTGATTCACTACATCGTTTCGAAGAAGAATGAAAAGTCCACCCGGGTGGACTTTTTGAATTGATGTAGCCAAGTGTAACCAAATTGAATACCAGTAAACAGATTCACTGGGCGAGCTGCGCGCCACATGGGGTTTCAACAAATCGCCAAAATCAAATTTCCCAAAAAAACTTTGGGAACAGAAGCGCAATCCCAATTCAACAATGCCCGCCATCCCCAAAAACTGTTCGCAGGTTAAGGCCTCTCCCGTTATTGCGGTGGGCCCTCCTTGCCTCGGTACTGCATGGGGGCAACCTTTAGGCAACCTTTACTATAGTCAATCTTTAAATGATGAGCTTTATCCTTTGATTTGACCCACCTTAATTATTGTCCGTATACTTGATAAACCTGTGCCATCTTCAGGGGTAAAAAAGGAGACAACCGGATGCCAGTTCACTTTCATCGCCATATTTTCCCGTACGCATTGCTGACGCTTATTCTGGGCGCTTCGTTAATGGGGTGCAGCAAATCCAAAAAGTCCCATCCTGATGCCGACTCCGCAACCGGCTTTGACACGGCATCTGACACTCAAGCCACAGATTCCGGCGTTGATTCCGACGGCGTTGATTCCAGCCTGGACACCGCTGATTCCGACGTCAGTACCGATACCGAAAACGGCGCGGTGACATTTGAAATGCAGAACCAGACCGTCTTTACCCAGAACCAGGTTCTGGAATACCACATCACCATAGATCCCGATGAGTTAGCCGCCATGGATGAATTCGGCAACGACGAGGAATACCACCTGGCGGCACTGCACGTGATTGGGGACGGCATCGACCAGCAATTCGATGAAATTGGCGTGCGCTACAAAGGGGCCTGGTCTTTACACCACTGCTGGGATGAAAATGATGGGGTGCGTAATTACGCGGATGAATGCGCACGACTTTCCATGAAAATGAAATTTGACAAATACGATGACGACGCGCGGCTGTACGGATTAAAGCGACTGAACTTTCACAGCATGATGAGCGATACCACCAAACTGCGCGAGAGACTGTCCTACAGCCTGTTCAACGACTTTGGCGTGGTGGCGCCCAGAACCGCCCATGCAAAAATTTATATCAACGGCGAACTGAACGGTATCTACATCGCGGTGGAAAACGTGGATGGTCGATTCACGCATTTCAATTTTCCAGACGGCGGTAACGGCAACCTGTTTAAGGAACTGTGGCCCGGTCCCAACGTGAATGAAGACTGGGCGCTGACTCAGCTGGAAACCAACGACGCACCGGAAGACAATCCTGACGTATCGGATTTTCTGGCGTTCAAGGATGCCATCGACAACACAACCACCGATGATTTTGAATCCGCAATGGCCGACTGGCTCGACCTCGACAATATTGTACGCTATCTGGCGGTGGACCGGGCCATCCGCAACTGGGACGGCATCATGGGCTTCTACTCATCAGAAACGTCTCACAATTTTTACTGGTATCACGACGACGGAGAGACAGACATTTTTCACCTGATTCCCTGGGACCTCGACAACACCATGGGTGAGTTCGACTACTTTATGGATCCCCAGGACTGGTGCGTGGCCGAGCCACTGCCCAACTGGAATGAAACGCCTGCGGACTGCATGCCCAGAACAGTCTGCTTTGGGGGAGACACCCGACTCACCCCGCCAAGATGCGACCATCTCATAGACATGCTGGCGCTCACCCAATGGGATCATTTTCAACAGCGCGGCAATGAATTTCTGGCCGATGTTTTCTCTTACGAAAACATGAAATCCAAAATCACTGCGTGGGCCGAGCAGATTGCAGATGCCGTGGCTGAAGACCCGATGATTGATGTGGACAGCTGGGAGAATGAAGTGGCGTATTTTGACCGCATTCTGAAAGACGCCATCAGCGATTTTCAGGCGCATCTCGATGAAGGACTCATTGACGAACCGGTGATTGAACGTCCGGACGAAGCGCTGCTGCTTACCCCGACTGATGCGGACGGCCTTCGCGTTGACACTGTCAACAACTTTGAAATTACCCCAGGAACTAAGGATGCCTACGACGATTATCTGTATGGATTTGCGTCTGAAGACTCAGTGTTCGATTACGAATGGCATACAGACACCCCCATCACCGGCAACGGTGACCTCCAGTTTACGGTGAACTTTGTGTCCACGGACGGAGAATGGTCCGAATGGGCGGGATATGTTTTCGCCGTTGCCAGCCAGACCGACCTGACGCCCTACACCCGCATGTGGCTCAGTGTCAGCGCCAATGTGAACACGCGGCTGAGGGTGGAATTCCGCAGCAATAATTATGGGGACTATGGCGACATCTACGAGATGTTCTCATCGGAGTTTGCCATATCCACCGAACCCACATTTTACAGGATTGAACTGAAGGATCTCATTTATCCCGACTGGGCCAGAGACAACTGGGAAGAAGGCGAAGGCTGGACCACAGTCGACAGTGAAATATTGCCGCTGATTTTATCTGACATCACGGGTATCGGATTTGAAATGTTCCCATCATGGGACAGCAGCGGCAACATGACCGAAGCTGAGGAACAGGTTGTCGTCCACATCGACAACATTTATTTCGAGTAAAAGGCGGATTCGATTTCGCCTATCGGACCCAGCTGAAAACGGATTCGACCGGATAGAGACTTTTGAAGGCATTTCACTGTCGTGGCGAACGTGTGACGACTCAGGTTTGCTGTGAAAGTTCACCGGCGCTGATATTGTCTTTGACCTCATCATCATTCGCATTGTTATCGGATTTCAGGGCATCACATGCAGTGGTTCGATGTTTGAGCAGCTTCAACTGGTGCTGAATTTCCGAAAGGCGATGGATAAGGGCTTCAATATCCTCGGTAACAGTGGCTTCGGTCTCACCGGTTTCTGCAAGTCGGCGTGCCTTTTCGGCCAGTTCGTTCTCCTCCTGGGCGGCGGTCATGCCGTTCATGATAACACCGATAAACAGATTGAGGATAATCATGGTGCCCAGCAGCACAATCGAAACAAACAGAAACGGAGACCCGATAGGATACGCCTCGGATGCGGTGCAGAGATGTTCAATGCCGCCATATCCGTAATTGGCACAGCCATCCCGGTTGATATACATCAGGTCGGTCCAGTCCTCCAGGGTTACCGCGCGAAACAGCGACAGCATGGAAAGTGGCAGCGTTTTAAAATGAACGGGGTCATTGGCGCCAAACATAAATGTCGCCGCCACCGCGTACACATAAAACAGCAACAGCAAAAGCAAACTGACATAGGCCATGGAGGGGATTGATTTGAGTAACGCTCCCACCAGCACCTGCAGTTTGGGCAATGCACGAACCAGCTTGAGCACCCGAAGCAGTCTGGCCAGTCGCAGCACCATTACATACTGTGCGTTTACCGGGAGGAAACAGGCTGCCACAATAATAAAGTCAAACACATTCCACGGGTCCTGAAAGTAGCGGTAAAACCGCTTGCCTTCCGCCGCCATTTTGATGATCACCTCGGCCACAAAAATCCATATGATCAGTTGATCGAAGACATGGATTATTTCGCGATGTCTGGCCGCATAATCCTGATAGGTCTCGATACCCACCAGCACACCGGCGAGCACGATGACGATTGTAATGGCGTTTTGAAACCAGTGCGCATCGGCAAGTCGCTTACAAAATTTCTGCATGTTCAACCCCTGTTTAGCCAAAACCAGATACCGTGATTTTGTGTCGATATAAGCTGCTCAATCGAACGCGCACTATATATCAGAATCTTAAACGCGCACGCTTCTGTTTTTTACAAAATTTTATTTCCACACTGTTATCGCGGCACTGTTATCGCAAATCCCGTTTGAACCTTACCGATGTCCCCTCCAAAGACGTCCCCTGCCAACGAACTGCCCGCTTCTCATCAATTACCGCTTTAACTCAACCAGCCGTCACATTCAGAGATTATCAGACCAGCCCGTCAGCTGACCCAGGGTATCCCTTTGGGACTTCGAGACAGTTGCGCCCACCAGTCATGAGGCGGCGCCCCTTTTTTGGCTGGTCGCATGTCTTGACACCCAGACGGGAAAGAGCGTAGCCTCCAGCATGATGGACACGTCAAAAGACAGCAAATCGCCCAGCAAATCACCGCCGGAAAGCCCGTCCAGGATTCCGCTGGACAACGGCGACCCGATTTTGCTCGCATCCGATGCGGTGGGGACGCTTTTTGCAACTGCCGGAATGAAATCCGCCTCAGGCAGAGTGTGGGGATATTTGTACCTGTCAAACACGCCGCAAAGCGCCGAAGCACTTGCCGACGCCTTGTCAATGAGTTCCGGCGCCGTCAGCATGGCCATCACCGAACTGATGGAAGTGGGTATCATTCACCGGGGCGCGCGCAGTCAAAGCAGACGGTTTTATTATCGGGCCGAAACCGAAATGTGGCCACTGGTCAGACGCATCTTTCGCGAAAAGGCCCGAATCCAGCTGCAGCAGCCTATCGCCACGTTAAAACAGGCACTGCATATCATGCAGCAGTCCCAGGGCGACAGCGACGATGACGCGCCGTCGGCACAGCTCATCCAGTTGCGACACCTGGTGGATCTTGCTGACTTCGCCATGGTGCTGTTCGACGCGTTCCTGGAGCGCACCCGGGTCGAATTGAAGGCTGCCCATAAATGGCTCTCGGTATCGGGCAAACTGGGCGGCGAACCGCTGAGTCGACTGCGCCGTCGGTTGAATCACTGACGCATTTTTTACCATTAATGCATTTGTTCACTAATGTTTCAACTGTCGCCACATTCTCCCGGACACCGCCCGAATTCCTTGGAATTCCTGCGTTAAAAAAGTGAAAACGGAGGTATGCGAACCACAAAAGTTCCCTTATACTTGCCGCACTTTTAAGTACTACATAGTCATTGAACACAGGCTGAAAAATTATCACGGGAGATTGAAATGAAACCTTCTTTGAACATTCTGAGAGGCGAACTCGAACGACTCTATTCCACCGACGCACTCACTGAATTATGTAAAACGTACCTGACCATGGACGCCGTCCAGCTCAATATCGCCAACGAAAACAAAGCCGTTTTCGCCCGGCAACTGGTCGACTGGTGCGATGCGAACAACGCAGTCGAAGCGCTTGCGGATGCGGTCAGATTCGACAAAAAGGGAATGACCGACGCCCGTCTGAATCAGGTGCTCGCCGGGAATCAGGCCGCCCAGGGAATCAATCGCGCTGAATTGGAAGGGTATACCATCTCAGATAAAATCGAATCTGATGACGTGTACAGCCTGTATAACTGCACCAGGGCAAACGATTCGGAAACGCTGATGCTGATGGTGATTAACGGGCACCACATTGCATCTGCCGCCGTTTCCCAGCGATTTCTGATGCAGGTTCGAATTCTGGATTCGCTGGGTGTCGATTTCGTTCCGGAGTTGATTGCCATGGCCACCCTCGAAGACGGCCGCCCCTACGTGATATTTAAACAACCGGAAGGCAACCGCATAAAGAGCATCGCCCCGCTTCGCCCCCACGCTGCGCTGGACGTTGCAGAAGGCATCCTGAAAATGCTGGCGACCCTCGATGACAACGCGCTGTTGCACGGTGATATACGGCCTGAGAACTTCTGGGTGGAAGACACGGACGCGGTGCCCGAAGTGACAACAATTGCCACTGGATTTGAAAAGCTGGCCAGCGCGCGGGGATGGACCCAGAGTGTGGTTCTCTCCCAATATATGGCGCCTGAACTGTTTAACAGCGGCGAAGCCAGCCTGGCCAGCGATTTTTACGCGCTCGGTTGTACGCTGTTTTACATGCTTTGCGGAAAACCCGCATTTTTTGGGCGCAGGGCCGTCGACATCGCTGCCGCGCATCTGGCCAACAAGCGCCCCAGTCTTGCAGACATGGCGGACGAACCATTACCCGGAAAAGTCATCGGTCTGGTGGAAGCCCTGTTAAATCCCGAGCCTTCAGCGCGCCCCAAAGATATTGCCAGTCTGAAACGCATGATTGACGAAGCGCGGACGGACATCGAAGACCATGCCGCCCGAACTTCGCTAACGGGAACGATGGATGACATCGCCAATGAGTACAACGCGTTTATGGCCGCGCCGGCGGACGGCGACATGCTCAGTGCGCTGCTTAGCGCGGCAGATGCATATAATGCATACCTTCCCGTGGTTCAGGGCCTTCAGGAAGCGGCAGCCGTTGCCGATCCGGTAACCACCCGCCGTCTCCAGAAAGTGGCAGCGGAAACCGCGTTTAAAAAGGCGCGAGCCTACGATGTGGCCGCCACTATTTATGAGCAGCTGGTGCAGATAGACCCAGACGACGCCGAGGCGTTTGACGGGCTGGTGGCCGTAAATAAGAAAATGGGCAACTTTGACAATGTGCTGCAATTGCTGGGCAGCCGAGTCGAAGCCACCCAGGATGCGGGGCAACGCATCGCACTGCTGCTCAATATGGCCAGGACCCTTGAGACCGAAGCGGGCGACCCGGCCAAAGCATTTGACTACTATATGGCTTCACTGACTGGCACCGACCAGGATCGGGAAATCATCGCATCGCTTGAAAAAATCGGTCAAAAAGAAGGCCGCATGCAGGAACTCATCGATGCTGCGGGCAACACCGCCAGCATAACGGAGAATGCCGGCAACGCCGATTTAGCCGTTTTCTATTATCAGAAACTCGCCAACTGGTATCAGAACATTCTGAATCAGCCATCTGTTGCGCTGACCTGCCATCAGAAAGTGATTGCCTATGATCCCAAAAATGGCGACGCCCTGGATGCCATTGCATCTCTGTATCGCAGCGCCGGTCAATGGAACGAGCTGGCGCAGATTCTGGCCCAGCGTGCTGAGGCGGAAACCATTCCCGACATCAGGCGAAACCATCTTTGCGAGGTCGCCGCTGTGTATTTTGAAAAACTGAATCAGACTCCGACAGCCATGGAGATGCTGTCCAATGTGCTGCAGGATGATCCGGGAAACACCCGTGCCAGTGCCTTGCTGACCAAAATCTACGAAACCACCGGCGACTTCGCCAATCTGGCCGCCATTCTGGAAAAATCCGTGGCCTCCCTTGGAGATGGCGCAGCGCAATGCGACCAGAGATGCAACCTTGGGGAAATTTATGAAGTCAGATTGAACGACGCCAAATCTGCCGCGACCCATTACAGAATCGCTGCTGAATTTGACCATCCGGATGCACTCAAAGGGCTGGAAAGAGTCTGTACCCTGCTCGAAGACTACGCCGGGTTGCGCACTGCACTCGAAAAGCAACTCGCCGTGGCGGACACCGCCAAGCAGAAAATCAGACTACAACTCAAGCTGGCCGCGTTATACGAAGAGGAATTCAAGGAGATCGACATGGCCATCAACGCCCTTGAATCTGCGGCCAGACTGGATCCCGACAACAGTACCGCACTGCTCAGCCTGAGTCGTCTGTACCGCAAAGTGGAAAGATACGATCGACTGGAAGAAGTGCTTCACGCACGGGCCAACCTCACCGAAAACGTGGATGAAAAACGTCAGATTCTCAAGGATCGCGTTGATGTGATAAAAACCTATTTCAATGACCCCGAACTGGCCACTGCGGCCGTCAATGAACTGGCGGAACTGGGCGGCGGCGGGAATGTGCTTTCCCAGATTGTTCGCTCTCAAATCGAGCTGGGTGAATTCGAAGCGGCTGAAAAAACCTACTACAAGATGCTTGATGATGCAGAGGATATGGCATCCAAAGTCGACATTATGGTTATCCTTGCCGGCTTCCAGCTGTCCAAGCTGAAAAACGCGGTAAAAGCAGAGGCGACCCTCGCCAAAGCCAAAGGCCTTGCTCCAGACAACGTTGATGTGATCAGCGAATATGCCGAGGTACTGGTGGTCAAGGGTGACTACGCGGGCGCTCTTGAAATGTACGCCAAAAAAATTGACCTGGTATCCGGTCCGGAAGCCCGCGGCGAGGTTTTCGGCCGCATGGGCCTCATTGCCCTTGAGAACATCGGAAATGAAGATGCGGCCATGCAGTACCTGGAACAGGCCATCAGTCTTGATAAGTCAAATGTTAAAGTCAGTGATAAACTCGCTGGTCTCTATCGCAAGCGCGGAAAATGGGAAGAAGCCATCAGCATTTACGAGCGCTGGATTCCGTCCGCTGCCGCCCTCTCCCAGGAAAGCCAGCTTGAACTGTTCAGCTTTGCCGGCGAAGCATACATGCATGTTGATCGCAAGGAGCGCGCGCTTGAGCTGTTTAAAAAGGCGGCTGATCTGGCCAGCGAGCCGGAGTTGATGAAAAAGCTCGGCGATGTGGCATTGGATATGGAAGAATGGGAACTGGCCAAACAACAGTTCGACCGATATGCGGAAGCGCTGGGTAACGGCATCGACAACGATGTGCGCGTGGAGATTTTGGTCAAGCGGGGCCGTGCGGCGTTCGGCTGCGAGCAGTTTGACGAAGCAGCCAAAATGGCGCGACAGGCTGCCGTGATGTCTCCCGATGATCTTGAAGCCCGCATTCTACTGGCAGATGTTCTGGAGCATCGCAACGATTACCGTGGTGCGGTGGAGGCACGTCAGAAGGTACTTGAGTCAATCAACGCAAAGGATGAGCGCTGGTTTGGGCTGATTCGCAGCACCGCGCTGCTGATGTTTGAAAAACTGCGCAATCCGGATGGCGCCTCCGCGCTGCTCAAAAGCGCGCTCGAACAGGATCCCAAAAACCGCGATATTCTGGGCGAACTGTTGAAGATGCACTACGCTGCCAAAAAATTCCAGGACGTGGTCACTGTGGTCTTGCAGATAGCCGATTTGGTGGACGACAACATTCAGCTGTCCCGATACTATCTGACCGTGGCCAAGGTTTACCGCCGGGAACTGCGTCAACTCGACAAAGCCATCGAGTACTTCAACAAAGCGCTTGAACACGATCCCAAACTGGAAGACGCACGTAACGCACTGGTTCAGGTGTTGACGGATCTGAAAGACTGGGATGGTCTGGAAAAAGTGTACAAGGGCCTCATTGCAGCGCTACCGGCTGATGCATCCATCGAAGATAAAATCTCCGTATTCAAGCCCATGGCGGATCTGTACATGACGAAGCTGGGAAAAGAGGCAGAAGCCATTACCCTGTTTGAAACCATGAGTAAAATTGATCCCGCCAATCTGGAATGGGACGAAAAGCTGGTTGAGCTGTACAGCTGGAACACCAGGTACAAGGACAAAGCGGTCGTCACCCATCACAAGTTGCTCCGGGCCAATCCCAAACGGACGGATTCATACCGGATGCTGTACCGCATTTCCTCGGCTGCCCAGGATCCGGATATGGCATGGTGTGCCGCTTCCATGCTGTCTCTGCTGAACCAGGCCAGCCCGGAGGAGCGTTCATATTACAAAGATTATCTGTCGGAGGGATATCCCCCCATATCGGATACGCTTTCTGATGACAAATGGGTCAAGCTTTTGATTCACCGCGACATGAACATGGACATTTCGAACATCTACTCGGTGATTCTGCCCACTGTTGCGGCTGCCAAATGCACGCCTATCCAGAATACCGGTCTGAATACTGCCGCTGCGGTGGATGTGACCACAGACCAGTCCGAATTCTCGAAGCTGATGAATTTTGGCGTTGGCGTCACCTCTGTCGCGCCGATGCCGCTGTTCTATCAACCGGATCAGCAGGGCTTTGGAATAGTCGAAACCAATCCGCCAGTCATGATCGCCGGCAGCGATGCGGCCGAAATGCGCGACTACCTGGGCCTGGCGTTCAAAATGGGACAACAGCTGACCCTGCTTCGCCCTGGCCTGTTCGTCAAACAGATTCTGAAATCCGGCACTGAACTGTCCGCCTGGCTGCTGGCTGCCATTAAAGTATTTGTTCCTCAGCTGCCAGTCCCCAACAATCAGATTGCAGCCGTAAATGAAAGACTCACCCCTATCCGTAATGGGCTGACGCCGCAGACATCCGAAATCCTGCAGGGGTATGTCCAGTCGTTCATGTCTCAGGCCGCGGACGTCAATGTGAAACGCTGGGCCCGATCGGTGGATTACACCGGAGACCGGGCGGGGCTGATTTTATGTGGCGATATTGCTGTGGCCATGCGCATTCTGGAATCCACTGTTGCAGACGAAAAAGAACGTGCGGAACGCATAAAAGAGCTCTCTCTTTACACGGTTTCTCCAGAATTTTTCGAAATCAGAAAGAAACTGGGCGTGGCGCTCCAGGCTGGCTAATCCGTTATTGACGCACCTGTTCCCACAGGGGCGAACTCTGATTCGTCCCTGTCCACCAACGAAATACTCACTTCATGGTTTTTGTTAGCGGTTTTTGTCGTAGATAATCCGCAATCCATCAAGAGTTAGATTGGGTTCGTGATATTCCAAAGATTTCGCTTCACCGGAAATCACCGCAGACAGCCCACCGGTTGCGATAATCTGAATTCCCGGCTCCATTTCCGCTGACAGCCTGGCGATGAGACCGTCCACCATCGCAGCATATCCAAACAGAATCCCGGACTGCATGGCCTGCTCTGTGTTTTTGCCAATTACGTGTGATGGACGGGCGATTTCAACCTTGGGTAATTTGGCGGCCCGGGTGACCAGGGCATCCAGAGATATGCCGATACCGGGGCAAATAATCCCCCCAAGATATTCTCCTTTGGACGACAGACAGTCAAAGGTTGTTGCCGTACCGAAATCGACCACAATGGAAGCGCCGGGATATTTTTCTCTCGCCGCCACCGCATTTACAACCCGATCCGCGCCCACTTCCCTGGGATTCTCATAGCGGATTGAAAGCCCCGTCTTTACACCCGGGCCCACAATGAGCGGTTCCGTCTCAAGATACTTTCTGGCCCCATGTTTCAGTGCATGCACCGCCGGCGGAACCACAGAACACATGGCGAACCCCGTCACCGCCTTTAAGCGAACGTCGGCAAGCTCAAAAAATGACCTAAACGCCAGGCCCCATTCATCACTGGTGCGTTCTCGCGTGGTCTGAACGTTCCATCTGTACAGCAGTGCTTCTCCGTCGTACAGCCCCAGCACAGTATGCGTATTTCCAACATCGGCAACCAACAGCATCGCCCTGTCTCCTTTCGATTGGCGCAGGTTTTACCTGACGCCACATGCTATCGCCTCACCTCTAAAAAAAGAGTCAGTCACCAATATCACTACTGTTCATCATTTTGAAGCAGAAGATGCGCAGGCTAAAGGACAGGCGCAAAAAGGTCTGACAGATGGCCGGATAAGACAGGCTGCCCATCCGTCGACTGTCACCACAGTGAAATCGCCAGTTCCCCCAAACGACCTGCTTTTTCAGGAATGCATCAATCACGCTTTCAGTGCCTGATTGTGGCTACAGACAGCACATGAAGGGAATCGACAGGACCAGGCGTGCCGACTGGATCAACTAAAGTCCGAAAAGGTTCAGGCTTTCTTTCCAAGGCGCCAGGCACGCTGAAGCACATCTTCAACGGAATAGTTTTTCTGCTGAGGCAGGGTGTTTTCAATCGAAACAATATTCGCCGTGGCGACTGCGGTCTGCTGGAACGTCCGAACTTCCGGCGCCACAGGTGTGGCTGGCGCGTCGTTCTGAACCAC
Source organism: Deltaproteobacteria bacterium (assembly GCA_016937015.1). GTDB lineage: Bacteria > Myxococcota_A > Polyangia > JAAYKL01 > JAAYKL01 > JAFGXQ01. The sequence continues at coordinate 15,572 of JAFGWT010000243.1, read as the reverse complement.
TTTTTGTGCAACCCGTGCGGCCGTTTCCAATGGGCTGCCTGCGTGCACTGAAACAGTATCAGAATCTTCTATTTCCAGTTCATCGGCGCTATCGTTGTCGAGTGACACCGCAGCCCTATCAATGGCCGCAACCGGGAGCATCGACGGCGGAATGTCGGCGTCATCCGATGCACTGACCGTTTCACGCTCAGCAGAATCAAAATCCGCGGCCACTGGCGCCACCGAAACAGGTGCAACGGAGGAAAAATCATCTTCCACCACGTTTGATTCCGGAGATGACGGTGCCATGGATGGCGGCAATTCTGCTGTCAGGTCATCGGTTGCCGGGGCCGGCGCAATGGACGGTGGTGGCGCCACGGAAGAAAAATCCGCCTCATGTGTCCGGTCTTCGAAATCCCGTGCGGCCGGCGCAACCGATACTGGCGCGACAGAGGAAAAATCATCTTCGTCCCGCTCAGCATACGCACTGGGGGGAAGGCTTGTGGGATGTACGAGGTCGATAACATCGGAATCATCAACGGCTACATCGGATTCCATAGACGCTTCCTGAACTGGCATCGCCGCTTCAGGTCCTCCCTGATTCCACCTTGCACCCAACCCGCCTGAACCATGACCTTCAGCTGCCATGCGCGCACGGTTTCGCCGCACCCTCGCCAGAAGTTCTTCAAGCTGTTGAACCTGGTTTTCCATCACGCCACCTCTTTGATCAGCTGGGTTACCGCATCCAGCAACGGTACGTCATTCATCATATGCTTCCGAATAGCGATAATCGCTTCGGGATTTCCTAAAAAAACAATCAGATGTGCATCATCGGGTGAATCAGAAATGCCATCAAACGGTTCCGACGCAATCGCACTGAAATAACCGGCAGTAAACCCTTCAATGACTTTTGCCACAGCTTTGGATGTTGCCATTTTGCCTTCAATGCGAACCAGCAGAGCATCTCCCCAAACCTCGATGCCGGCGCTTCCCGCCCCCATCATGGCTATCTCCCCCTGTAAATGCTGGGCCAACACTGTCATCGTCAAAGCGCCACTCCCTTCCATTACCTTGAACACGCGTCCCCGCGACTTTCCCCAGGCATGGGCGGCCTGCTTCAGCGCATCGGTAGCCGGAATTGCCGTAAACAGCTCAAACGGGATAAGCGCCAACCGTTCATGGATGGGATTCTCGATGGTACCGGACGCCAGATCAAACTGGACAAACCCTGCAGCGTCAAACGCTTTTTCTGTCATTACCGTTTCCTTCCCGGTTAAAAATAATCAAAATGGGGTGTTACCAATTGAGGTTATTGTATGCGACTGCAAAAATGGAGTCAAATCAGCGGCATAAACTATCGATAAATTTATTGGTTCCCCGTGTTTATTCGGATTCAATTTTAGGCGTTCGAGTACGCCGAACCGGTGGCCGCCGGCGTCGCGCCCGCGGACGCGCTGGCGCCGCCTGAGGCTGACGGGGCTGACGTTCAATCAACTTTCGCCATTGTCCCAATACAGCGGGGGGGGCCTGCGCCGTCACTTCAAGTAAATCGGCCGCCTCCCTGGCGAACTCCCGTTCCGCCAGACGACGTGTGCGCTTGTTTTTAGGGCCCTTTATCATTCGACGCTGGGAAACATAGACATTGCGAACTGTCGCAAGATGTTTTTTTGTGAACTGCAGAGGCTGAATCACCGGCTTCAATGCAGCTGCCACTGCCCGTGCCACGTCATTCGTATCCCAAACCATTTCTTCCATCACGGGGTAGAGAAAAACCGCCAACAAAAATGCATCGGTCACCTGCCGTCCATCCTGCACCATTTCGTCAACTTTTTCGAGCCATCCCCAGGACGGTGCTTCCAGTTGCGCCCATGCGCCGCAAAATCCAGGTAAAATATGCGCCAATGCCCCCATATCCTGAAGCTGTTTCAGACAGTCGGCGGCATGACCGCTGCGCAATATTTTAAACAGCTCTTCCAGCAGCCGCGCCTGGGAACATTCGGTGATTAATGCTGAATCGCTAATCATCTCGGCATAAAGGTCTGCGTCAATATTCAGCCCCAGCTTGCTGGCAAATTTTACTGCGCGGATAATACGCACCGGATCTTCGGGCAATCGTCGGGTTGGGCTGCCAATCGCCCGAATCAGCCTGCGGTCAATATCGTCCAGCCCCCCCGTCCAATCCAGAATATCTCCGGACGCCACATCGTACATCAGTGCGTTAACCGTAAAATCCCGCCGCCCAGCATCATCTGCTGCCGAACCAAAGAGATTCTGCGCGGCATGCCTGGAAGACAAGTCGTCCGCCTCAGTGGGTTCGCGTCTAAAAGTGGCCACTTCAATTATTTTATTTTCTCTAAAATGCAGATGGGCCAATCGGAATCGACGTCCGATAAGCCGACAGTTGCGGAAGAGCGCTTTGATTTCAGCAGGTTTGGCGGACGTCACCACATCGAAATCCTTGGGTTGCGCGCCCAGCAGCAAGTCACGGACACATCCACCGACCAGGTAGGTCTCATACCCAAACCGCTTCAAGCGACGGACCACTTTCAACGCGTCCGCATCCAGCACTGACTCATCAAACGGATGCGGCTTGCGAACGAACCGAACCGTCACATCCGAAGGACAGGGTCCTTTCAACTGAGCCATTTCATTTACTGCATTCGCTAAATCGCCTGTCTGATTCATCCCCGGCCAACTATTCGAATGGAACCAGTTTGACTGCAAAATCTGGTTTTCACATCTACAAAATGGCGTTTCATCCCGCTGCTCACTGATATGTCGGAATCGATTTCCGAACCCTTGCCGGTGTCCGTTTCAGTGTCGGTGCCGGTGTCGTTTTCGCTGCTATCTGTATTGGCGGCGGAATCATCCTTTTCCGGTGGAAATCCAAGGTTCACCTCCCGCTCACACGCGCCGGCGATTGAGCTCCCAATGATGAGCCATGGAATGATATATAGTTTCATGATGTTAGACATAAATTTTGAATCGGAATGTACCATAAAATAACTCAGTGATTCAAACAATCAGGAAATATTGTCCTTACACATGCTCAGAAATGTAAAGACAGTGAAATAGACCTCGTCGGACGCTATGTGATTGCAACAGCGCTGCCCGTCCTGCAGATATCCTTCATGTTCTGTCTGTAAACACAATCAGGCACAATCCGAATCGGTCTAAAACTGAAGACCAACACCAAGTGAGTATGCAACCTGGGTTTTGGTTTTGACGTCCACTTTCTCTGTTGTGGTGAGAGGGAACGACGTATACTGATCTGTCGTCCAACTGGCCGGCAGTCCGATTGTCCAGTCCATGGTAATGGCCAGAAATTCGTACCGATACACAAACCCTCCAAAAATCTTATGTCGCATAAGGTTGGGTCCCGAAAGATTGGCTTCGGACGGATCGTAACGATTTGCTTCCGGTTGCACCAAAGCCCCACCCGGGTTGAACAGGGCCATCGGCTCCGTGCGAACAATTGTCCACATCAGCTGATAACCGGCATACGGCTCAATCGACATGACCCCGGCAATGCCGAAGGGTCTGGAAATGGAACCGTCCACCCCAACCAGAGTCATATCCACATCGCTCTGTCCAATCACCCGGTTCACCGTGCCGCGAACCGCCAAATCAGGCAAAACGCCCAGAACCCCTTTGCTGTAGCCCTCAAACAGCGACCATTTCACTTCGCCCCCGAGGGTAATCAGTTCCGAGTGACCGAGGTACCCAATCGAGCTGCCCAGTTCAAATGACCAGGGCAACCCCTTGCGCACGTGAATGGTCGGATAGTACATTTTAGGCGGTTTTGCACCATATTTGGCAGTCCCAATTCGCCACCTGGAATCCTCATAATTGGGAGATGCCGCATCAAATTTTGCCGTTGAACCATCTGGAATACCGGCCACCGACGCTTCTATTCCAAGATAAAATCCCGAATAGCCCAGGGTACTGGCCGGTGCCATCAGCTTGGGTGAAATACCAAAGGAATATTCTGCCAGAAAACGCTCATATGCATCGTTGTGCGCAAGGCAATCAACACCGCCAGGGGTGCTGCCACTGGGCGCATTGCACTCAATAAACCGAACAACGGACAAATCGAGGTCATTTGCACTGGCCTGTCTGCCAGCCAACGCACTCAGAACAGACATTGTTACAGTGAACAGTAATTTCGTCGGCATTCGACGCATATGATTCTCCTCAAGTAAACACGTTCCCCAAAAGAACAATCGTTTCAACGTATCAATTTCGTTGGCGGTTCGTCAAGCAGTCTTACTCAAAGCAACCGGGAAAACACAGCCATGGTGCAAACGACTAAAATTTCATGTTCCCGAGAATGTGATTGAACTGACCACCGCCCGTTTTCTCATTGTAGGGATCATTGTTGCGGTTATTGCCACCACCACCACCGCCGCCGCCACCGCCGCTGCCAGGTTTGCCGCCGGCAGAAAAAATCTGTTCAGCAACGATTACTGAAATTTCCTTTTCAAGACCGCCACCTTTCACTGTCACTTTGGTCTCTCCAACCACCTTGCCCACAAATGTGCCTTCCGTGGTGGGATCCTTAAACAGGGCGTCCTTGTCGGCCTCCACATAATCCACCTTGTTTTGCAGTTTTTCACCTTTGCAGTCCACCACATGACATTTAACCGGCGCCGCTGTGCCCACCCGAAGATTCAGCACATTCTCGGGATCGCACTTAATCTCGGTTGGCAGACACACCTTAACAAATGTCTGTCCCTGTTTACCTTCAGGCGTGCTGGCAATTATGTTTGCGCTGCCGTTGGCAACCGGTTTGACTGTACCATCGGGCCCAACTTCCGCCACTGCGGTATTGTCTGATCGGAAAGTAAACTGAACACCAGGCACCGGTTCTCCCCGAAGTTCCAGGCCCTGCGCCTTAATTTTGGTGGTTTGCGTCATCGCTGAAAAATTGATGGTGGTGGGGTCGACGCTGACAATCTTTACGTCACTGCCGCAGGCCATCGCCAAGAGCGAAACAGCTGCGAAAACGATTCCGATAAGCTTATGAATCATAGTTACTCCTGAATCCCAATAGTTGGTGTTGATTTACTGAGAGCCAAATTTTCAGTCGCAGTATAACCCCAACTGATGTTTCACAAAAGTGTCGAATCAAAAAATTGGCGATAAACCCAATTCAAAGTTAAACATCTGAAATATTTGAAGAATCGATGACACTGTCTACCTTGTCGACGCGGGACATACCAACAATGTAGGTTTCGTAGCTTTCAGTTCGAACGCTTTTGGGACGGACGATTTTGTCCTTGCCAAACAATTCCCGTACCCGTGCCCGTGCGTTTTCGAAATCCTCACCGACAAAAATTTTTCCCACAAAACGGCCCCCAGGACCACAGAGCGCTCCCCCCAGTTCCAGGGCACGCATAAATAGCTCAAAGGAACGGGTCTGATCAACAAACCGATGACCACTGGTTCTGGGCGCCATATCGGAAATAACCACGTCAAATCCACTTTTGGGTATCATCTCCAGCAACTCGGCGGGTTCGATGTCCAGCGCACTGGCGGTCACCGCCTTCACCTGTGCCGGCAAGCCAATGGTCATTGGCGCCCGATCAACAGCGATGACTCTGCCGCTTGGGGTGACCTTATTGGCCACATACAGACTCCATGACCCGGGCGCGGCCCCCAAATCGAGCACGCACATCCCCGGTTTCAACAAATGAACCCGTTTGTCGATTTCTTCAAGCTTGTACACAGATCGCGCAGGATACTTCTCACGCTTTGCGCGTTTGGCGAAATGGTCCTGTTTTCGGCGTTGACCGCCCACGGAGAGGAAAAAGCCCTACTTAAGGGCAGGACGAACCTGAACAAGGCCGTTGCGGCTGCCAGGTACCGGACCTTTAACAAAAATAAGATTGTCGCCGGTGAACATACGCACAATTTTCATTCCCTGCAACGTGACGGTCCTGTGGCTGTGCTGACCAGCCATGCGATGGCCTTTCAGCACGCGACCAGGTGTCTGACACATACCGATGGACCCACCATGACGATATGCTTCGTGCACACCGTGGGTGGAACGCCCGCCGCGCAGACCATACGTTTTAACAACACCGGCATAGCCTTTACCTTTGCTGGTGCCCTTAATATCGATTTTATCCCCATTGGAGAACAGATTTATATCGATTTCCTGACCCACTTCGTAGGCATCCGCAACTTCCTGAGTTACGCGAAATTCGCGTAAATACTGCTTGGGAGTAACATTTGCTTTTTTGAAATGTCCCAGTTCCGGTTTATTTACGCGATGCTCTTTTTTATCCTGATAACCAAGCTGAAGGGCGACATAACCATCTTTTTCCATGGTCCGTTTCTGTACCACTGTACATGGTCCCAATTCGATGGCAGTTACGGAGGTTCTTGAACCATCCGCCTCAAATACCTGCGTCATTCCCAGCTTTTTTCCTAAAAGGCCACATGCTGTATTCATTCGTAAGCTCCTCGTTTTTTAGGCATACCCCTAAAATCGAAGGCTGCAGTTTACGTAAAACCGCTAGCGTGTCAATGTTTTTTAAATCCATGGGCGCAATTCGCCCAAAATGGAAACGTGTTGTTAACATAACGGACTGAAAGGTCCAGTTTTTTTTAAGGAAATTTCACTCAGTCCCCCATTTTTCGCCACCAGTCCCGTTCAGACGGCTAAAAAAATGACGGGGATCCCCATATGCATTCAGCCCCACTTTACGACCAATAGTCTCAATTGCAGCGACCACGCCATCAACCGTCGCGGACATGGGTTTGTCATTGTACAGAGTGTAAAAAATCCGCTTTTTTTCAGGGGTGAAACTGGGCATTGCCACATTGGCGCCCCACTGAAGTCCCAGAAGTCTCCCCTGTGGATGCAACGCCTCCAGGGCGGTGGTCGACGCGATATTGATATCCCGGCACACCAGTCGCGTCACCGCAATCATATTCAACCCAAGCTGAAACCGCTCCATCGCGGGAAGAACACGCGCATTTGCCATGGGTGTATTGTCCGAGGGCAAAAAAGGACCCATCCCAACCATGTCGATATTCAGCTTCCTGAACGTCAGAATATCATTTGCCAGCATCTCCAGCGTCTGTCCGGGCAGTCCTGTCATGACCCCCGTCCCGGTCTGAAACCCAACGGACTGCAGTCTCTCAAGCGCTTCCAGCCTCGCTGAAAGAGACTGGGCCTTTGGATGGAGCGAGGCAAACAGTCTGGCATCAGATGTTTCGATGCGCAGCAGATATCGATGGGCGCCCGCGTCGAACAGCCGCTGGTATTGCGGCTGAGACAGCACCCCGAGGCTCAGTGTAATGCCAAGCCCAGAGGGCAATATGTCGCTTGCGGTGCTTTTTTTGATTTTCTCCACCGCTCGACAGATAAAATCCACATACCCGTCTGAGGGCATTTCCCCCGATTGCAGCACCATCGATCCATACCCCAACCGATTGCACTGATGGGCCGCCTGCATCAGTTCATCCTCCGTCACGCGATATCTGGAGACGGGTGCATCTGCCCGGATGCCGCAGTAGTGGCAGTTTTGCACACATCGATTGGACACCTCCACCAGCCCTCTGAGGAAGACCGTGTCGCCCACATGCCGGGTCATGCAGGCAATGGCCGCATCACGCAGCATATTGCCGTCGTCGTTTCGCGCTGCCAGCAGTCTGACCAGCTGCGGAACACTGGGGCTATCTGTGGTGTGGAGTGCGTCGAGGAGTGTTTTCATTGTCTCGTGATTCGGGCCAAAGACGCGTCGTGCCGGTGTGAACGGCTATGACTCGCTGCTGTCGCTGCCGCCGCTTTTATTACCTTCGTCGCTGCGATCACTTTCGCCGCTTCGGGTGCGCGGCGCGCGCTCACCGTCACGGGGACGTCGGGATGAATGGTCATCCTGGCCTCGCCCCCGGTCGTCTCTGCGGCCTCGGTTCCGGTCGTCTCTGCGACCGCGACCCCGATCATCTCTGCCACCGCGATCACGTCCTCCCCGGTCACCTCGGTCACCACGGTCGCCCCGGTCTCGATGGTCTCTGTCACCACGGTCATCGCGATCTCTCGGCGGACGAGGGGGCCTTTCTTCGTAGCCTTCCGGTTTTTCGAGAAGCACCCTGCGGGACAGCCGGATTTTGCCAGTGGATTTTTCAATTTCGAGAATTTTCACCCGCAAGGTATCCCCTTCCTTGCAGATGTCTTCCACTTTTTCCACCCGCTCCCAGGCCATTTCGGAAATATGCAGCAACCCGTCCAGATTGGGCAGAATGTTCACAAAGGCACCAAAATCCGCGAGCCGCACCACCGTACCGTCGTACTCTTCACCCACTTCGGGCTCCTTCACGAGGCCTTCGATAATGGCGATGGCGGCTTCGATGGCGGCCACGTCTGCTGAGGCCACATTGATTGTACCGTCGTCCTGGACATCAATCTGCACGCCAGTCTGCTCCACAATACCGCGAATGGTTTTACCACCGGAACCGATAACCACCCGTACCTGGTCGGGTTTAACCTTGATTGTCTGAATTCGCGGCGCCCACCTGGACAGTTCTTCGCGTGGCGCTTCAAGGGTGCTGAGCATGCGCCCCAAAATATGAACCCGTCCCTCCCGTGCCTGTTCCAGCGCGTGCTCCATGATTTCACGGGCCAGCCCTTTGATTTTAATATCCATCTGAACGGCGGTAATACCGTCTTTGGTGCCTGTGACCTTGAAGTCCATATCGCCCATGTGATCTTCGTCACCGAGGATATCCGAAAGAACGGCCGTCCGCTGACCGTCTGTCATCAGTCCCATGGCAATACCGGCGACCGGGGCCTTGATCGGCACACCGCAATCCATCAGCGACATGCAGCCACCGCAGACAGATGCCATCGACGAAGACCCATTGGACTCAGTAATCTCGCTCACAATGCGAATGGCGTAAGGGAATTCCTCTTTGGGTGGCAAAATGGACTCCAATGCCCGCTCGGCCAGCGCACCGTGACCAATCTCCCGGCGGGAAGTACCGCGAACCGGTCGCGCTTCGCCAACAGAGTACGGCGGGAAATTGTAATGCAGCATAAACCGTTTGGTATCCCCTGTGTAAAGCCCGTCCAGCCGCTGTTCATCGCCAGGCATGCCCAGGGTCGTGAAAACCAGCGCCTGGGTTTCACCGCGGGTAAACAGCGAACTGCCATGAACGCGGGGCAGCACCCCAACCTCGGTCGTAATGGGACGGATGTCGGTCAACCCCCGGCCATCGATGCGAACCCCAGTGCCGAGCACCCGCTCACGAACCACCTTCTTCTTGAGGCTGCTCATGGCGGCGGCGATTTCGCCTTCCTTTTCGGGGAACTGCGGCGCCAGCGTGGCAATGGCCTCTTTGGTCAGTCCGTCAATGGTTTCATATCGTTCATGTTTGGCCAGCACTTTGGTGGCGGCATCCATTTTGTCGGTGTAGAGCTCCGCCACTTTGGCGGCAATGGTCTGGTCCTTTTGAACAGTGGTGACATTCCATTTGGGTTTACCCACACTGGCCTTGATGGCGTCCTGCAAATCCAGCATGGGCTGAATCATCTGATGTCCCCATTCCAGCGCATCGATGAGCACTTTTTCAGGAATCTCTCTGGCTTCCCCCTCCACCATGGTGATAGCGTCCCGGGTTGCCGCCATAACGATATCCATTTCGCTCTCTTTCAACTCGTCCATTGTGGGAAACGCGACAAACTCGCCATTGATGCGGCCGATGCGAATCGCCCCCACGGGACCATCAAAGGGAATGTCGGAAAAATGCAGCGATGCGGAAGTGCCAATCAGCGCCAACACATCGGCCTTGTTCTGTCGGTCCGATGCCATCAGCGTGGCCTGCACCTGGACTTCATTGTAAAAACCATCGGGAAACATGGGCCGAATGGGCCGATCCATGATGCGACAGGTGAGAATTTCGTCTTCTCTTGGGCGCCCTTCCCGTTTGAAAAAGCCACCGGGAATGCGCCCACCGGCATACTGACGCTCTGTGTAGTTGCAGGTCAAAGGAAAGAAATCGGTACCTTCCTTTACTTCCCTGTTACCCACAGTCGCCACCAGCAAAACGGTGTCGTCAATGCCAATCATCACGGCGCCATTGGCCTGCTTGGCAATACGGCCGGTCTCAATGGTGATCTCTTTGTTACCGATTGTAACGCTCTCTCTAATAAACATATGATTATGCCTTTCTGCCAAATACAATTCGGCATCTGATATTAACCATGCGATATTAGATTGTGCGTTTTGAATCTAGTCCTGGTCCCTGCTCGCGTTTTGATTAAACGTGACCACGGAGCAAGACTAAAGAGTGCGCACAATCCGTGCATGGTGGGTGTCCCCAAGTAAAATCGACAGGATATTTAACACATCTTTGGCCAGAAATCGAGTTGTGTTCTTTTTTTTCGATATCGGGAACCGCGTCCCGCCAATCGGCCCCCAATGGACGACTACAGACACTGGCCGATATGGTCGACAGATTTACCAAATGGCATCGGGACACAAAAAAAGAAATGGAATTAAAGCCGCGGATGTGAATTTGGCTTACTTACGGATGCCGAGCGCTTTGGTGATGGCGCGGTAGCGTTCAACGTCCTGGCGTTTCAGATAGTCGAGCATGTGACGACGTTTGGACACGAGCTTGAGCAGACCTCTTCTGGAGTGGTGGTCTTTTTGGTGCTCTTTGAAGTGCTCGGTCAGATACACAATGCGCTCGGTTAAAAGTGCAATCTGCACCTCCGGCGAACCGGTGTCACCATCGTGCTTTTTGAATTTTGCAATAATTTCCTGTTTTTTCTCGGTGTGAAATACTGACATTTTGACATCTCCTTTAATGATGTTCGTGCCGTGGGCCCAGTTTTCGCTAAAACCGGCAACTCCAGGCGATTTTCAAATATGCCGCTGTTTTGCCAGCGCCATCCCTGTCTCCCCAATCCGCTTTTAATTCAATAAGTCCAAAAATTGGGGACTGCAAAAAAATTTGCTAGGCTCTTAAACATGAAACCGACCTTCATGTCGAATAAAAAACGCATTTTTACAATATTTTTTTTGATCATTGGCATTCTTGCGCCTGTTTCCATCGTTTACAGCAGCAAATCTGACGCCGCATCCAGCGTGACACTGTCTCTATCAATTGGCCTGCCCCACGACGGTGCGCTTAAAAACGCGGAAGTGCTGCCTGCCAAAGGCGAGGGATATCGGCTGATGCAGACCGCCAGAGAGCGAAAGGCCCGGTTCGGGGTTTCTGAACTCATTTCGCTGATTAAGTGGTCCACCTTTAAAGTGCACAGCAAATACCAGGGCGCCCAAATGGCAGTGGGCGATTTATCCAGACGAACCGGCGGCGAGGCCGAGCATCACGCGTCCCATCAAAACGGTCGCGATGTGGACTTCGCATTTTACGTGCTCAATTCGGCGGGGCAATCGGTGGGCATCAGCGAGATGATTCCCTTCGATAAAAACGGCTACGCCATTGACCCCCCAATGGCGTATCGATTTGATGTCCGGCGCAACTGGGCGCTGGTCGAGGCACTGATCACGTCCTCCAAAGCACAGGTTCAATGGATTTTTGTGGCCGAGCACCTCGAAACGCTGCTGTTGGCCCACGCCGCAGCTTGCGGGGCATCCAAACAAACCATCTGGCGGGCGGAACAGATAATGAAGCAACCGTCGAAGAGTTCTCACTGGGATCATTTTCACGTGCGCATTTACTGCCCCGCCAATGATAAACCTGAATGTCGGGACTTCGGCCCCAAATGGGGCTGGCTGCGGTGAGGCCGGCTGTGGTAATGAAGCCTCTGGGTATGACATCCTTTGAACAGCTGATTATACAGCTGGCGACTCTGGCGTCCGCCGCCATTCCCCTCAGTCTGTCCATTTTTACCGCCACATCCGAACCGTACTGGCTCGACAGTCCAGAATTCACCGCCGCGGTGCAAACCCTGGGATTGCCGCACCCCCCAGGACATCCGCTGTATGTCATGCTCACCAAACCGTTCACCCTGCTCCCGTTTGGCACCATCGGCCTGCGGGTGTCGCTGGCCAGCGCCGTATATGGCGCGATTGCATCATGGCTCATTTTCAAATCGGCGACGCTGGTACTCCGCCACAGCGCCCCGGAAGTGCCCGCATGGCTGATATCGATAATCTCCCTAGGATGCGCCATTCTGGCGGCAACCACCCACGCCTGGTGGTTTCAGACAGTCCGACAGGAAGTGTACACGCTTCAGATTCTCCTGATCATGGCCGCACTCTACCCGGTGCTGAAGTTCTGCTTTTCGCACACCCGCGACGCATCATCTCCAGGGTTGCTTATCTTCGCCGCATATGTATTTGGGCTGGGCCTCACCAATCATCACTTCATCATGCTGGTGTCTCTACCGGCCGCCCTGCCTGCCATGGTGTACATTGTTCGCAGCGGCACGCGACAGCCGGCTGCGGTGTACGCAAAAATGACACTGGCGGCGGCACTGGGGCTGTTGCCCTATCTTTTTCTTTATCTTCGGTCCCTTTCCAATGTGCCTGTGGCACTGGGCAGCGCCCATACCCTGGGTGAATTTTTCTGGGTGGTATCGGCAAAAGTCTATCAGAAATCCATGCATCAGGAAAACGCGGTCTATCTGCAGGACAACGCCCAGGAGGCCATATTCACCCTGATGAGTGAACTGGGACCGGTGCTCGTGGTTATATCCCTTGGCGGCGCATACCTGCTGTTGCGGCGAAGGTCCACGCGACTGGCGGGAATCACCCTGCTGCTGCTTCAGGTGATCACACTCTTCATGCGCTCGCTGATGGGCATTGACCCGTTTAACCCCGACTACTACGGTTACATTCTGGGCACAGTGGTCGCAACGGCCATTCTGATTGGCGTGGCTGTCAGTGTGATGACCCACGTACTGCTCCGCGCCACATCCCAAAAGGGGCTGGTCGCCGTCGCCGTTGCCATTGCCTGCATGATTGTGCCGGTCTTAAAAGGGAAAGCCGTCTTTAACGGGGTCAACCTTCGCCATTTTACCGCCACCCGCCTCATTTACGACGAAGCGCTGGCCGACGCGCAGCCCGGCACCCTGGCAATCAGCAGCTACTACAAACTCTTTTTTGTGCTTCACAGCGCCCGTTATATTGACGGGTCAAGACCGGATGTGCAGGTGGTGAATCCGCAGCTGTTCGGTTACCCCGGATACCTCGCCTCGGTCACCCGCGAGGTGCCTGAGCTGAAGTCGCTGGCGTGGTCCATATTTGTTAAAGGTGAAATCACCGAAAAAGCCATCGCGGATTTGGCGCTGGCGTTTCCGGTACGGGTGGAACCCAGCCCGTGGTCCGAGCCCAAAGCCATGAATCATCTGTTTCCCACGGGGCTTTTGTACACCGCACTGCCCGAGCCCACCAGCACCACGGATGTGACCGAAATGGCGGAAGCGCACGCGAATCGCTGGAAGCGGGTGTATCAACTCATGGGAACCCAGTGGCAGGAACACGAAACCTGGCGTTTTTTAAGCTGGTGCCATTATCTGGATGCCATTTACTTTGCCCAGATGGGCGCCCGGGCGGCATCCCTGCAATCCATCGCGTTCTCGCACAGTATCGGTTCATCCACCAAAGAGCTGAACGCGCTGGAAGACGCGCTCAGGGAAGGCAGTGGCCGGATTGATGTCACCCCCTTCCGCAGCATTTTAAATCCCGAGGATACAAAGGATGCTGACCCCCTCGACAAATTCCGATAGCCGGCGCCCCTTCATCCACAAAACAAATACAGACGCTTACAATTTATTGGCGACCGCGCGACATGCGCGCAAAGCCAACAAATCCAGACACTTACAATTTTTTTCAGTTTGTTTGCACCCCGCTGTTGAAAAACTGCGAAGTGAAGCGGACGCAAGTGCGTGAAACTGCGGTTTTTCAACCGGGGCGACGGCGCGTACGCAGTGCGCAAAGTCAACAAATCCAGACACTTACAATTTTTTTCAGTTTGTTTGCACCCCGCTGTTGAAAAACTGCGAAGTGAAGCGGACGCAAGTCCGTGAAACTGCGGTTTTTTAACCGGGGCGACGGCGCGTACGCAGTGCGCAAAGTCAACAAATCCAGACACTTACAATTTTTTTTCAGTTTGTTTGCAACAAATCCCAGGACCGGACGAATGGGGGGCGCTGTCACGGTGGCAGCCAGATTAGTCCATTTTTTTGGGAGGTAAGTTATGAATCGTTTTTTTCTAAGTCTGTTTTTTGCTGCGGCATTTGCCTGTGGCGGCTGCGATGATGGTGCCACACCGGATAACAGCGATGCGGCGGATACCATGTCTGGGACATCAGATGCAACGTTAACCGACAACGCAGTTGATACCGGCACCCCATCCAGGGAGCCGGATGGGACCCAGGGCGCAGTGACGTCCACAGATACCGGCGCACAGTTGGCTGACGACTCAATTTCCGATACGGCACCTGACACGGCAGCCACCGTATCCGACACGGCAGAGACCGGGTCAAAGATTCCCGCAGATACAGCCTGGGTATCGTCGGATACGGATGACACTGCCGAAACGGCAACGGCAGACACCGGCATACTGGATACGTCAGATGACGCCATCATCGACAACCCGGACAGCGACAACCCGGACAGCCCATCCACTGACACGGGCGACAACGACGCCAGCTTATCGGACACTGCAGTGACAGATACCGTCCCCGCCGAAAGCACCGACACGGATACAGCTGGGGACACAGAGACCACCACCCCAGGAGGGACAGATACCGAACCGTCGACCGATCTCACGGACGACGACGACATGGATTCGGACAGCGCCTTGACCGTGGATACCGATTCTGCAGACCTTCGGGACACTGACAATCCCGCAGAAGATCAATGTGTGCCAACCCTCGTTATCAACGAGGTGGACTACGATGTGCCAGGAAAAGACACCGCCGAGTTTGTGGAGCTGTTCAATCCCACCGCCTGCGCCATGCCACTGGCCGGTCTGGCGCTGATTCTGGTCAATGGCAGTGACATGATGGAATACCGCCGCATCTCCCTCTCCGATGCCGGGGTCGAGGTGGTGCCCGCCCAGTCATACCTGGTTATCCACGGCGCCGAGCTGACGCTATCCGCTGACGTGCCCGCACTTGAGATGTCGCTCGCAAACGGATTCATTCAAAACGGGCCGGATGGTCTGGCCCTGTATGATGACACCACCCAGTCGCTTCTGGATGCCTTCTGTTATGAGGCCGGAATGACCGAAACCTGGTTTGACGACATCGCGGTCCCGTTTAACCTGGTGGAGGGAGAAATGAATCCCGACCTCATCGACTCAGACGACGAGGGGGTATCCCTCTCCCGCATCCCCAACGGTGCGGATTCCGGTAACAGCGCGACGGACTGGGCCCTCGCCACCGCAACCCCTGGCGCCGAAAACATTGGTCAATAACCCCGGCGACTCATTTGTAACAGGCGTCCCCCTCAGATACAGCGGGTGACTTCGCTTTTTCATTCAACCTGGCACAAATCGATGATACATCCCCAAACATGACAGCGCGAACCGAAGAGAAACAGCTGGAAGGCACCATTGAACGCATCGTTTTTCGGAATGATACCAGTGGCTGGACCGTGCTGCGT
>JAFGWT010000242.1 GCA_016937015.1 Deltaproteobacteria bacterium | reverse complement strand
GGATTCGCCGGTCCAGGACGGGGCAGAGCACGCGACGCCCCAACGGCTGGTGATTATTGGCGCAGGGGTGGCCGGGGTGACCGCAGCCGAAACCGCTGCGAGTATTCCGGGGGCGGAAGTGGTGCTTATTTCGAGAGAACCGCAGTTGCCATATTACCGTTTGAATCTGACCCGATACCTGGCAGGCGAAGTGGACGCGGCGGCATTGGAAATGAAAGGGGACGACTGGTTTGCTGAAAATAATGTCAGGCTGGTGTACGGGGAGGTGACGGCCGTCGATCGCGATGCCCGGTCCGTAAAGCTGAAGGACGGCACGTCCCATGAATATGACAAACTGATTATCGCCGCCGGTGCGCACTGTTTTATCCCGCCGTTTCCGGGCGCCAGTCGGGACGGGGTCTTTTCCCTGCGCACTCAGAAGGATGCGGACGCCATTATTGCCGCAGCCAGGACCGCGAAAAAGGTGGCGGTGATTGGGGGCGGTCTGCTGGGCCTCGAAGTGGCAGGGGCGCTGGGAAACCGGAATTGCGAAGTGAGCGTCATTGAGGGATTTGGTTGGTTGCTGCCAAGACAACTGCCTCAAAGAGCCGGGGAGTTGCTGGTGGATGTACTGCGACAAAAGAAGATCGACGTGATCACCAAAGCCAACACAAAGGAAATTGTGGGTGATGAAGCGGTGCGTGGGGTGCATCTCGAAGATGGCCGAACCATCGCCGCGGATTTGGTGGTGGTAAGCACCGGGGTTCGGGCCAACAGCTACCTGGCCAGACAGTGTGGGCTCACTGTTGACAGGGGAATTGTGGTCGACGACGCCCTTCGCACCACTGACCCCAACATTTATGCCGCCGGGGATGTTTGCGAACATCGCGGCATTTCGTATGGCATCTGGCCTGCCAGTTATATTCAGGGCGAGATTGCCGCCGCCAATGCCCTGGGAGCGGCGCATACGTTTGAAGGCATGGCCCCATCCAATCGCCTCAAGGTGCTCGATGCCGACGTCTTCAGTGTGGGGCTCATCAACCCCGGTGATGCCAGCGCCACCGTGTACGAGTTCGAAAACAGCGGCGTTTACAGACGGCTGGTTGTGCAGGATGGTATCCTTAAAGGCGCGGTGCTTGTGGGGGACACCGCCATGGCCAGTCAGCTTCAGGAAGCCATCGACGCCGGTACCCGGCTAACCAACTGGCCTGCGCTTCGCGCGCAGTTTCCCTGTCTCGAAAATTCATAATATTCCCCCCAAAAAAGTAGTAGCACAAATTGACATTCTGTAGCACGGCTGCTACAGGACAGCCATGAATTTGCCTGTCCGACCGTTTGTCATGGCTGTGTTGAGCGTTCTGATGCCGTGTACGGCAGGGGCAGTGCAGTCAGTGGCCGAGGGCGATGAGTCAGATGTGGCGATTGATTTGGATGGCTATGGGTTTGACGACACCGCGACTTTTGAATCCGAAGTGGTATCGCAAAAGCTGCCGGTGACCGCTGGCGAAACCCAGGTCACATCGAAACAGATTGCGCGGCGGATGCCCCTGTGCACCGATGAGGCATTGACCCTGTCTTCTGGTATCACGGTGGTTCAGCATGGCGCCGAAGGCAAGGGGCATCAGCTGTTCCTGCGCGGTTTCGATGCCGCCCACGGCAGTGATGTGGAAGTCACTCTCGATGGGGTGTCGCTCAATGAGCCATCGAACATTCACGGTTCGGGCTATTTGGATTTGTATGGCATCATTCCCGAAACCATTCGTAAAATGACGGTGCACAAGGGGCCTTTCCTTCCCGAACAGGGAAATTTTGCCACAGGGGGGACAGTGGCGTTCGAGCTGGGGATTCCGGAAGCGTATGCCAATGGTCTGTTGCGAACGGAGGTGGATACGTTCGGCAGAACCCGTGTCGTGGGGGTCGCCACCAGGGATGGGGATGCCAGTCGATTTGCTGCGGTGGATGGGGTGGTTGACCCCGGATTTGGACCGGACAGAGATGCGGTCAGAACATCGGCACTGGCGAAATACAGCATCCCAGTGAAGTCAGCGGTTCGATTTGAAACACTGGCCCTTGGGCAGCTGGCGGATTTCAGCTCCCCTGGCACAATGGCGCTGCAGGATGTGGATGACGGTAAAAAGGGGTTTTACGACACCTACAGCACCCGGGGCCATGGGGCGATGCGGCGGGCGCTTTTGCAAAGCAGTATAAAAGGTGACCGGGCGCTGACGGACTGGGGATGGCAGCTGTACGGTATTCGGCGCTCATTTCGTCTCGAAGACAATTACACGGGGCATTTGCTATACCCGGCGGAAGGGGATTTGCGCCGCCAGCAACACGACGCCTTTACGGTTGGCAGTCAGGTCCATATGACCCACCGGGCAAAGACATCGCAGCCATTCAGTGTGTCGGTGGGCGGTGGATGGCGAAGCGACCGGATTGCACAGGCCGAGCATCAGATAAATGCGAGAGGGAGGATATGGCAAACCAGTCTCTCGGCAACGGCGACGCTGCATCATCTGTATGCGTTGACCGGTCTCGCCTGGTCGCCCTTTTCGTGGATGACGCTGCAGCCGTCGGTACGAATTGACGGGGCGCTTTATGAGGTGCGGGATGGGCTGGCAGATCAGCACGGCACGCAACGCTTTTTAAATCTGTCACCGCGGATTGCGACGGCTTTCCCTGTGCTGGAAAAACTGCAGCTGTTCGTTGCCTTCGGAAAAGGGTTTCGTCTTCCGGAGGCGCGTCCCATTTTAAATGCGCGCGACCCGGAAGATGTCAATCTGTCCAGATACAGTGGTGGCACCGCGGCGGTGTCAGGCGGGTACGCCAGTGAGGCCGGCGTTCAGTGGCAACCGGCAGACGGGTTAAAGCTGAAACTGGCCGGCTATCTGACCATTATGCAAAAAGAGATGGTGTTCGATCACGTGAGCGGCACCAATCTGGAAAAGAACCGGTCCAGGCGGGCAGGGAGCGAACTCGAAATTGCATTCGACCCCAGCGCGTGGTTGTCCACAGCTGTTGATGCCACGGTCGTTTGGGCGCGCTTTGTGGAATCCGGCAATCCAATTCCGGGGGTGCCCCTGTTTCTGGTGAATATGCGCACACATATTGGAAAACCCCGTGGTCCCCATGGGGGATTCGATGTGCGCGTGGTTGGGCCGCGGTCATTGCCCCACGGTGCGTCCACCAATGGATATGTATGGGGCATTATTCGCTCCGGTTGGCGCTTTGAACGGTTTGATGTGACGGCGCTGGCGGAAAACATTTTTTTTCAAAGAATCATGGCGGGCGCGTACCACTTCGCATCGCAGTTTGACGATGCGGAAAGTGCGCTTCCCAAAATTCATTACGCGGCGGCCAGACCTTTCACCGTGAGACTGGCTCTGACCATTTTTTTGTAGCGCAGGAGATTGGCATGAAACTATTAAATAATGTTGGGCTCGGTGTAACCCTGATGGCGTGCCTGATGGCCGCCTGTGAACCGACTGGCGATGAACCCGAAGCAGTCACCCTCAATGTGGTGTCGCGGGGGAGTCAGCTGGTTGCTGTTGAGAATGCGGAAGGCTGGCAGGTGACCCTGGACCGGTTTGATGTGTGTGTGGCGAACCTGGAGTTTACCCAGGAAGGGGAGGCGCACGCATCGCTGCTCAAACGGATTTCCGACTTTCTGATTCCCGAGGCCATGGCGCATCCGGGGCATCTGGCGGGGGGGGATGTGACCGGCACCCTCAACGGACAATGGCTGATATCATTTCTCGATGCAGAGCAGCGGCTTGGCGATGCGACGCTTCTCGAAGGCGATTACAACGGTGTGAATCTGTCGTACTGTGTCGCGGACGCCACGGTGGGGGTGACCGCCGATAATCCGGTATATGGGCATCATGCCTATTTTTCCGGTGTGGCCCAAAAAGGCGCGGCAACGATTCAGTTCACGGTGCAAATCGATATTGTTGATACCCCCAAACTGTGGGGGGGCGTATTTGAGATGAATGTGATGTCTGCGACGACTGTGACGCTGGCCCTGCGTCCCTTAACGGTCGACCCCTTTGAGGGCGATACCTTTTTTGATGGCCTTGATTTTGGGGCACTGGACAATGACGGTGACGGTGTTGTCGCGATTTCCGCAGGCATCCCGGCCCACAATATTTTAATGAAAACCCTGATGAGCCACGACCACTGGTCGGTGGTGGCAACAAATGCTCAGGCGACAGGAAAGGCAGGTATATGAATATGAAAAAATATGGATGGATATTGATTGGTCTGATTTTGTTTGCGTTTGCCGGATGCGACGATTCGGACAGTGAGACGGCCAGTGCGCCTTTAACGCTGGAACTGTGGGGCGAAGAATTTATCGAAAAGGGCATCCCGGCCGAAGTGTTCGCAGACGGGTATGCGCTGACATATCAGAAATTTTTAATTTCACTCAGTAATGTAAAAACTGCAGAAACCGAGGGCGATGCAGTGGCGGCGAGATTTCCCGAACAGAAAATATGGGACCTGACCCCAGCCGGTCCATTTGTGGTGGGTCAGGCGGAGGTGCCGACCGGTGCATACGAAAACACGGGATACGCCATTCTCCAGGCAACTGCGCAGGCGACCTCAGGCAATGCCACACCAGCAGATGTGCAGATGATGATTCAGAATAAATATTCGGTGTATGTGGAAGGCACCGCAAAGCTGGGTGACGAAAGCTGGACATTCGCGTGGGGATTCCAGACCAATACCGTGTACGGCCCCTGCCATTCCACCGGCACAGTGACAGAGGCAGCCGGTGGCGCCATTGAGATTACCATTCATGGCGATCACTTCTTTTATGACAGCGCAGTGAGCACTGACCCGGCGTTGCGCTTTGCCGATATTGCCCTTGCCGACGCGGACGGTGATTACGTTATCACTCAGGACGAACTGGCCCAGTATTCGCTGGCGCCCCTGGCCCATTACATGGTGCCCCCCACCAGCGACGCCAAGGACATGTGGGGATTCCTGTCGCACATGACCGCCACCCTGGGTCACATCGACGGTGAAGGTCACTGCGAAACAGAGTGATACGGTAAAATTCCTGCCCTGTATTTGACAAAAATCCTCAAAAAAGCTTTCTGAACAATGTCCGGTTTTGGAGGCGGCCTGTACTCATGGGGTGAACCTCTGAAAGGGAGATTTATCATGAAACATTTGGCTGGATACTTTGTGATGGGCATAACGCTGTGGATGCTTCCGGGCTGCGAGGATATTGATTTACTTGCACACGTGGATGATCTGGATACCGAAAGCGCAGGGGATACAAATGACTTGCAGGGAAGCGACAGTACGGGCGTTGATGGGGACACGGAGACGGTTCAATCAGACCCTCAGCCTCGAATTGACGGCTGGCAGTGGCGCATTTGCGAAGCGATGCCTCTGACGGGCTTTGAAAACGTTGAACCCGGGATGAACCCCAACCCGGCAGTAACCCCCCCCATGCAGCTGGCGGGAACAGATCAGTTTGTGACCATGTACACCGAATCCGAACTGGATTTTCTGTTTTACACGTCGGTAAACACATTTCCTTCCAGCCAGACGCCGACCAATTACAATCTTTACTCTTCACAGGGGGATTCGGTCAGGGCCCTGCCATTGCGCAATGGCGGTATGGCATATGTGCGCAGGTCGTTGGCGTGGGAGGAGTTGGGATTTGAGACTAAGCTGGCTATTTCGGATTTGCAGCCAGGTGGCACCCCAATTGAAATCCCGTTGCCGGGTCAGGATTTGGGTAGACTACCTTCGCTGCTGGCGCTGGATGGTATTGTCATCGTGTTCAGCGAGCTGAACGGTGAGTTTACGTTTGGCGCAGAGACGACCAAAGCAACCACGCTGAATACAGGGGATGCTGGGGTCAGCAACTACATGGCGGCATATACGGTTCAGGGAGAATTAATCAAAGCGCAGCTGATTGATTTGCCATTTATCATTGGTGATGTTGAACTGGATACCGTTTCAAATACGGTTATCGCAGCAGGCATGATGTCTCATTCCTCAGGTGACCGCTCAATTGGCGTTGTCCGGCTGTCACCCGCATCCATCGTCATCCCTGAGGTCGGTGAGATTGAGAAGGTATGGGCAAGTTACAATGTGCTCAACAGCGATAACGCATCCTTTGCGGATGTGTGGGGGCTTGACGTTGTCCCTGACAAAACCGGCGGATTTTTTATATTCTCACGCACGCCTGTGCCGGAGCCGGTTGGCATTTTCGATGGAATCAGCAAGGTGGGTGAAGCAAGTGGCAGTGACATTTTTTTTCAGATTATGACTCATTACACCGCCGAAAATCAAAATGACTGGCTTTTCTTTTATGATGACGACGATAAAAATACAACCACCAGCTGGGATGTTACCTGGCTACGCCCGTCGGGGACAGTCTATGCAGAAGGTCTCCTCTTTCTTGCAGGCACTGCCAGTAAAGCCTTTCTCGAAAAGATGCGTGACGCAGGTACGCCCGTTGAAAACAATCTTGAATCCTTTAGCCCGGTGATGGTGGCACTGGTGTACGGGAATGACGGTCAGCCACCGCATTTTAATGTGGTGCGCCGCATGCCCGCCCAGCTGGATATTCAAGGACTTTCCGTTACGGATGCAGCACTTGAAGCGGATGGTATGTCGGATGTGGTGCTCTCAGCCCTGTACAAAAAAGATATTGAATTCCCATCACCGGTCCTGACCCCGGAGGGAGAAACCATGACCCTCGCCCCCACCAACGAGGAAGTCGTGCTGCTAAAAGTCTGCGATATAGAGTTGGTTATTGAATAGCCCAAAATTATTCCGGCCTATTTTCCGTTCGTTGACTTGGAACACAATCACGCAATACAGCCAACCCAATCTTGATTTCCGGAAGCGCGTATGACACATTCTCTGCAGTTGTTTTTCTGTCAACAGGGGATGTCTTTTGTATCAAATACGTCATTGCTGCGCATGTGCTTTATTTTTTATGATTGCGCTTTGCTGGGTTGCCACGGCGCCGTGTCAGGCATCGGACGACACACGAAACACCGATGCTGCTTACGACAAAATGCGGGTGCTTTGGATTGACATGTACGCCACATGCGCCAGCGAGACCGTGTTCAGCAATATCATTGCAGAAGTCGACGACCTGCCAATCGCATTTCAGCGCGTATCCATCTCTTCTGAAGTGGCGTTAACCCAGGGGGAAGCACCGGCCAAAATGCTTGCGGTAAAACAGGCCGATGTGGCGCTGTGGTATTCGTGCAGCGCCGGTGCACTTCATATATTTTCGGGGTTGCTTGATGCGGACAACCAGACCCGAACCATTGAACCGGACGAAAACGGGGAAACGCCAATAGAGGCCGTCACCGCGGTGGCGCGGAACTGGCTCGAAGGACTCCTGAATCTGTGGGAAAAAAGACCGCATCACGGCCCTGACGCCGATGCGGCATTTAAAGAAGATGCGTCTCTCAATGGGGAAATTGGCGCAAATGAGGCGACAACGGACTCAAAAGGGTCGACTGCGCAGGAATTGGATGATTCGGCGTTTGGGGAGTTCAGCCGTGAAACAGGCCTGGACGCTGATGACGAAGTCATCCTGGACACTGAGTTGGCGGGCAATGCGTCCTCACGGGCTGTGAATAGGCGGATAGTGTATCCAGGGATGGGGCTGATTGTCAGTTCTCCAGGAAATAATCGTTTGATACCAGGCGGGTATGCCGCAATAACGGCGAGGCTTTGGCGCTTCGGCGAAGTGGGAATTTCCGGGTCGGTGATGAAGTCGGTGACGTTTCGACAAAGCGGTGTGACCACAACCCTGGGGCAGTATCCCGTGTCAGCATATGCGGGGGCGATGTTTCCGCAAAACGGCGTAATGTTTGTGGCGATGCTGGGGTTTGAACTGACATTCATGCGAAGGGACGTCCAGACGGCGGACGTGGAATTGCTGGCGGCTGCATGGAAAACGCAGCCCGCCTGTCTTGGTACCGTTGGCGTGGCTGTGCCCATGGGCACGCGCTTTTTCTGGATATTTCAACTGGGCGCCAGAGTGGTACTCCAAAGCACCGAACTGCAGATTGAGGTGGGGGATGCCATTTCGACCATTTTCAGTCCCTGGCGGGTTCAGCCGGTGATGTTTACCGGCCTGCAGGTGGGCGTTTTTTAGGGTCTGGATCTCTCTCAGAGATCGAGTTCAGTAACTTTAGAGGACGTCATACCCGCAAAGGCGGGTGTCGCGAAAAGCTGTTTTCGCACATGAAAAGCAAAATCCGTCGTTCCCGCGGAGGCGGGAACCCAGCCTGCTTTGCCCTGCTTTAAACAACTGGATTGCCGCCTGCGC
>JAFGWT010000241.1 GCA_016937015.1 Deltaproteobacteria bacterium | reverse complement strand
GTCCGGCGGCATCAGGGTCAGGCAGCGTTCGATTCCGCTGAAGCGACGATCTATGGCCGCTTCAATCTCCGCATTGGACAGCTGTTCTTCGCCCACGGTTCCCATTGACACGTTTCGTGCCCCCGCGCTGAGATCATCCCCCACCTGGCCGTTGCCTGATTCGTATCCGAGATCCGCTTCGGCCGGGGCGGTGCGATTTTTTAATCTGCGTTTGTTGCCTTTAACGCGCTTTTTGGGCGCGGCCTCGCCGGTGTCGGTATCCATCGCAATCGACGGCATTTCAGTATCTCTCTCCATCTGAGCCTCTTCCGCTGAGAAAACATCGACCATCCCACGGCTCTGCATATACAGAATGCCAGTCCAAACCGCAGAAGATATCAACACCCCCAATAAAAACTGTTTCATTATTTTTCCTTTTTATAAAACGTGTTCGCGTTCGCCCCGCATCTTAAGCAGAATATGCAAAACTGTTCAACAAAGAGAAATGGTTGGGGATGCGCTTTCGCTGATGCGTTGTTTGGAAGTCACGGAACGGTCTCGGGTTCGACACGGTTTCTCCCGTTTTGCTTTGCAGCATACAGGGCGTCGTCAGCCCGTTTTAAAAAAATATCAGGCGATTCCTGGGCCTGCAGGACCGCACAGCCAATGGATACCGTCTGACAATGGGTCAGTTCCGGCAACTCAATGGCGCGGCTGGCTATCTGCTTTCGCACCCGCTCTCCAAGCATCCATGCATCGTTTTTACCTGTATTGCGGCAGAGGATTGCAAATTCTTCGCCGCCATATCGAAACACCATGTCATCCTTGCGGGGAAAACATCGAATCAGTTGCCTGCCCACTTCCTTTAAAACGGCATCGCCCGCCTGATGCCCGTAACTGTCATTCACCTGTTTAAAGTGGTCCAGGTCCAACATGTAGAGCGTCAGTTCCATTGCGGATGCATTGGCGATGTCCACCGTCTGGCTAAAAGTGCTGTCGAACGCACCCCGGTTGAGCACTTCGGTCAGGGGATCCCGTTTCATCTGCGACTGGGTTTCCAGCAATTCCTCTTTCATGCTTCGCAGCTGTTCAGACAGGGTCGCCAGCTGCTGCTGATCCTTTTCCCGCTGCACAGCAACCACCTCTCTGATGTGATGGACAGTCTTTGAACAGACGCGTTTGATGTTGTCAAGGTCGCCCTGCTCGACCGCGGCTTCCATCTCGCTGAGGGCGTTGACAATTCCCGCGTCGTGGCCGCGTCGCTCTTCGAGAGACTTTCGCAGCCCGGCTACCAGATCCGCGACAATGATACTCGCGCTCTGCCGGTGGGTCGAATACTCCTGTGATTCCGCCTTGCGCTGCCTGCGAATCTCC
The DNA here is from genome assembly GCA_016937015.1 of Deltaproteobacteria bacterium. Taxonomy (GTDB): domain Bacteria; phylum Myxococcota_A; class Polyangia; order JAAYKL01; family JAAYKL01; genus JAFGXQ01. The sequence goes on along the minus strand of JAFGWT010000241.1, from coordinate 2,994 downwards.
TGACGGATTTGGGCGTACGCCTTTTTGAGGCCGCGTTCGCCGAATTCGCCGTTTTCCAGACCGGCGCCCACCAGGATTTTTTTGGCGAGTGATTCCATTAATGCCTGAAACTCGTCGGCCGGCACCTCTTTTGTGGGCAACGCGTATTCTGCCAAAATTCTCAGGACCGCGGCCAGGGTGTCTTTTTCCCCATCACTGGATTCTCCCCCTGATGGGGCGGTGATTCCCGCTTCTGTTTTTTCGGTATTTTTTTTCCTGTTAAAAAACATTCGCCACTCCAGTTTGTTTAAAACGCCGACGTGGAAAAAATCTTAACAGGAGGCAGACTTCTTTTTCAGGCGGGCCCCATTGATGCGATAGCCCAGCGCCGCGCATCCGGCGCCGGTCAACGCCCCGGCCAGCACATCCAGTGGAAAATGGACCCCCAATGCAATCCTGGACAGTCCCACCGCGGTCGCCGCCAGCAACAGCGGCACTGTCCATGTCCATTTTCGATACAGCAGGCAAAGGTACACCGCGACAGCAAACGCGGTTTGCGCATGCCCGGAGGGAAAAGAGGGCGTTGCCGGTATGTCGGTGCCGATATGGATATTTATCCCCCTGGACGCAAAATATCGAGGAGGCCTTTCGCTTTCAGTCGCGAATTTAATGCCGTGCACCAGCAGCCCCCCCAATGCAACAGACAGCACCAGCGCCACAAAGTGAGCGCGGAATTTATCGCGACTGCCCAAAACCATCAGCGGCGTCACCAGCAGCAACAGGACGAGACCGTTACCCAGAAAGGTCACCCCAGTGAAAAACAAATCGGCGATGGAACCGGCAAGCAGCTGATTTAAATATAAGAACAGATTTATATCAAACTCGGTCATGTCATATTTGTTTGGGTGCAGGTGGAATGGGACGATGCGGGTTATTCACCCACGCTCTTTTCAAGGGGCTCAGATATCTTATTGTCCCGTTTTATCTGAATGATGAGCAGGTCATTCAACTGGGCCGTGATGCGTGTCTCGAAGGCACCGTTCTGCTGAACGTCGGTCATCACGCCGATGCCACGGTTGTCGTTGAATACCAGTGCCACGTCATCGATGCCAAAGCGGGGATCGGGGGCGCCGGATACGGTGACAAAGCCATCCGGGTCCGGTACCGAGGTTTGGATGAGGGTTGCCTGCGGTGGGGGCACAGGAACGGTGGGAGAGGAGTTGCACCCGGCACCCCAAAGCACCAGAATGATAGTGACCAGCGTTGTTTTTAAAAATTCGGCCATTGGAGTCTCCTTGTCGCCCAATAACGGCATCAGGCAGCAAACGATTTACAATTACCATGCCTGACTATTGGAGCTGTTTCTCCTCTATTTTTCCGAACTATCGTTCTGTATTTGAAAAAAAAGTCAACCTTTGTAACGGGTACTGGCAACATTGTTGACATTTGATGGTCTGATTAAGGTGGTTTTCGCGGCGCGCAAGGGTATGTCCAAAGAAAATGTGGGTTATGTATTTGTCGCTGATGGATATATCGGGGGCGTCACTGCTATTAATAATCGTTGTCATTAACACCCAAATCCTGTTGACTAACACTGACGAAAATGTAGTGTATCTGCTTAACCAGTTAACTACTGAATTCAATTTAAGAAACAGATTATGACAACAGACGAAAAGAATCCCAGAACAACATCCAGTATTGTCCCCACAAGTGTCGAAACAGAAATGAAGAACGCCTACCTTGATTACGCCATGAGCGTAATTATTGGACGCGCGCTTCCCGATGTAAGAGACGGGTTGAAGCCTGTGCACCGACGAATTCTCTTCGCCATGCATGAGCTTAAGAACACCTGGAATTCATCATACAAAAAATCGGCGCGTGTGGTGGGTGACGTGATTGGTAAGTATCACCCCCACGGTGATGCGGCGGTGTACGACACCCTCGTGCGTATGGCCCAGGATTTCTCCATGCGGGAAATGCTGGTGGACGGGCAGGGCAACTTCGGGTCTGTCGACGGAGACCCGCCTGCGGCGATGAGGTACACCGAGGTGCGAATGGCGCGCCTGACCAGCGAATTGCTCAAGGACATCGAAAAAAATACGGTGAACTTCTCCGACAACTACGACGGGTCTTTAAAGGAGCCCACCCTGTTGCCGGCCGGTTTTCCCAATCTGCTGGTGAATGGGTCCAGCGGTATTGCCGTGGGAATGGCCACCAATATTCCGCCCCACAATCTCGGTGAAGTGATTGATGCGGCGGTGATGCTTGCCAGAAATCCCGAGACAACCATCGATGAACTGATGACCGTTATCCTCGGGCCCGACTTTCCCACCGGCGGCACCATTTGCGGCAGAGGCGGCATTTACAAAGGGTTCACCACGGGTCGCGGCTCCGTGATTATTCGCGCCAAGACGCGCATCGAAGAAATCAAGAGCAGTGGTCGTGAGCAGCTGATTGTTTACGAGCTGCCTTACCAGGTAAACAAAGCCAGGCTCATCGAAAAGATTGCCGAGCTGGTGAAGGAAAAGCGCATCGACGGGATTGCAGCGCTCCGGGACGAGTCCGACCGCAAGGGCATGCGCATTGTCGTTGAAGCCAAACGGGACACCAGCGCGCAGATTATCGAAAACCAGCTGTTCAAAATGACGCCCATGCAGACGTCTTTTGGCATCAATACGCTGGCGATTCTCAATGGCCGCCCCAATACGTTTTCGCTCAAGGGACTGCTCAAGGCATTCCTCGATTTCCGTGAAGAAGTGGTGCGTCGCCGCTGCATGTTCGAGCTGACCAAAGCCGCGGCGAGGCTGCACATTCTGGAAGGATTGAAGATAGCGCTCGACCACATCGATGAAGTGGTCAACCTGATTCGGCAGTCCAAAGATCCCGAAGAGGCGCGGATTGGTTTGATGAACACCTTTGAGCTGACCGAAGTGCAGGCCAAAGAGATCCTCTCCATGCGATTGCAGAGACTGACCGGGTTGGAGCGGGACAAAATTCTTGAGGAGATGGAGCAGC
>JAFGWT010000240.1 GCA_016937015.1 Deltaproteobacteria bacterium | reverse complement strand
TCCAGACTGTGCATTTACTGGGTCCCCGCCTCCGCGGGGACGACGGATTTTGCTTTTCATGTTGCGAAAACAGCTTTTCGCGACACCTTCTTTCGCGGTAATGACGTTGTCCTGGCTTTTGATTGTGGAACGTATTGGTGCATCTTCAATGCGTGATTGTTTAAAAGCAAACCAACTCAGCCGTTTTCCACCTCCGCCACTCACACTTTCAGATATCAAAGGCGAAAAAATTGGCATATGCCACCTGATGTAGTACAAAAACTTACAGGAGGTCCATTATGAAAAAGCTGATTATTTTAACAGCATTAATCTGTACCATGCTCGCCTCAACGGTGACATCTGCATCGATTTCAAAGGAATTGACCTGGAGTGAAAGCACCGTCTGGCGCTGTGCCGTTCGATTCATCCGGGTGGACAATGGATTTCAGATTCTGGAAAAAGATAAGGAAACCGGTTATCTGCTCTTTGAATTCAAGGACGCGGGGCGGACAACCAACGGGTCACTGGAAATTCTCCGTGTGGTTAAAAATGACAGAGAGTACGTTCGTATTCAGATGAATCTGCACGGACAACCCAAATATGTCGAAAGTCTTTTGTTTAACAAGCTGGAAAGAAAGCTGAAAAACGAATATGGTGTGGCTCCGACAGCAAAGTCTGTCGCACCGCCGTCTGAATCCGAATCCGGCCCAGCAGATGCCAACGCGCCGGATTCCAATGCCGGTGATGTGGATGCAGACGCGACCGAGGAAGAACTGCGAATAACTGAGGATGACCTCAATCAGAATAACGATGAATAACGAGGAGACCAGACCATGACCGAACGTACCTTATGTGTAGTGAAACCAAACGCAGTAAAAGACAACCATATCGGCGCCATTATCAAAATGCTCGAAGAGGAAGGGTTGAAAGTGGTTGGCCTGAAAATGACAAAGCTGACCGCAGACAAGGTGGAAGCCTTTTATGCAGAGCACGTTGGCAAACCGTTTTTTGAAGGGCTGAAGGAATTCATGACCTCTGGCAGCGTCGTCGGAATGGTTCTCGAAGGCGACAACGCCATTGCACGTTGCCGAAAAGTAATGGGCGCAACCAATCCAGAAAAAGCTGATGAAGGAACCATTCGCAAACTGTATGCCGCCAGTATGACCGAAAACGCCGTGCACGGTTCTGATTCCCCTGAGTCCGCTGCCCGCGAAATCGCCTTTTACTTCGATAATTTTTCGATCATCTGATTCGGACGTAAAATCAGCAAACGTAAATTGATTCGCCAAAACACTTGAGTCGATACGCAACCAACCGTATTATGTGGTATATTTTATTTTTCAGTGTAAAGCCAAACCGATTATTGCATGCAAAGGTGAACCAATACTATGCGAATAAAAGCATGTGGACAGACGAACGTGGGAATGCGTCGCAAAATAAATCAGGATGCCTTCTTAATTGACGAAGACATTGGTTTTTTTATTGTCGCCGATGGAATGGGCGGGCATGCCGGCGGCGAAATCGCTTCACAGGAAACCGTGGATGCAGTCCACGACATGATAGTCCGAAATCGCGCAGCCATCGAGGATTTCGTTCGCAAACCCATTACGCAGGAGTCTTCCCACGCCATATGCAGGCTACTGGAAAGTTCCGTTCAATCCGCCACATACATGGTCTATGGCATGGCGGAGCAGAGTCCAGCGCACCAGGGAATGGGCACAACGGTGTCCGCGATGCTCATCGCAGGTGCGTTTGCCATCACTGCGCAGGTGGGAGACAGCCGTATCTATTGTGTTCGGGATGGCGAAACGCTCCAGCTCACCGAAGACCACACATTGGTCAACTGGCAAATACGGGAAGGCGTTATCACCAGAGAGCAGGCGGAGCATGCCCCTTACAAGAACATCATCACACGAGCGGTGGGAAGCAAGGATTACGTAGACGTGGATACCCAAATCCTCTCTGTCAAGGTCAACGATCAGTTCCTCCTCTGCTCCGACGGATTGCATGGATATCTTGAGCGGGATGAAATTGCCGAAATCTTTGCCGGCGATTTTGATGCCATCTGCGGGCGAATGATCGATTTAGCCAATGGACGCGGTGGCAAGGACAACATCACTTCTGTCGCAGTTGCCATTATTGGCGATTAGAACTGCTGATTGCCAACGCCCAAACTGGCCCTGTCTCACATCCCCTGGCCGCAGCATCGCCAGTCATCGAGGGTCTACAGCATCATCACAGCATCATCTCTTTCATTTTGCACAGCGTGTCAATCAGCGCGGCGTTGTCGCCACTGAACAGATTAACGGACCGACTGGCCCATTTGGCGCAGTACCCACAGTCGTCACAGCGTCCACTGCAGCGACCGTCAGTAAACCGGGTAATAAAACCGTCCAGCGCCCGATTGTCAATAAACGGCATTCGGCGGTTTGCGTGACCGCTGCCCATCATCACCGCCACCCCGTTAAGCAGATCACAAAAATTGCCGTCGTACCGTTTTTGGCTGTAGGCGCGGGCGGTGTTCACCAGCCACGGCGTATCCATCTCCCGCCCGGCGATTTTAAACGTGTCATACCCCAGCGCTTCGTAGACGGGCAAATCCTCCGGACGGATGACCCGGGATTTAATCAGCGCCGCCGGATCCTGCAGCTTTTCGATGGCGCATTTCATCAGCACGTAATTGATGCCAAAGCCGTCATTTTCGGCGTCCGCAAGTGACGCGTGGGCATTGATGGCGCCGTGATTCAACCTGTGGGCGCACATGTACAGGCACGCCTGATTAAGCAGCAGCGTCAGTCCGCAGGAGGTAGCCCGGGCCACGGCGTCCAGAAACGCGAAGTCCCGATTAAACATGATGGACAGTGCAATGTCATCAGCCCCAAGCTGCTCAAGCGCCTTCACCTTCTGCACCGAATCAAAATCCGAGAGGATGGACATCTTCACCCGAATCTGTGGACAATGCTTTTTGACCACACCAAGTGCCGTCGGATGGGCCACGGTAATCAGCGTCACCCCCAGAGACTGCACCCACTCAAGCTGAGGCAAAAGGTCCCGCTCAACAGCGTTAAAATCCCTTTTGCCAATACACATCCCGTTGAACAGATAATTAAACCGCATCCCTTTGCGGTGCACCAGCTGAATGTGTTCGGCCGCCGCCTCCTTCGTAATGGGGGGCAAAAACATGGCGGGGCGTCCGCTGCCCACCGGGGTGGTGGGCAGACTGCCATACACATCTGCCACCGGATACGGTGCAAGGCCTGCAATGAGATCAGCGGTCCAGTTGGTGGCAATACTCAGTTTCACCGTGCCTCCTCTCTGCCCAAAACGGCGATGGTCGCCAAATCCGTGCAGCGGGAACAGTGATCACACCCCAGTCGGCAATTGACGTCCTCAAATGCCATCAACAGATTCGGCATCCCTCCGGTATGCAGACTGTGCGGCCCGCCGGCCAGCCCCATAAGCCGAACGCCCCCATCGAGCAGTGGCAACAGATCGCCTTCGTGAAGGCCCCTGCGAAAGGCGGCAATGGCGCTGGCAATCCACGCGGTTGGACGCCCCTGCCCCGCAATAACAAAGTCCGAAAATCCCAGCGCACTGTACGCGCCCAGGTCTTCGGGGCGAATCCAGCGCATCCGCACAAACGCCTCGGGGTCTCCTGTGAAATCGGCGTTGCACCCCCCCGCGCCGGTCTCTTTTTCATCGTCTCCGGGCCACGCATCAGCCGGGGGCGCGTCAGCGGCAAAATGGCCATTGGCCAGCGCGTGAAACTGTCCGTGGACACACTGAAACGCGCAGCCCGAATTGACTACCAGACGAATCCGACAGGGAGAACTGTCCCTTAGCTGGCGCAACAGGGGCATCGACCTGTTGGCGTCGGGATGCAGGGTCACGGCATCGGCCCCAAGGGTTGCAAACTGCCGGGTCTTTTCGAGGCTGTCCACAAAGGCGCTCGATGACACAATCACTTTTAAGTGGGGCAAATGGTGGGCCACCAGTTCCATCAGAAAGGCCCCTGCCACCGTGACCGCGGCAATTCCCTGATCCGATGCCCATTTCAGCTGGGTCAGCATCTCCTCCTTTGCCAGCAAATCATATTCCCGATTGCCCACACACGGC
>JAFGWT010000239.1 GCA_016937015.1 Deltaproteobacteria bacterium | reverse complement strand
TCGTCCCCGCGTAGGCGGGGACCCAGTAAATGCACAGTCTGGATTCCCAATCAAGTTGGGAATGACGGCACTGATAAACCTGCTATGAACTTTCGCGACAGCCTTCTACGCGGAAATGACGGAGCGTCAGAACTCGATACCCCGTGCTCAACCGGATTTAGGGCATTTTCAAAGCTGAAAATCTGCTACAGTAAAAATAATATTTCAGACTGGAATTGTTTTGGACAGTAGTGGATAAATTTCAAACCATTTACCCTTTGCCTATTTGGAGGATATTCGATAATGCGGCTACAGTTGTGGTGTCCACACATAGTTATTTTTGTTTCGTTTTTATTCAACCCGTCATGCAACAGAGTGGATAACCCGCCGGCTAAAACAGCGGCCGTTTCTTTTCAGCGCGGCGACACTGACAGGAGCGACACAGACACCGCAGATTTTGAAACGGAAGCGGAAACGACTGATGACGAAACGGACGAACTGGAAAACGAAACAGCATTTCAAATTGATGCGCTGGCATCGCCGAACGCGCTGACATCCTGCCAGGCATTGGTAAGAGAGTACAGACAAAAAAAAGAAGCGCTCAAAACACCACGGCGTGCATCCCTGACCGCGGCACTGCGGAGTCTTGGATACAGTGAAAATGAGTTTTTTGACGGAAAGCATTCCATGGTGCAGCTGTTTTATCTGCCGACTTATTTTGTGCCTCCCAAAACAGGAACCGAGTGGAAATGGCACCACTGGTACGTGGGAGAGCCCGAGAAGGGAAAAAACGGGTGCTGGGCAATTGTGCCCTTTGATACATGGGGATACGCGCTGGCCTACGCAGATGTTGATGGCAACATATCCAGGTTCAAAGTGTTTGAGAGCGAACCGGAAAACCTCGCCACCAACCAGGTGATGATTCAGGACCTCGATGACGACGGATACGAGGAGGTTGTATGGAAAACGAAGGACAACATTCGCGGCACAAGGGTTTGGGCGCTGACGTCCAGCGGCGGAACGCTTGCAGCCATGGCGCCCTTTACTGACGGCAGCTACAGAGGCACCTGCGACACACTGTTTGGCGAAACCGACCGCGATGGCAAATTTGAGCCTTTGATTTGTGATCAGTTTTCAGTATCTGCGCAGTGTCAGGAGTTTGATGAAGAATATTACGAAAATACCGGTCCGGAAGACTGTACGGTGATTGACAGCATTTATTATCCCATGACGTTTGATGGGGACGCCACATTTTCACTTGAGCCTCAAAAAATTGCCCAATCCATTGCAAACCAGTGTGAGTCACCAATGAAAGTCACAGATATTTCTCACGCGGTAATGTGCGCCCGTGCCATGGGCGGTTGTACCGCCACCATCCGCAAAGACATCCGTAAAGCAGAGGGGGACTGGTATGCTGGGTGGAACGGAAATGAGATTCCCGATACGCTGTACCCCAATCATTATTACAACGCTGCCATCCGCATGGCTGGCGAATATGTGCCAGCTTACCAGGTTGCGCCCCTGTGTCCAGAAAAACACCAGGATAACACCCGCTTCAATACAGCATATTGCCATCAGGGGAATGTTACAATTTCGGACGACATGAAAAATTTCGCTGACGTGCAGCGCCTCACCTGTATTAACGGATCACTTGTCATTTCCAATGTGAAGAAAAAACGTCTGGCGCTTGCGAAGCTCACGTTTGTCACCGGCGACATCAGACTGACTGGCAATGACAGACTCACAGCGGTTTCCCTGCCGCTTCTTTCTGAGATTGGCGGTCATCTGATTGTGGAGAGCAATACCGCGCTTGCAGACATTGGCGGATTTTCCGCACTTAAAACAATTGGTGGAGGGCTTTACATTGAGGGAAAAAACAATCGGCTCAAGTCATTGAAGCCACTTGCCAGTCTGGCAGCCATTGGCGGAGATATAGTCATTGCGGATACCGCCGTCCTTGAAAATCTGGATGGCCTCCAAACACTCAACGCAGTCCATGGCGAGTTGCATCTGTTTAACAACGCCGGATTGCAGAATCTGAATGCACTGCGCAATGTTGCTACGGTGAGGGGCGACTTGCTCGTGGACTGGAATCCCAGGTTAGCGAACCTTGGGGGACTTGAAGGTATTGAGAACGCGACTGCAGGGATTCGCATTCGCCATAATGCGCTGCTGTCAGAGTTGAACGCATTCATGAATGTGCAGCACGTGCAGGGCGATCTGATCATTCAAGACAACCAATCGCTGAAAGCGATTGCCGGGCTCAATAACATTACACAGATTGATGGGGACCTGCTGCTGGGTGCAAACCCGTCTTTGCGCGATTGCAGTGCCCTTGGCCGATTGAATCGCATCAATGGCAATTTGAAGATTCTGGAAATGCAACAACTCAAAGATCTTGGTTTCCTAAGCAATGTGTCATCAGTAAAGGGACGGATTCTACTGTTAAATAATGAACGGATGGAATCGGTAAAGGGGCTCTTTGCGCTCGGTGGGACAGTGACCGCATTGCAGATTGAAAATCTGCCGCAGCTGCGAAATCTGGATGGTCTTCTGGGAATTAATGCCGTTACCGACGTTCTGGGACTGTATCAGCTCAACGCACTGCAGAACATAGACCACCTGAAGCACCTGAAACAGGCGGGAAGAATCATTTTACACAACTGCAAAGAACTCACGAACATCAATGGTCTGCTGGGCGTCGCGTCAATTGGCGCCGGACTTCATTTGACCCAATTGCCACGCATTGAAGGTATTGAAGGCGCAGGCAACATTCGCGTTATGGATGGCGATTTGACCATCAAAAAATGCGACAGAATAAAATCACTTAAGCCGCTCAGGCATTTAACGAAGATAGGTGGTTCTGTAGCACTTGAAGAGAATCCTCTGATTGAAAATCTGGACGGACTCAACAATGTGACCCACATCGACGGCGATTTGCGACTGGTGCAAAATGACCATTTGGAAAACATCGACGACCTTCAAAATATTCACGCCATTGGGGGCAGCATCTATCTTAAAAACAACAACCGGCTCGTCCATCTGAACGGGTTGCGCGGTATTCGTTCAACCGTGGGCGGCATATACGTTTTTCATCACGCATTGCTGGCGAACATTGCCGCACTAAGAGGCATTACCACTAGCAAAGCCGGGGTTATAATCAATCAATGTGAGAAATTGAAAACCCTCAACGGGTTGAATGGATTAACACGGATTGAAAGTTTCGGTCTGAAAATTCAGGACAATGAAGCGCTTGAAGACACAACGGCACTTCAAAGTCTTCGGGTGCTGAACGGCGATTATCTGGTGATGGCAAATCCTCGTATCAGAGTGCTGCACGGTCTCAATAATCTTCGCGGCAAAATAAACAATTTTGAAATTATCGGCAATGATGCGTTGACAGAGATACCTGGCATCGCGCGGTTTACGAAAATTGAAGGACGACTGGCGATTCAAAAAAACGACAGGCTGGTTTCCATCAAGGCCCTTGGGAATGTGCGAATGGTCGGTAACCGTCTTGACATCGCGGAAAATCCTGCCCTGCCAACCCTCGATGGTCTCCAGAATCTGGTGGCAGTCACCCCGGATCACCGCGGCACGGAAATGGGTATCAGCGTATCCATCCGGAACAATCCACAGCTTAAAAGCATTCGCGAGCTGCTGTCACTGACAACAGTGACCAGAGGACTCAACATTAAGGGAAACGAGCAATTACCCTACACCGATATCTGTCATATATTTAAACAGACAGGCGTTTTGCCCAACAAACATCAAATTGCCGACAACCTTCAGGACGACGCGTTTGACGCAGCGAGCGGCACCTGCAAACCAGGCATTGCCCAATGATAGCTCTGCACAGTACTGTGCGTCGAACTGAAGTTCTTTGTATTGTTTGATTGGAAACGCAGCCTCGAATTAAGGAGTGAGCAGCGACAGGTAAAGCCCCCAAACCGTTGTTGTGACGTGTGGAAGTCCCCGTGGCCCTGCAGTTACCGAAGAGGGCAGACAAATAAATTTTGAGCTCGATCACCCGTGCACGACAGCGAGAGTTGTTCACACAGCATGATTCTGTTATACGGGCGGAATGTACGATACAAACAGTGAACAGAATTTGATTTTAACAGGCATGCCCGCGGCGGGGAAGAGCACCCTTGGGGTGTTGCTTGCCAAGGAAACGGGACGTGGATTTATTGATACGGATTTACTCATCCAGGAGCGCGAGGGACGACGCCTCTGTGATATTTTGATTCACGACGGCGTATCCGCCCTTCGAGCGGCTGAGGAGCGCAGCATTTTGCAACTGCATGTATGCCGAACTGTTATCGCCACCGGAGGCAGTGCCGTATACAGTGAGCAGGCGATGACCCATCTGAAAGCCGGCGGACCTGTCATTTTTTTAGATATCGCCTACGAAGTGGTATCCCACAGAATTGGGGACCTCGACCAGCGGGGAGTGGCCCGGTCGCCCAATCAATCCCTCCGTGATCTGTTTGACGAGCGCCGGCCACTTTATCTGAAATACGCGGATTACATCATTGATTCGACTGCCATGAACCATCAGCAGGCATTACATGCCGTTTTGGAGACGCTTCGTTAAAATGAATCCAAAGAAACCATTATTATGTTTGCACTCACGTCTGAATTGTCTTTATCGGCAACGGTGGCGTGGCGCTGTGGTTTGGGGACGTGTCTCTTCAAATCAGCGAGGTCAGTTCTCAACGAAGCAGTAGATGGCGCCATATCCGCCACCGCTGCCAACAGTGCCCGATTCGCCACCGCCCATGGATTGGTCGATGCCGGCGGCACATCCACGGCTGTTGCCATGGCCGTTTATCCAGTTTTCCGCGCTGACACGGTCGCCAGAACCGCGCGGCCACAGGTGTCCCAGCATGGCAGAGTCGGCTGTTGTGCTGGTCCAATCATCGCACGACGTGCCGGAAAAGCGGCCATCCGCGTTCGAGCCTGTGAGCACATCGTGATCATCATCTGCCTGTCCGTTGCCGTCCGCATCCAGAGACGCACCATCGTGTATTCGGCCCAGCTCGTCAACCATGTAGGTTTGATGATTTCCCCCCGCCGGTCGGACGTTGTTGGCGAGCCCGGAAACATCATTGGCAAGCAGGTCTCCGTGGTAGTCGTGCCATGGACCATTGCCGATGCGGTCGATGGCATCCACCGAGCTGGTGCTAAGGAAGGCACGCCAGTTGCGGTTGCCGTAGCAGACCCTGCTCGCCGCTATCCTGCAAATCTCATCCGCCCCGTCAAGTCCCCCCAAATCACCACCAAAGCCATTGGTGCTGCCGGACGAGTCCGCCATTCCCTCCCAACTGGTGACGAAAAAGCTGAACAGCGGGGAGATATCACCAGGGGGGGTACATCCCTCATCCGGGTCACTGTCACTGTCCGTATCTGAATCGGTGTCGGTATCAGTATCGGTATCAGTGTCGGTATCAGTGTCGGTATCAGTGTCGGTATCCGCATCAGTGTCGGTATCGGCGTCTCCATCCGTGGCGCCGGGATCGCAGCAGATCTGCCGCGTATTGGCACACTGGTAATCAGCAGCCTCAACCCCGTCGCATCCCTGCCATGCAGAGACACATTCAAATGGACATGTCGTATCGCTGTCTTCGCCGGTATCGGAATCCACATCTGTGTCACTATCCGTATCCGTATCCGTATCCGCATCCGTATCCGTATCCGTGTCCGTATCCGTGTCCGTGTCCGTATCGGTATCGGCAGCCGGGTCCGTATCGCTGTCCGGATCCGTATCGACGTCCGTGTCTGTATCCGTGTCCGTGTCTGTGTCGGTATCAGTGTCGGTATCCGTGTCCGTATCGGTGTCAGTGTCCGAATCTCCGTCTGTGTCTGTATCCGCATCGCCATCACTGCTGTCGCCGCTGTCAGACGCAGACCCGTCGTCATTTGTATCTACTGCGGGGGCGCCACTGCAATGCACTGCAAGTATGCTTAAAAAGAATAATAAGATAATGGAAAATAAATTCATGCCGAACTCCTTTGGGATTGGATTAAGCCTGTCAATTCATGAAAAGGCGCCGGATTGCGGAATATTGCATCTTGCCTGGACCGGCCGCCTAAATTGCCTTTCATGCCACCTGTCTTTCATTTCATCTGTCAGTCGGGATACAGGCTGTTTTGAGCCGGCAAACGGGAAAATGGTACAAAAATATCTTTTTAAAACCACTCACGTGGGCATCGAAATCGGTTTTATGCAGCCCGCCTGAGCAGGGGGCCTTTAAAGATGGGCTTATTCCGTTTTATCACCAAACACAATCAAATCCGAAATCGCGATGTCATTCCAGCGCTCCCCAGGCCAGATTTCTTTAAACGCCAGCCGAATGACTTTGGCTTCCTCACCAATGTAGTGGGTATTGATTAGCAGGGTTTGTTTCTGCGCAGCCTGAGCCAGCACCTGTTTGCCATCCAGCAGCACATCAAACATTTTGATGCTCCCATTCATGTGAGCCAGATTTTCCCCCTTCCTGTTTATCCGGTGCCACCCGGCGGTAATGTTGATATGGCTTATTTTTCTGGGTTTATCCAATACAATTTCAATCCATGGCAGGGGCTGTGCGGGGTCAAATTTCGCATTCCATGCGGTATCGGCATCACTGTCAAACATAAGGGAAATCGGGTATTTTTTCGGATACGACTGGGTACCGGTGTAAGACACAATGTATTTGTTCAGATTGATTTTTTTCACTTCGGGCGACGCCGTCGATTCCGCCCTACTGCCCGCCGAATCGGCGCTTTGTGGGGGGCGCAAATCCACCTGTGTGTCAGCGTTCACAACGGGGGCGGTGGTTTCCGATTTTTCTTCAGGCCAAAGAGAACACGCGGTGGTACATAAGTTTATGACCATTGCCACAGCGGTGCCGATACATACGGAACTTAAGCGGGTCAAATCCATGGTCGGATACTCCTTTGCGCTTTGGGGATTGATAACCCAATCTCTGAAACGCCGATTTTATTTCAACCTCATTTATAATTTTCCATAATTTTCAGGAACAATCGTCATGCCAATTCACCCACTCGATGATGGCAGGTGCAACTGTTGAAATCAACCGCTGATAATTGTCGCCCAATTTGTCCGAAAAATAAATGACGCTATGATGGTTTGCAATACGTAAAGCGCCTAAATCATGTTTGTGTTTGGCGGTTACCCCTTCCGTCGCTTCTCATGTTGTTGCATTTAACCGCAAAAGATGCCATTTGCATTACCATAAACGGCTCTTCGGGCTTATGTTGCAATTGACGATGCCGGTACTGTTTACTCTTTTGTCAGGACGAGGAACGAACCAGGGAGGAATAGCCATGAAATGCATACTTATTGGTGGGAGCGGGCAGGTGGGGGGCGCTGTGGCCCGGGCGCTGATTGGCAGTGATGCTTGCCACGGCTTGACGATGATTGGCCGCCGGAAAGTGGCTGAGTTTGAAAATATGCCAAAGGTGACGCAGGTGGTGGCCGATACCGTGGCGCCGGGGTTTGAAGATGCGGTTAAAAGCGCAGCCATTGGGCACGATGTGGCCATCAGCTGTTTGGGGATTGGCAGTGGCACCAACCGAATGACCGAGGCGGAGATGATGGCGGTGGAAGTGACGCTTGCCGGGCAATTTGCGCGCGGCGCCAAGGCGGCGGGGATAGAAAATTTTTTACTCTTGACCGCAGTTGGGGTCAGTGAAGAGAGCGCAACCTCCAGGGTCAGGTATTTGCGAGTGCTGGGTAAAAAGCTCATCACAGTGCGCGACGCTGGATTTGCCAGACTGGCGGTGTTCAAACCCGGCATGATTGTGGGCAACGCCCATACCCCCAAATGGATGACGGTGTTCACCGCCCTTATCCCCGATGCGACAGGCTGGGGCAACATTTCTCAAAAAGACCTGGCGCAGTCATTTGCGGCCCATCTTGAAACAAAGCTGGCGACTCAGACGGACCCGGTTGTGTACTACGGCAACAAAGAGATGAAACAGCTGGTTGCGAACGCGGTGATGTAATCGGATGCACCCACGTTTCCATTTGAACTCTGCGAAAAATTATTTTAAGAGCAGACCATGCGTTTTTTTATGAATCTCCTGTGGGCGCTATTGGGGGGCGGCCTTATTTTGTTTGTTGAGTATCTGCTCAGCGGCATGTTGCTGTGTCTGACCATTATTGGGATTCCGTTTGGCGTTCAGTGTTTCAAGCTGGCATTTTTCGCGCTGGCGCCCTTTGGGTCCGAGGCAAAGGAGTCCTCCTCGGCGGGGGGCTGTCTGCAGGTGCTCTTTAATATCATTTGGATTCTTTTAGGGGGCGTATGGATTGCGCTGACTCATCTGGGGCTGGCGCTGCTTTGCGCCATAACACTGATTGGCATTCCGTTTGCGGTGCAGCATGTGAAAATGGCCCATCTGGCCATCAGTCCGTTTGGCAAATCCATCGAGCGCATTTAATCAGAAGCATCCACCTGGACGCATTTGCCTGGAATACCCGTCCCGTTTCTTTCGTTCAAAGAGCAATGAGACGCGCTATTCGAATCACCGTTGCCCTTTTCATTGTCATAACTGTCCCCGGCGGCCTGTGCGTCACGGTATTGGGTGCATCCCTTGGCATTGGCGCATTTGAAACGATTCGAAAGGATGCGCTGGCGATTCAGCAGGGTATATTCACGCGACTCTCAGGTCTTCGGCGATTCATTTAAACGGCGTGTGGGGGATAAAAGTGGAGATGAAAACTATTTCACTCGAACCATGTCGCTGCCTTCGAGAGCAATCCGTGCGCCGTCTTTTTCGAGGATGGCAGTAACGGTGAATGCCATCCTGCCTCCTGCGGATATATTGATGAGATCTGCGGCATTGAACCGGGCGATGATTTTGCGGCCAGTGGGTACCTTCACCACGTGTTCGGCCAGGGCGCCCTGGGCCACAACGGCCACAACGTTCCATCCTCGGGTTGAGAATCCGTGAGTGGTTGTCATTTTTACAACGATGTTGTCGGCCTCACTCAGATCAATGGTACAGGGATTGACTTTGACTTTTGCCGCAACCGGTTTGACACAGGTGAAACTGGCCGCATCGTCTATGCTGCCGGCGCCGAGGTACCTGGCGACTTTGGGGTGTGGGCACATGGGGCGGGTGCGTTGGCCATCGGCCCGGGTGCCGGTGTACGAATTCGGTTCGATGCCCGCTTCAACCCAGCCCATAAGTGCGGCGAAGAGCGCGTTGGTGTCGTAGCATCCTGTACCACCGCCGCAGTGGGCCATACCGGGAATCATGTACAGTTTGTAAAAATCATCCACCTGTGCCTCACCCATGGTGGCCAAAACGTCTTTAAAATACTCGTACGACTGGTGGGGGCCGGTGACCGGGTCTGCCCAGCCGTCGTAGTGAATCAGCTTGCCGCCGGCGGCGTGGAAAGCGGAGAGGTCGGGGTCGTCGGCATTGCATACCGCGCCCAGGTTGTCCATCACGTTGGGCCAGTCGGTATCGAAATTGAATGTGGTAAAGTTGTAAAAAGGCCCCGGGGCCGGGTCGAGACCGATGTACTGAACCGCGCCAATCCCAACGAGTGCGGAAAGGCTGTTGTAAGGGCCACCGGGCCACACCACCCAGGGAATCCAGCCACTGCCCATGGTGAGGGGATCGATGGCTTCTGAGCCGAACGCTTCGCCGGGAGTGAGCAGTTCGCCCGCCGAATTGCGCGGGCCGTCGTAAAGGGCATGGATGGTTTCTCTTTGAGCAACGGTGAAACAATCCATGCCGTCAACATCGTCAACGCAGGCCGGGAGACCGATTCTGGCGTCGAAATCGCACAGCGTCGGATTGTCTATCAGACCATCCACCAGACCATCGATGCTGTCGCATTTGTCCATCACCGCCGCCGCGAGCAGGGGCAGTTTGACCACATCGACAGCGCCGGGCCCGAGGGCCAGCAATCCCTCAAAGAGACCGCGCATCTGAATTTCGGCCAGCTTGTGCACCAGCGCGCCCACCAGAATGCCATCGAAATCCTCGGGATACACCTGGGCTTCCATCAGTCCCTGCCGACCGCCGGTGGAACATCCCACGTAGTAGGAATATGCTGGCGCGGTGCAGTAGAACGTATCAATAATTGTTTTTGACAAGACAGTGGTCTCGTGGATGGATTCCTCACAGTAATCAATGAGCTTTTCAGCCGCATCGGGATTGCTGTTGTCCGGTGGATTGTAGCCAAACGACCAGTCCAGCATATCTCCCTGGTGGCCGGTGTCCGTGCCCGCAGTGGCAAATCCCTGCATGAGTCCCGGTATCATCTCCAGTTCAGAAATCGAACCGGCGGCCACCCCGTTGCCCACCACATACAGCCGGTTGTTCCAGACTGGGCCGATGGGCAGTTTGACATTGAATCCCTGCGCGGGAGCAATCACCCCACGGACATCGCAGTACGGGGGGGTGGGTATCACAATTGGACCAAACGTCGGGTCAAATGCTTCGATTTCAGATTTCAGTGCCGCCGACATAATGGTAACGTCCGCGCCGAAATCAACGGTCAGCAGGCTTTCGCAGGGCATGCATGCGTCGGCTGCTGACAGGTTGGGTACAGCGAAAAGCGCCGCCAGCAACAAGAGGGTGAAAATGAATCGGTTTTTTTGTCCATTTTGCATGTGAGATCTCCTTGTGAGCATGGGGTTGTCAGGTGGGCAGGGAGGCTTTTGGGCCAATGGCAAACCGGATAAATCAACGTCCGCCCGTATCCAGGCACGTTGTGGAAACCGCCTTCCCTGTCGCCGCATCACTGGTACGGACCATTCCGAGCCAATCATGCACGTTTTCCCTGATATGCTGATACAGTACACCTAATATCGAAATTTGGGTTTGTTAATGCGCCGTTGCAAAGCTAAATGGGCAAAGATTTTCATCGAGGCGCAGGGGCGACCCCTGATAACTGCGCTTTTCTCAGGGAAATCAGTTCCCAGAACAAGTGTGCCGGATATTATGCCGGATATTGTGCCGGATAAAGGCTGGACTATCGGCGACCTCTGGAAAAAAAGCATTATTGGGGTTGTACTGTGTTTTCATTCAAGTGAGAATATCTTGCCGTACTGTAACCAGCACTGCACGCAGGAAGTTTGGTCAATTGAATCGGTTCCGGTTTCCAAAAAGGGGTTAAAGTGCCAGGAGAATACACAGTTCAGGGGGGAAACCGGCTGCATCCGGAGTCGCAGGAAAGCGTGGATGAACGGCACAGGGACGGGGCAGCCGCCACGTCAGATGCATCCGATACCCCTGAAGAACAGTTGATTAAGGAGCAGCAGCTTCGCGGGGTTAAAGGCGTCGCCCGGGTGACCCTGATTGCCTGTGCCCTCAGCCTGCCTTTCCCGTTTGGCATTATGACCCTGCTCGATTTCTGGCTGGGACTGGGGATGCTCAGTATCCTCGTTGTTGTGGGCATCTACGGCGCCATCGTACTCGCTCTGTTGGCTAAAGGACGGTATCGCTCCTGGCTAAACTGGATGGGGGCGGTTATCGAGGTTTCCATTCCCACTGCCATTGCCCTCATGGATGCAGTGCGAATTGGACCCGCATACGCGCTGACCAGCGCCCCGGTAATGCTATACGGACTCGCTGTGCTGGTGAGCGCCCTTCGATTGCGGCCTTTGCTGGTACTGTTTGCGGGGGCACTCGGTGCGGTGCAGGTACTGGTTTTGTACGCCGCACTTTATGACCGCATCGATCCGGTGTTAATGACGCAGTTGCCCTCACTTGCGCTGGCGAACATGGTGCAGCGCGCCACCTATATCTTGCTCGCGGGTATCATTGGCTGGTTTCTGTGCCACTCACTGTTGCGGCTGGCGCGCGATCTGTCAACCCAGTGGCTTGCCAGACAGAAATCCGAACAGCAGCGGCGGGCGCTCGAAGAGCAACTGTATCAGGCGCAGAAGATGGAAGCCATTGGCCAGCTGGCCGGAGGCATCGCCCATGATTTTAACAACCTGCTCACCACCATTATGGGCTGCAGTGAACTGGTTGAAAAGGAACTGACCGACCCTGACTTGCTTGAGGACATGCGGGATATTCGGGATTCCGGCAAACGGGCGGTTGAGCTGACCTCCCAGTTGCTGGCGTTCAGCCGAAAGCAGACCTTCCAAACGCGGGTAGTCGATTTAAACGCACTTGTGTCAAACGCCACGCGCATGCTTGCAAGGATGGTCGGCGAGGGCATTGACCTGCGGTATCGCCCTTTGAACGGGGTATTGCCCATCGAAGCGGATGTGAATCGGCTCGAAGGGGTACTGATAAATCTGGTGGTGAATGCACGGGATGCAATTCAGGAAAAGGGTCAAAACGACGGGGCGGTAACCATTGAGACCGGTTTGGCAGAATCGAATTCCAAAGACACTGATTTCCCCGACAAGGGCTGGGTATTTCTCTCGGTGAACGACAACGGGGTGGGAATGCCGCCGGAAGTCCAGAACCGTATTTTTGAACCCTTCTATACCCCCAAGGCCCAGGGAAAGGGCACCGGGCTGGGGCTGGCCACCGCATACGGTTCAGTGAGTCAGATGGGCGGTCAGCTGGCAGTGACCTCCATACCGGGTGAGGGCAGTACGTTTAAAATAATATTGCCCGCCGCCAGTGAGGTGCCCGAAGTGCCCACGGCGCCGGCGCAGGCGCAGGAAGCGCTCGGATTGACAGCCGCCAATGCCGCGGACGGAGCGACCGGCGGCGGTGAAACCGTACTGGTCGTGGAGGATGAAGCG
>JAFGWT010000238.1 GCA_016937015.1 Deltaproteobacteria bacterium | reverse complement strand
TAATCCAGATCGCACAAGACTGGATCTCCGCCTGCGCGGAGATGACGAACGGTACCTCGTTGATTCCATGTCAATGCGTTACTGTTTGGCTGGAAGTTTCGTTTGCTTTTCTTCGTTTGATTCGACGCGGCAGATGTTTGTATGGATTGACCAGAACACTGTTCAGGTATTCGGCGGGATTGACACGCTGCTCCTCCTGTCGGAATTCCAGATGCAGGTGGGGACCGGATTGTTTGGAGCCGCTTTGCCCCAGAGTACCAATGATGTCACCGGCTTTTACCTTCTGGTATCGCGTGACGCAGTATGAATCAAGATGCATGTAAATTGTTCCAAAGTCGTTTCCATGGTTGATGGACACGTACAATCCGCCTCCCTGGGGAATCTCCGCTTCGGTCAGGGCGGACGCCGCTTCCGGTGACAATTCCTCGTGTTCACCGCCGCCGGGCTTGTCCATTCCCATAAACACCACCTGACCGTCCGCCACCGCTCGGACCGGCTCACCAATGGCGCCATCAATGTCGATGCCCCGATGGCCAAATCCGGATTTGTTGCCCCGTCGGTTTTGAAAATAGTCAATCACCAGTCTGGGAATGCCATCGAGTGGCGAAAACAGTGGGGTGCCATTGTAGTTTCCAATCGGCATGGGAGGCGTGGCTTGAAAGTATTCGATGAGTCGACGTCGTGCGGTCAGTATTCGATTCTCAGGTTCTGGGTTTTTTACCCAGTCGCCAAAAATCCAGTTCGATACGTAGTGACGGTACGGGGACCATTTGAACTCTTTTTGCAGCATGGGAAACTGTTCCCTGAATACGGCAAGGGTGGCAGCGGCCAGGTACACGTTGTCCCTTGGATTGGCCGCTTTCCAGCGGTTCAAAGGTGTGGTAAGCGGCAGGGTCTTTTCGCGCCAGCCCCCGTCATCCTTTATGTAATATCGATAACTGTCTTTTTTTACCGATGCCAGATGCATGGTCGGGTAGAAATGGGTCAGACTGTACAGTCCACGCTTTTGGTATCGCTTATATGATACCGGACGGCAGTTCGATTGGTCGTATATCAGCGCCGCCAGCACAAACGGGTCGAGGTCAAACTGCCCGGCGCTCTGGAGAACCCACGCGGTGTATCGATTGGCCCGCTCAGTTGTGGTATCGCAGAGGATTTTCAGTGCCGCGGCAAACCGCTCCGGCGTCACATCCGCAGGGCAGGGGGGCTCATTGGGCCACAGCTCAATCGGCGTTTTTTTGTGCGCCGTCACATGAAACGTTTCCACATTGGGGTTTACCCGTCGTCGCCAGGGCCACCTGGGCTCAGAGATGGCCAGCGTCGAACAAATTGTAAGCGCCGTCAGCACGGGCAGAATGATGCGATTCCTCAGAGTCATGAAAAGATTGTCTAACAACAACCGCCGTGAAACGCAACCATCGGAATCCCCTGTTTCAGGAGTGCCACAGTCCCTGTTCAAAGCATTTTGATTCTGCTCAATTTCATGTTATGTCACGATGCTCTATTGGGAATGTGCACAATATCTGGTAGCATGTGCCCGCAAAAGGAGACCAAAATGCGAACGGCAACTCTTCTGATTCTGATTATTACATTATTTTATGCAGGATGTGGCCCGTACGAAGGGCCGGTATTGAATTCCAGCGATCCCAAACGCCTGGTACCTTGCCAGAAGCCGGCGGGGGATGACCGGGGAATGATTAGTTATCTGGCGCTGAATGCGGTGTTGGCGCAAAACGGCTGGTTTGTTGTGGCGCAATCACCGGATTCAAAACTGATTGATGCACGGAAATGCAAAAATCGTCGTTTCGGTTCATCAAACTCAAAACACCCCATGCAGCGAGATAAGGACGAATGTCTGGATATTCGGTTCACTATCAGTTCCAGTGGCGCCGTTACGCTGGTTAACCCCCCTGAGCGACGGTTTTACTGGAAAATCGAACCCAGCGTCAACGACTGGCTCGAACAGCTCGAAATGGATTACAATCAGGTGCGCTGTTACAACTCCCAGGACCTCGCCTACTGGCAGCAGACCCAAAAATAGTCTGGTTCATCCGTACAATCCCATGGTCCTGCGGGTTCAGAATGCTCTGCAGAACGACTGCATGATGGCGAAATCGCGACAAAATTTCTTTATTAAAATGGTAGGGGTCAGTTGCCATCACATCGTGCGTGGTTACGATTGGTCAGGCAGCAAATTGGTTCGGTAATTGAGAAGGAGTGAATTATGACAACACAATTTGACATCAAACGACTTGTTGAAGTGGCCCTCGCCGATGAACGAAGCGGGGTCGAACTGTATAAGGCAATGGCGAACAAGGCATCGGATGAGAAACTGAAGACAGTGTTTAACAATTTGTCCGAAACCGAAAAGGTTCATGCCATTAAATTCGAAAAAATGATTGCCGCCCTCAATGAAAATCCCCCAAGCGGCGCCTATCCGGACGAATACGCCGAGTACCTCGATGCCCTCTGCGCCGAAGGCGGCGACAGCAATGCATTTGAGCGCATCGAAAAGACCGCAGATGATTCGGAACTGATAAATCTGGCCATTGAATTCGAAAAAGAGCAGTTGACCATTCAAAGAGATATTGGCGACGCCTTGGGCGGCGCCCACAAGGAAGTGGTCGACGTGATTCTCCGCGAGGAACAGAATCACTTGGTAGTTTTGTCCCGGGTGAAAAAGGACTTAAAACTGTAACGACTGTGTGCGTCTGTAAATTGCGCAGTCTGTGTTCCTTTTCCAAAGGCGATTAAAGCCGCTCTTCCATTTTTTAAAATTAAGTCGTTAAACCGGTTTGGATTGTGACTCATTGTGTTTCCAGACGGAAAAATGACAGGAACAACGCGATAGCCCCTGCGGATACCGATAATTGATTTTCAAAATATTCCGATTTCGATATGATAATGGGACGATCACAGGGAGAGGAAAATGAAAAAACAACCGATGTATACGTTTTTACTGGTTTTCACTGTTATTTGTGTGCTGGCGGCAATTTCGACACTGATTCCCCAGGCATCCGTGGAAAAGGTATCGCTTTTGGGGTATAAGGCCCATTGCCCGTTTACGCCCGTCAGCACGGTAATTTGTCTGCTGCTGGCAGGGACAGGCTGTCGCATCCGCGCGAAGAAATTCAAGTCAGTTAGCCCCCCTATCCCAAAATGATCTGACTGTCCTGTTGGTCGCTATCGGCATCGTTGGCTTTTTGCGACAGTCGCAGGCTCAATTTTGCGTGGTTTCGTTTTATCGAATCACTGAGGCGAGCTTAAGAAGTGCGGCTGAGAAATTGCAGCCTTCGGCGCGGCTGGCAGCAAGGTTGACAACCATTTGGGGTTTATTGCCATTCAGAAACACACCGATTGAAATGCCCGCGTCTATATACGACGGATTGGCGCCAATGGTGAGTATTCCGGTGTTGTGGCTGAATTTCACGATTTCTTCGAGTCGATCATCCATCCCCTCGCATACATAAACGAGCGTTGCTTTCTGGGACGTAATGGCCTTTTGTGCCTGTTCGGCGGTTTGATAAGCCACTTTAAACGGTTGGAGGGTTTTACCGCTGATAATTTTTTGTTTTCCCAGCTTCCTGATGGCGGTGATGATTTCGTCTGCCTGTTGTTCAGAGTTTTTCTTTTTGGCGTTGTACAACAGGGCCAACGGAACGGTGCCTGTTTCGGTGGTTTTTTTTGAGAGGTTCTGATCGTACCCCAACATTTTGCCGATAACGGTAATTTCAAGCGCGGCGGGCAGTTTGTGTTGGGCGGTGGCGGTGCCCGGAAGGTAAATCAAGCATACCATGGTACACATCAGCATCCAGCCTAACGGCCGTCGTCCGATGCGGTATTCCGGGCCATATGGCTTTGCCTGCTGAAAATTAACCAAAAAACCACCCAACTGGCGAAGTGCTGGATGTGACATCCATCCTTTTATGTCTTTCAACCAATGGTCTCTTGAAACCTGTGCCAACCCCAGTTCTCAATGGGGTTCCGAATAATAGTATTGTTACTGGTGGACTGGTGCGGGGAGAGTGGTTGTACATGAGAGCGAAGTATCCTTGAGCGTTCAGCGAAATAGTTTTCACTATTTCTTAAATATTACACAATTATACAACAAAAAAATATGCTGGGAAAGGAGGAATGAATAAGATTTTGAATCGAATTGAACATTTTTCACCAAGACGCACTTATCGGGAAATTATCGCCAATGCGTTGGCAATCACATGCCAGTGACATGGGGGTGGTGATTCGTGGAGCCGGGGACTGCGGGACAGTCGAGAGCGGGGGCGTTGTCGGTTGGACGGGGACAGTTGGAAGCCTTTCAGCGCGTACCCCCACCCTTGCCCTCCCCCGGTGGATGACAGTTTCGATGGGGGAGGGAATCAGCGGCGCTATTCAATTCCGTCATGATTGCAGTCCGACCTGGACGTCCTGTGTTTCGCCACACCTTCCCCCAAAGTCAAAACGACCCCCGGGGGAAGGCCGGGAAGGGGTTGATTCGTGGCGCTGACCTGGTATTGGTGCTGGTGCGTGTCGTTTAGCGCGGACTCGTTACAGGCGTTATTTTCAATTGCTGATACATCTGTTCGAAGTGAGGGGGGGGCGGTGCAGTGAAATGCAGGGTTTTTCCGGTGATGGGATGCGTGAATCCCAGTTCTGCCGCATGGAGCATCAGCCGCAGAGAATCGATTTCCTTGCCTTTGTAGTTTCGCATGTAGGTTCGTTCTCCGATTAGCGGGTGTCCCTGCTCTGCCATGTGTATGCGAATCTGGTTGGTTCTGCCGGTTTCAAGCACGCACTTCACAAGTGAGGCATTTTTAAGCAGCTCGACAACCGCCACATGGGTGATGGCTAGCTGACCCTGCTGACTGCGGCGCACCTTTGCATGGGGAGACGTTTCGCAGGATCCCCGAATGCCGTCGCCTCGGTCCTGCATAATGTGCGTTTTGATGGTTTTTGATTTAGCCAGTCCGTGGACCAGGGCCAGATAGTGACGAACAACGCTGTGCTCTCTAAACTGTACCGAAAGCCCTTCCTTGGCTTCAAGGGTTCTGGGAAATACCAGCAATCCACTGGTGAGCTTGTCGAGACGGTGCACCACCATCAGGGGGGCCATAGCCCCTTTTCTTTTTGCATTTTTTGGGCGATTTTTGGTGAGATATCCCCGAAGCTGCATGTCAAAGGTATTTTTGTCGCCCTCTTCATATGGGACCGTGAGAATGTCCGCGGGTTTATATGCCACAATCAGGTGGGAGTCTGTATACACGATGCACTTTGGATTGAACTGCCCCTGGGAATAGGGACGTTTGGCATTGGGAGAAAAATAAAGGGTGGCGCCCTGTGTCACCAGTGCGTCAAGAGCGGTGACCACCGTTGTGTCGACCGAAATTTTTCCGCTCTCAATCCAGGTGCGCGCTATGGACCATGGGACATCAAATAAATCTTTGACCGATTTGTCCAGCCGCACACGATCATGTTCAGCGTCCACCGCGATTGATTTTTCAGCATCGTGTTTGTTTTGCGTTTCTGACATTCTTTCACACAAACCGCCCTGCGCCAGGGTTGGGACGCACGGCTCCGGTTTCAACTGGCGCCAAAGACGATTCCAAAGGGAAAATCGCCCATGAATCCATGTGTTGCTGTACAGGAGTTTGGGTATAAAAGGCAATGTGAACTTGATTTATTGACTGCAGCGCCATAGCCGGCTGTTGGTTCGACATTAACAAAACAGGGGATTCAGGTTATAGCGCCGACAGGATAAACCGGGTATTACCCGTATCAGATGATTGTCAGATGACTTGCAGAATTTTTAAAATAACGTCGTTTTGCCTATGGGCGCTGTGTTGGGGATGTGTTGGGTCAAATGGCACTTCGCCAGCCGCAAAAGGCGATTGGCTGGATACCGAAACCGTTGATTCTGAGGCGGGGACGGGAGTTGTGCCAGTGGATACGTCCGCGATTGAACAAATCGAATTGAGTGATGTGGGGGTGACTCGTAATCCCTATAACCGGGCGCCGCTGTGCGCGATTATCTCGGCATATCACAATGAATTACAGCCTGCGGATGTGACTGAGATTCATGTCACCGTGAGCAAAAAGGGCGGCGCATCTGATTTGGCCGCCGTGCTCAATCCCCGGTCAGACGCTTTTTTAGCCAATTTTGATATGAGCGATATTGTGGAACCCGGCGAGGTGGGCATTCCGATTCTCGGGCTTTATGCCGACTACGACAATGACGTCGCGTTCCAGATTCGAACACCAGCCATGTATTTCAATGGTCGTGCAACCATCTCCACAGGTCCTCTTTCGTCGCGCGAAGGGGAGCTGGTGACTGTTCCTGTTCTCAATCCTGAAAAGATGGAACCGGGCTGGACCTACCTCAATGATCAGGTTTTCGATCATGACGGAAACATACGATGGATGGGACCGCCTATTCATCGCATCAGAAGCGATGGAAACATCATTAGCCGACTCGACGACCACAACTGGCTAGGGAAAAAGCTGGTGAATCGCACCCTGCCCAGTAACCTGGTGCACCATCACGACACTGTTGAATTGCCAGGCGGAAACACGCTTATAGGTGTCACGGATCATAACAGCGTGATAATCAACTACGCAGGAGAGACGGTCGAAGCGGTTCAGGACGCCGCGGTGGAATACGACAACCGCACCGGCAAAATTGTGAATTACTGGGACCTGCGCGAATTCCTCGATGTGAATCGGGCGACCTGGTTGGGTCAGGAAGGGGATTGGTTCCACCTGAATACACTGTGCTACGACAACTATGATGATTCCGTCATTATGTCCGGCCGCCACCAGGGCATTGTCGCGCTGACCCGGGGCGGCATTCTGGGGGCAACCCCCAATGCGGGCAAGCAGTTAAAGTGGATACTGTCGCCCCACATGGGGTGGAATGAATCCGGCTGGAATGGACTGGGGGAGCGCGATCCGCGCGCGTATCTGTTGACTGCAGTGGACCCGGATGGTGTCCCGTACAGCGAGGATGTGCAGAACAATATTGGTCTTCCCGCGCCCAATGCGGATGATTTCTTCTGGCCCTCCGGTCAGCACGGTCTGGTGATCACGTATCGTGCAAAAAATATTATCCGGCTGCTCACATTCAATAACGAGGCATCCATTATCTACGATGGCGCGGATTCCATCGATAACGGATCGTGGTTCGACAGAACCGGAGATCGCAGCAACGATCGGGCGGAAACGCCCTTTAGCCAGATTATCGAATACGAGATTGATGAAGCTGAAATGACAGTGAAGCAAATATGGCGTTTCGGAGAGAATATGCCGGCGCTTTATGGCGCATATCAGTCCGGTGTGGATGTTCTGCCGGTGACCGGTAACCGGATGGTTGTGTCCACGGGGGTTGACATGGTGGATGTCGAAAACAATCCGCGCAACCCGACTGTGATTGAGCTCAATGCCGATAACGAAATCGTTTTTTATCTTGAAATAAAGGAAACCACGCAGCTGGCATATCGCGGTGGCCGCATAGACCTTTATCATCCCGGCGGTGAGTGATTTTTCCGGTATTACGCAGTTATTTCGCCTGGGGCGTTACCCGGTACATGGCCGCACCAGCCGGCGGGATACTGGCGGTGATGCGGTCGGTCATTGCGGTCAGGTCTTCCTGCTGCCAGAGATCCCGTACGGTCGGTGTGCCGGATACCCCGAGCTGCTCAAGGGATACTGTGATTTGCGCTTCGGACAAACCTCTGTTGAACATGGCTGCGGCAACGCTGCCGTCCAGTAAATCCTTTGCCCACACTTCGGTACTGCCCTGCTGAAAAATCCGTCTGGCACGGTTGCCGGCGGCGTCCTGATTTACCGCAATCACCTCGTCATTGGAGAGCAGCGCCACAGTCCACGGGTCATCGGCAAAGTGGGTGGGATTGCCACCGAACATCAGCGGGGATGGCAGTATTGCCCACAATGTCATCACCGTGTATTGCTGGTCATGGCTAAGTGCATTCTGACCGGCGCCATGGGCGGGACATCGTGGTCCAAGATACCCCAGCGGCAGCATATCCGCATCGGGCCAGTGACCCTGGGTGATGCCATTGGTGATGGACCAGTTGTACGCCGCCTCAAACTCCTGATCCATTGAACTGAGACCATTGGTATCCCAGAAATCATTCACCATTCGCCACATGTTGGCGTCGGTGTTCAACGCGGTCACATCCCGGGTCTGCATCGGCCCTGGTGACAGACTGAGCACAATTGAGCGCCCGGTCCTGTTAATGGCATCGCGAAGTGCGCTCACTTCCGCGCCATGATAGTCGAAATTGCCGGAGTACGGATTTACCATGTCATCCACCTTGATAAAATCAACGCCCCACTCCGCGTACTGACGGATAATCGAATCGTACCAGGCTTTGCCCGCTTCGGTGTCGCCCCGGACGCCCCACATGTGATTGTCCCAGGGGCACGCATCAGCCGTATTGGCGGCATCAGATGCGGTGAATGACGAATTGGCAATCGGCGTATTGGCGGACACGGATTTTCGTGGGATGCCTCGCATTATGTGAATGCCAAAAAGGAGGCCCATTTCATGTATCTGGTCCGCAATCGGTTTAAAGCCCTTGCCGTCCGCAGAAGATGGAAACCGGCCTGGGGACGGCAGATAGCGGCCGTTGGCGTCGATGACCTGCTCATTGTCGTACCAGAGATAATCGATGACCATTGTGTTCCAGCCATGGGGCGCAAGGTAGGTTTTCATGGCCTCTGCCGCGGCGAGGGTCTCCTGTTCGTTCACGCTTCCCCCAAACGAATCGTAACTGTTCCACCCCATGGGCGGCGTCATGGCCAGGGTATCGCCGGCGATGAGGTTGATGGTGCGACGGCTGTACCCCGCGTCATTGGTTGCCGTGATCCGCAATGGATAGGCGCCGGCCGCGGGTGTCGTGCCGGAGATGATGCCCGTATCCGCGTTCAGGGTGAGCCCTTGAGGAAGGTCCTGCGCGCCAAACACAATGGGTTCGCTGCCAGTAACCGGGACGGTGAAGAGAAAGGGGCTGCCGGCAATCGAGCCAACAATTGACGGGCTGTGAATGTGGGGCGCATCCGGTTCTGTCGCTTCATAGTCGCTCGTGTCAACGTCTGTTTCGGATGTGTCAGCGGTCTCCGTATCACGGCCGGTATCCGTATCACCGTCGCTGTCGCTGTCGCTGTCGGTATCCGAGTCAGAATCAGTGTCACTGTCAGTGTCGGTATCACTGTCAGCGTCCGTATCGCTGTCTGTATCCGTATCTGAGTCACCGTCGGAATCGCTGTCACTGTCGCTGTCGCTGTCACTGTCTGTATCACCGTCTGAATCCGTATCGCTGTCGCTGTCCGAATCTGAGTCAGTGTCAGAATCACTGTCACTATCCGAATCACTGTCGGTGTCTGCATCGCTGTTGGCGTCGCTATCCGTTTCTGTATCTGTGTCCGAATCTGTATGCGATGTGTTTTCCTGGTCAGAACTGCCCCCATCACTGCAGGCAATGCAAAAAAAAATTAAAAGGGCGATGCATTGACTCAATCCAAATCGTTTCATTTGATTTTCTCCTCAAATTCAAGATCCAAACAATATTTGTTTTTTGACAATTCTCACAGCATAGGTGGCAGCACTGACACAAATGTGGGTACTGGTGACGCTGCTTGACTACAGATTTACAAACAATCCCTGTCTGCCGTCTGGAAGTCGAAATCGACCGTTTGGAGGGAACCGGTGGTGAGATGCCATGCTGATGCGTTCATTGAAGAGGACAGCGTTTTATTTGCGCATTTGACTCATACCATGGAGGCATTTTATGAAACGGACACTCGCAATGGCGATTTTGGGTTCAGTTATCTTCTATTTCAGTAGTCAGGCGGATTGCTGCACTGTGTTTTCGGTGAAGAACAGCGATGGCCGGCAGGTGGCAAAGAACTTTGACTGGTATATCGGTGACGGCCTTGTGGCGGTGAATCCGAGGGGCGCCAGAAGGATACAGGCGCAGAAAACCAATGCGCATCCGATTGAGTGGGTGTCCCAATATGGCAGTGTGTCACTTACCCCATTTGCGCCCGGGTTTCCGGTCAGCGGGATGAACGAGAAGGGGCTGGTGGTCGAATCGCTGCACCAGCTGGATTTTCGGCAGCGACTGATTGGGGGGAACAGACTGATATCCCTGGAATGGGTTCAATATGTGCTGGACAGATTCAAGACAGTCGAAGAGGTAAAGCGGTTTGCCGCCCAAAACGGGTTTGGTCAGGTAATCCTGCCGGTTCATTTTTTTATCAGTGATGAAAGTGGGGACAGCGCGATTGTGTCCGGGCAGGGGGACAATATCCAGGTGGTATCGGGGAAGCAACTGCCTTTGCCTGTACTGGCAAATCGTGCGTACCATAAAGACCTGGCGCAGTACCGAAAGTTCCGGCAGCGCTCCTGGTTGCAGAAGCTGTTTTCAAATGACGGCAGTGACAACCGGTTTGGTATTGTCGCCGGCGCCCTGAACAACGGTTCTTTGCCGACACAAACCGCCATTTTTAAGCTGCTGCAGGCCGCGCGAATTCCGTCCCTCACCAAATGGCAGATAGTGTGGAATCAAACCCACAAATCGGTGACGTGGCGATTTTTTGAGGGTCACCGTCCGCAGCCGGGCGCCAGTATCAATTTTAAACAACTGGATTTTTCCTGTCGGGCAAGACCTCTGGTATCGAGCACCCAAAGTCGGCAGGGCGCCCATTTCGCACCATACAGCGAGTTGGACAGGACCCTTGCCACTGTGCGGATGCAGGCCATTGAAAATGCCCTCCATGCCGAGCTGTCGGATGATTTCGTTTTAGCCTTTGCCAAACCCACGCAATGTCAGTAACATTTTAAACCATGCGATTTGAACAGCTGACGGAAGCAATGGGATGGTTTCAGTGAACAGGCAGACCGCCTTTTTTCAGATATTCAAAGCCGAA
Organism: Deltaproteobacteria bacterium; assembly: GCA_016937015.1. Lineage (GTDB taxonomy): Bacteria > Myxococcota_A > Polyangia > JAAYKL01 > JAAYKL01 > JAFGXQ01. The sequence continues at coordinate 3,896 of JAFGWT010000238.1, read as the reverse complement.
TCCGGTACCGCGCTGATACTGTGCCTGCTGGTCACCCCAATCATCGCTGTCACCAACTTTACCGCATCCGTATCGTTGATATTGCTGCATGCTGCGGTGATCACCTGTTTTGTCTCGGTGTGTTCAAGCGTGATGGTCTGGCTTGTTCCTCTGCCATCAAAATGCCGTCTGGTAACCATTATTGCAGTTCGCATTGTGGTTATTGTAGTGTCCACTGCGGTTGCGCTGCCCATTATTTCTGTTCTTTCAGGTGTGCCCCTGAGTCTGTTGGCATCCAGACCGTTACTGGCCGCGCTGGTCCCAGTGATCTCGGCCTACGTGATTCTGGCGCTATTTCGAACCCTGAACGCGGAGCGTGAAAAGGCATTGCACCTGAAAGTGGCAGAGGCAGAGGCGATGTGGCAGGCGCTCTCGGCTCAAATTCGACCGCATTTTCTCTTTAACTGTTTAAACGGTCTGGAGCAGTTGGTGGACAGCGCCCCCGACCGCGCGCAGGCCAATATTCGTGCCCTTGCCGCAATGTACCGGGCGGTGCTTGACGCTTCAGAAAAAAAACGGGTCCCTCTGCATGAGGAAATTGCGCTGGTGTTGGCGTATCTGCAGCTTCAGCAGATGCGTTACGCCCAGCGGCTTCAATACCGTATCGACACACCCGGCGCCTTTAACGACGAGACGCAAAACGGCCCCCTGTTTCCCGCCACCCTGCTTCTGTCGCTGGTGGAAAATGCCGTGAAACACGGCATAGAACATTTGGCACAGGGCGGCTGCATTGCGATTGACATCGTGCGTCAGCACCAACAGCTTGTTGCCACTGTCACTAATCCCGTTAATCCGAGGGCTGTCACCGACAGTCGCGGCGGCCACGGCACGAGGGATATTCAACAGCGACTGGCGCTTTTATTTGGAGAGAAAGCCAGCTATCTGTTGCAGATTGAAAACAGTACAGCAAAAGCAACGATTCAGGTGCCATGGGAGATGCCGTCATGATTGAAAGAGTGCTGATAGTCGATGATGAACCGCTGGCTGTCGCGTCCCTGAAAAAGAAACTGATTCAACTGGATATGGGGCTGGATATCAGAACAGAAACCCAGCCGGTGTCAGCCATCGAAACCATTCGGGCATGGGCGCCTCACCTTTTGTTTCTGGATATTTCAATGCCTGAGATCACCGGATTTGATTTGCTCGATCAGCTGGATGATGCACATCAAAACTTTGTGCTGATTTTCTGTACCGCGCACAGCAGTCACGCCATCGATGCCTTCGAAAAGTCTGCCCTTGATTATCTGGTCAAGCCTGTTGAGCCGGCGCGTCTCGCACAGGCCCTTGAAAAAGCCAGGAAAGCCACTTCCGGTCAATGGATTGCCCGGCACCGCAACGGGGCGTCTCCCATGCAAAAAGTGTCGTGCAGTGATGGCAGCAAAACCCTGTGGCTCAGCGTAAAAGAGATTGCATGGTTTTCCAGTGAACAGCACGAGACGATTGCGCACGACAAAGAGGGTGGGGAACATTTTTGTCCGCTGTCGCTCAGTCATCTCGCCAAAAAGCTGGATTCGACACTTTTTTTTCGATGCCACCGAAGCCACATCATCAACAGGGAATATCTGCAGCTGTTTGATTCAGCCGAAAATCAGGTTTTCCTGACCCCGTATCCCAGTATGCCCGTCCCCGTGTCGAGAAGATGCAAACAGGGGTTTAAGATATTTTTGGGCGTGTGACTACTCCACGAAAATAACGCAGCCTTCGTCGATGATACCATCGCAATCGTTGTCTTCGCTGTCGCAGGTTTCCTCCTGGGGGATGCAACAGCCTTCGTCAATGATATCGTCACAATCATTGTCTATGCCGTCACACACTTCCGCTTCGGGGACACATTCCGCCGGGCAATCTCCGCCACAGGTGCTTTCGCCGTTAATGCATATGCACGAACTGTCGCAGTTTTCGTCAATGGCGCCATTGCAGTTGTTGTCGATACCGTCAAAGCAGAGTTCTTCGGTGCCGCATTTTTCCGCGCAGGCCACCCGTACTTCCAGACCGACTTCCTAGCCACTTCCGGCAGATGTCTGCAGCTCATCAAAGGCCTCTCCCAAAAGTGCCATGGTCACCGGATCCGATGTATTCAGCGTATACTCATCTGAGGCCAGAATTCTGGAATTGTCTTCTGCAAGCCGCATTACCAAACTGGCCCGATTCCAGTCCGGCAAATCCTGCGCATCGGCCGCCACAGAGAGGGTGCAGCCGATGGATGCGCCGGCAATCACCAGGAGGGCTTCGCTTAAACTTTCAACACCTTCGGCAGGAAACCAGGTGCGCTCAGGATCATTGGGGTTGTTTCCCCCGCCGGCGACAGCGATGTCTTCCATGCTGTCCTCATTGACGCCGGTCATTCCAATGACGTACACATTGATGCCTGCCGCTGCGAGCGCTGCCGCCGCATCAACCGTGTTGTTCATATCTGCGCGGGTGTTGCATTTGTCGCTGGCTGAATTGGGCTCGCCGTCCGTAATCAGAACGACCGCGCTGGTTCGCGCTGCCGCAAAAGGATCCTCGGGGAGCTCGAATGAACGTTTGGCGAGGACCTGTTCCAATGCGGTGGCGGTGGGTGTGGTTCCAAACGGCGTAATGCTGTTGTAGGTATCGCGAATTACCTCACCGTCACGACCGGCCTGCATGGGCAGAATTTCATCGGGCAGCATGGTGGCGGAACAGACGCTGGGGGTATCCTGACAGTTGTAGTCGCCGGATTGATTTTCACATCTGGCCGGGAAGGTGCCAAGGCCGATATTGAAGCCGGCGGCCAGTTCATCGCTGACGCCGTCCAGGGCTTCGGTCACCACTTCCCAGCGGGTGCTGTCGCTGTCTCCGGCATCAAATGTCATGGAAGTGGATAAGTCGAGCAGGATATAGAGGTTCGATGCGAGCCGGACACTCTCTGTGGAGCCAGCCGCGCAAATGGGGGTGCCCAGCGGGATTTCGAGAATCTCTTCGCAATAGTCTCCCACACCGTTTCCATCCAAATCCTCCTGAAACACATTGGTTGTAAAAGGACAGTTGTCGCAGACATCACCCACGCCGTCTGAATCGGTATCGTCCTGAGTTGCGTTGGCCACTGCCGGGCAATTGTCACCGTAGATGACGCTGTCACTGTCGTCGTCACTGGGCAAGAATGTCTGGCAGGCATCCCCAATACCGTTACTATCGGTATCACTTTGGCTGAAATTGCCAAATTCAGGGCAGTTGTCACATACATCGCCCACGCCGTCCGCATCTGCGTCCGCCTGGTTGGCATTGGCCAGCTGGGGGCAATTATCCTGCACATCGGCAACACTGTCAGAGTCCGCATCGACAAACGGTGGCACACAGTCAATGCAGATGGAATCCGTTTCGCCACTGCCGTTGAGGGTGTCCCCCTCAGAGGTCGGCGTCCCGGAATCGCTTCCGGTCGCACCACTGTCCCTGTTGCTGTCGCTGCCGCTGTCGCTGTCGCTGCCGGTATCGGGAATCGTCGCGGTGGCCGAATCGCTGGCCGCGTCTGAACCTGAGTCGTTGCTGTCATTCGCAGTGTTTTTGGAATCATCACTGCAGCCAAAGAAAAAAATTAAAATCGCGAACCATAATAGATGTCGTTTCATGTGAATCTCCTTAACCGCAATAATATACACGAATAACTGAATATAAGCATTACAATCGGTACGGGGGTCATGGCTATCGCAGGAAAAGAAAAATGTGTCTTCCCCGCGCAGGCGGGGACCCTGTGTATAGGCCATAGTGTCTGTACCTAAAACAGCCGTCTTCCCCGCGCAGGCGGGGACCCTGTGTATAGGCCATAGTGTCTGTACCTAAAACAGCCGTCTTCCCCGCGCAGGCGGGGACCTGTGTATAGGCCATAGTGTCTGTAC
>JAFGWT010000237.1 GCA_016937015.1 Deltaproteobacteria bacterium | reverse complement strand
GTCGCTTGCAGTCTGGATTCCCAATCAAGTTGGGAATGACGAAATGCTCTTAATGGCGGTGATTTCGGCTTAAAGACTAACCTATGATTCCGGTCAAAATGAAGAAGACCACAATCCGGGTCCGCACGGATATTAACGGCAACGCCTTCAAACTGTTTTTCGCCATCGGACTCAAGCCGCCACCCAAAGTCCTCTCCCTGCAAAAAAAAATCAAATCCTGCTGGCACAAACTGGCCGCGCGCCTGTAACTTTCTGAAATTGCACAACTATATTTTTTCAAGTGTCAAAGTCGGGATGTCTGCCGTGCGTACATCGGCGCGAACGTTGCGTTGGTTTGACAACGCCAAAACCTTACAAAATATTTTTATTTTTTTTGCAAACCCACCCAATTGGGCTCCACCAGTCACACCACACATCAAATGTTTTAACAAAAAATCGGGAGATTTGGGTGAAACAATCAATTCTAATTTTTATGAGCTTTTGGGTGTTTGGCGCATTGGGAGTATGGGGGTGCTCGGAGGACAGCAGCAGTGGCGACACCAGTTCGGACGCCGACACAGATACGGACAGCGACAGTGATGCCGATACTGACAACGATGCTGATTCGGATTCAGACAGTGACTCGGATAGCGATTCGGACAGTGATACCGATTCAGACAGTGATACCGATTCAGACAGCGACACTGATACCGATTCAGACGGCGACACAGACACCGGTTCAGACTCGGACAGTGACAGTGATACCGATTCAGACAGTGACACCGACGCCGATTCGGACAGCGATTCCGACTCGGATTCAGACTCGGACAGTGACAGTGACACCGATTCGGACAGTGACAGTGACAGAGACTCTGATTCGGATTCAGACAATCCGCCCGATTTTTCCACTGAAATGCCTGACATTTCCGGTGCGGTCGTCATGGCGGATGCGGCGGTCGTGAAGTTGCTTGAAGGCAGCCCCTTTTATGATCGTCAGGTACTGCATCAGCAGGGAAAGCTGGCGTCGTTCGACCCGGACAGACTGCTCTACGAATATCGACGGCTGGCCAGTCTGCCACAGGCCAATGGCGTCAGCGGCGGCTATCCCGGCTGGGATACAGGGTTTATCAAAGGGCATATGACCGGGCATTATCTGTCAGCCGCGTCGCGAATGGCGGTGGCGACCGGTGACAACGCGTTTAAAGACAAGGTCGACTATATGGTTGATGAGCTGGCACTGTGTCAGGACGCATTGGGACTGGGCGGATATCTGGCGGCATTTCCCGTGGTGGCCTTTGACTGGCTCGAAGGCAATGCCGCCGACGCTGGCGGCGTGGTGGTGCCGTACTACACCATTCACAAAATCATTGCCGGACTGGTGGACGCGTATCACTACCTGGGCAATCAGACCGCGCTGGATGTGGCCACAAAAATGGCGGACTATTTTGAGGGGCGCCTCGCTGGTCTTTCGGCCAACAAAATCGAAAGCATTTTTCGCACCGATGGCAGCGGCAATCCCCAAAATGAATTTGGCGCCATGAGCGACACGTTGGCTGAATTGTACGCCATCACCGGTGAACAGAAGTATCTGGACATGGCCGCATTGTTCAATCGCTCGTGGTTTATTGTCCCACTGGCCGCAGGCGAGGACCATCTCCGGGGACTGCACGCAAATACGCATGTGGCTGAGGCGCTGGGAATTGCCCACACGGCGAATGTCAGCGGGGATGACGCCGGAAAACAGGCGTCGCAAAATTTCTGGACGATGATTACCGACGACCATTCGTTTGTTATTGGCGGCAATTCATTCAAGGAATGGCTCGACAATCCTAGCGTGGAAGTGGGTCCGTCCATTGATGACAGCCGATCGTTGCCCCCCACCACGGCAGAGTCATGCAATTCCCACAACATGCTCAAACTGACATCGGAACTGTTCGAACGCAGCCCGCAAATGGCATACGTGGATTATTTCGAGCGCACCCTGTACAACCACATTCTCGCATCGGTGGCGCCCGACAGCGGAGAGATGACCTATTTCACTCCTTTGCGTGGCCATTTCCGAACCTATATCGACGGCACCTATTGCTGTTCCGGCAGCGGCATTGAAAATACGCCGCGCTATAACGAAGGTATTTATTTTCATACGGACAACGTGATGTGGATTAATCTGTATATCCCCAGCGAAGTCACATGGACCGATGGCGGACTCACTGTGCGTCAGGAAGGCAATCCCGCCGCAGGAGAACCCGTAACTGTCACGATCGCCGAAAGCGACGGGCAGAATCAATCCAGCCTGCTGTTGCGAATTCCGTTCTGGGTAACGGAAACGCCCATCGTTACAGTAAATGGCGTCAAGGTTTCTGCCGACATTACCGTGGGTGAATATTTCCCGCTCACGGCAAAATGGAAAACCGGAGATGTGATTACAGTGTCCATGCCGTCCTCGCTGCGACTGGAACGCGCGCGCGACAACGCCAATATGGTATCGGTGTTTTACGGGCCGGTGCTGCTGGCGGGCGAGCTGGGCACCGATGGTATGCCCAAAGATTTTACCGATAAAGATGCGTATCTGAGCGATGCACCAATAGACGTTCCTGCGATTTCGGCGACGGATGCGAACCCGGCCACATGGCTGCAATCGATTGATAATTCGACTCTGGCGTACACCGCGACTGACGCAGGCCCAGCCACTGGTATCACTTTTAAGCCTCTGTACGATGTGCATCACCAGCGATATTCCGTGTACTGGCAGCTGCAGAGCGCCAAATAGGTCACACCGTGAGTACCGTTCGTTTAAAAGCGACAGCCATTACCCGATTTTTTTTTTGGACAGCCACTTCAATGCAGGTTCGGGAAGAAAAAATAACAAAGACACTTCGGTGTCTTTCCATCAATCTGATTTGAAAAGCCGAGGTGTTTTATGAAACAGAGAATTTGCCTTTCAGGTGTGATATTGCTGCTAATGGGACTGTGGTGTGCAGGGTGTTCGGTCGAAAGCGTCGGCACCAGCGACACCGGTACATCCGATGGGGATACCGATTCGGATTCGGACAGCGATAGCGATACCGACTCCGACTCGGACAGCGACAGTGATACCGATTCAGACTCTGATTCGGATTCGGACGCGTACAGTGATGCGGATTCTGATTCAGATACGGACAGCGATACCGATGCCGACACGGATTCGGACACGGACAGTGACAGCGATACGGATAGCGACAGCGATACGGATTCAGACACCGACGCCGATACCGATTCAGACAGCGATTCTGACACAGACAGTGATACGGACACCGATTCTGACTCGGACAGTGACAGCGGCACAGGCAACGATAATGACAGTGATTCTGCTTCTGACACCAGCGTACCAAATGATACGGATGACAGTGACAGCGGTAATGGTGACACCGTTCCCAGCGCGGGATGCGGCAAGACCTCGACGATTCAATTTTCCGGGGTGCCTGGGGAAACCGCAGAATCAGAAGGTTTTGGCGAAGGGGGCTATGTCACCATTCAAAGCAGTGGCGAAAACCGCGGCTTTGCCCTTAGACTTCCCGACAATTATGACAACACCAAACCATACCCACTGGTCTTTGGGTTCCACTGGAATGGGGGCAACTCAAAGGAAGTTGATGGGGGAGGCACCAACCGATACAACATGTCTCACTTTGGACTTCAAAAAGAATCCAACAATGGCGCCATTTTCGTTGCCCCGGACGGTATCAGCGCCGGCTGGGCCAACTCGGGCGGCCGTGACCTGCAACTGGTGGATGACATGGTGGCGCTCATCGAGGAAAATTACTGCGTGGATAAATCGCGACTGTTTGCCAACGGCTTCAGTTATGGCGGTGGTATGAGCTACGCCATCGCATGCGATCGCGCTGACGTCTTCCGCGGCGTGGCCATTTACAATGGCGCAGTGTTGAGCGGCTGTCAGGATGGCAGCAAACCCATCGCCTACTGGCAAATGGCAGGTTTAACAGACGGCACGTGCACAATTGATATGGGCAGGCCCATGCGGGACCGTTTTGTTGCCAACAACGGCTGCACAGCGCAAAATCCCCCAGAACCCCCAATGCCCCCACCCTATCTAAGTGACGGCGGACACATTTGCACAACGTATGAGGGGTGCTCTGACGGACATCCCGTGCGCTGGTGCGCACATCAATCCGGGCATGGCAACGCAGTGGTGGATGGCACGTCTGATTTATGGAACTCATGCGCCACCGCCCCCAACACCTGTTCGGATGCATGTCCCTGTAGCTGGGTCCCCGCGGATGTGTGGCAGTTCTTCTCTTCGCTGTAGTCAAATTAACAACGTCCCGTTGTCGTTTCAACATACTTCTCTGACGGGGTTTACTTTGTGTAGCGCATCTCTCTGATGGCCTCAGCCATAAATAAAATAAGCAATATTTGAGTGAGACACAAATACCATTCAGCGATACACTTTGAGCCTAAACGAATATCATTGAAGGGAAACGGAATGAAATATCAATACACAACAGCATGGGTTCTCTCCGGTGGTTTCAATCTTCCCAAGGACTCCGATGAAATTTCGCTATTTTCTTCTGAGAATAAGCAATTCTATTTAACAAATAAGCCTGACAACCTGCTGAATAATGTCGACATATACTACGCATTGGGCAACATGGCATTGATTGGAGGGATTGGAGAATCAGAAACAGGCAACGTTCGACAGGCCGCACTTGATGAGCAGATTGATAATATTCGTGAAGCACGCAGCAAGAAGATCGGACAAAGAACAGTTCTTATTTTTCAGACAACAGATGAAATCGATATTCAGCTGAAAGGAAAACAGTTCGAGTACGAAAATTTCGCCGTTTCGTTTGAGCAAATCGATACTGGCCACTTTAATAAGCTACATAAACCGGAAATTGATACCATGAAAATTGCTTTAACGTGTCAAAGTGATCACCCGATTGCATTCGAATATTTGACCTCCGGTTTTAATTTTCTGAGTGAAACCAAAAAAACAATTTTCAATTTTTCTTTCTCAATGAGTAATATCAGCGGATACGTAAGCACTCCACTAATAGAGGAATTCGTCAGTAATATTGGTGCCATGTACGCAGGACTGAAAGACGAAACTTCCTTAGCTTCAGTTTATCGATTATTTGCAAGAATGACAGAACATGACTCCGACAACCAGAGAGCCTATTTGGCTGGATGGACTGCATTTGAGCGCCTAATTAATAAAACCTTTTCAAAGTGCGAACAGACATTTTTACAGCCATTTCTTCAATCGGACCAATCAGAGCTTCGGGGTATATTTCTTGACCGCATCCAAGATGTCATGAAAATGCGATATCGATTGAAGGACAAGTTTATTGCCATAACAGCAGTTTTGTTTCCGAGTATTAGCGGTGCCGAAGCCGAAAGTCTGGTGAAAGATTTTGCCAGACTCAAAGCGTTTAAGGATGATATTTCACATGGAAACCCTGTTTCTGAAAATTCTCTACCAGTTTCGGAGCTGGCATCCATGCTTCGAAAATATTTAAAGGCACGGACAGAATCCGACATATAGCCAAAAGAATGGAAATCATCCGTGCTGGGATAATGGGGTCAGGATAATGAGGTCAGGTGTTTACAGTTGACACTTATAAAACCAGAAAATGTGCTTTGCCCGTTTCTAAGCATTGCGCTGAACTGCCGCCTCAATGGAAAGAACGATGACGGCAACCTCAACAGAAAAAAAGTGTCAACTGTAATGACCTGACCCCAACTACCCTATGACCCCAACTACCCTGACCCCAACTACCTTCCCAACTACCTTTTGATTTTTTCAAGCTAACAACGTCCCCTTTGTGTCCAGATTTGCTGATAGTTTGAAGAAATGGTGTGTGGCTGCGGGAGGATCGGCAGAAATGAAATAATCCTTTAAATCTTTCTGAATACTGAGATGATAGTCACATCGAAATGCACCACAAATTTTAGAGGTGAAATATGCGAATATCTACATTGCAGCAAGAACTTGACCTATTGCAAGCGGAACATGGAAAGAAATTAAGTTGGTCCGTTCTTCCCCCTGCCATTGGATCATTTATTGACGATGTAATGCAATACTTGGCGCTTCATGTCGATATTCAGTATCTCGACGAAACCGCATTACGGTCTGAACAGCGTGATATCGAAGCCGTAAAAGATGTAGTGACTCTACTTGCCCGAAGTATCGATAAATCTGATACGATAAAATTGCCTGAAGGTGGCGCTATAGAAGCAGCGAAAGTCATTCAATCTCTTGAAACCGCCATCATACAACTGGAACATGCTGATTCAGACTATGGGAAAGAGGGCTCGAACATTTTACTGCGTGCAGACGTTGGTAATCACGTTCAGCAGGCGTTACTTTTTTTAAGGAATAAACAAGTTATTCAAAAGCTGACTAAAAGTGTTCATGCCAAGTTGGGTGAAGCATCTAACGAAGACGTCGCCGATGTCTGGGCTAGCGTTCGATACGAATTTGACACGTCCAGAACGGCAACACATATGGTTCCCAACAAAACCGTGATGGGTGATAATTTCCTCATTGCAGAAACCGTTTCAAGTATGAGGAAAAAAATTTCGGACTACGTTGTTCGCATTAAACCTTCACTAATTAGACTTATGTTAGACGAAGGTAAAAATCGCCATCCAGCGCAAGTTCCGGAGTTGACGTACATTATTGGGATGCCACGTCCAATAGCTGGCTTGAAACCAGTTGAACGGCGAATAGTTGATTGTATAGCCTGTCTCTATCATCAGTTTGGCCTACTTGATCAACGCAACATTAAAGCAATGCTCAGTCTTTCCGACGATGGTTGGATTTGCAAGGGGTACGCCCAAAAATCACGTTTTCGGAAGCTCTGTGGGATTGAAGGAAGCCGGGATGTCGGAGAACTACCTTATTTTTGGTTAAAACGTCTGCTCCTTTACTTGGAAGAATACATCTCCTGGGAATCTCCTGTAGAACGTGCTCTCCTCCAATACAAGCTTAGCGTTGAAGTTCTCCGTGGCGAAACGATAAAAATGACGCCCTTTTTATCCAATGAGCTCAAGATTCAAAAGCACTTGTGCAAGTTCCTGATCGAGCGAAATATTTTTGCTGTGGGCACCAAATTTGGGAACACCGAAACAGACTTGGTCTGCCAAGCAAAACCAGTTTCATACATTGTAGAGGTAAAATACTTTCGCTCCAATAGCGACCCCGACGATAGCAAAATTCAGTCTGCTCTGCTCCAGCTACGTCAGTATATGGACCTGCACCCAACATATACTAAAGGTGTTCTTGTATTTTTTAACAAATCTAGTTGTCCAATCAGCGCTGAAAGGAAATGGATTGATGGACGATACATGATTCTTGCTGTGAACATGTATGCAAGCTCGCCAAGCAAACTGAAAGAAGGAATCGACATCATAGCCAGCAATGATTCTCAGTTAATTATTTGCCGAAACCTTGGAAAGAAAGGAACTCCCCATAATTCGTCCACCAAGAAGAAGACCACCGCTAAGAAGAGAACCACTGCCAAGAAGAAAACCACTACCAAGAAGAAGACCACTGCCAATAAGTGACCGTACGAGTCACCCCGTGTTGAGTTCGTGAAAAATCCTTCAATTCAATGATGCGAGGAGAATAGGGAGAATAGGGGACGTTGTGTGCGCTGGAACAAAACCGGTGGAGTGTAGAGAATGAAAGTTTCTTACTTTAGAAGTAAGCGTTCAGCCGAAGATCCCTTTCAAAAATTTAAGAATTCTCAATACTGATTATCGTGGGTGTGAATTCCGCTCCAATTAGATCACTGATTCCGCTGGAATAAGATCACCCATTCCGTTTTATTGAGATCACCGATTCCGGAGAATGAGATCACTGATTCCGCTCCAAAGAGATCGCTGTTTCGTCAGGCGAACCGTCGCTGACTGCCGTGGTAAAAATATCCTCGATAATTTCGAAATGAATGAAAAGAGGAGGATGCCATGGCCAGAGAAAGGTTATCGATGACGAAATTGATGGAGATACTACGACTTCGATTTGGAGAGAATCGTTCTTTGCGAGCAGTCGCTCGCAGTGTGCATTGCTCGCCGTCGAAAGTGCAGGATATTGC
>JAFGWT010000236.1 GCA_016937015.1 Deltaproteobacteria bacterium | reverse complement strand
GTCGCTTGCAGTCTGGATTCCCAATCAAGTTGGGAATGACGAAATGCTCTTAATGGCGGTGATTTCGGCTTAAAGACTAACCTATGTGGTTGGCTAAGGTTGTTGGCTAAGGTTGGACAAATTGCATTCACAGTTTGCATATTCTCGAGATCTACCAAATCATTAAGTACAACTTTGATAATGATTTGAGAATCACTATTTGAATCAGTATCCTCAGTTTGGGATTGTGCCAATTCACACATAAACATAAACGTCATCACCGTTAGAAACAAAGCCTGTATCTTCATTTCAAATCTCCTTTCAGATTTTTAGTTATTTTGAAGTATCTCGAGCACAACGGAATGTTCGATTCGTTGGATACGTTGACCTATCGAACCATCGGTTGGACACATGTATGCCCGTTGGTGATGAATCAGAGCTCCCTCCCCGTATCACAGCGTACTCGGCACCTTCCATTTCGTGTGCGCTACCGTCTAGCGGCGCACCAGAATAATCCGACTTGAGAGACACACGGTCGGCAACCCATTCCATGAAATTGCCTGCCATATCACATAATCCATGGGAAGTATTTCCATCGGGCACACTGCATACCGGAAGACTGTCCTCTGAATAACAGGGAAATTCTTCGGTGCGCATCATCACCGCCAAATCACAGGTAGGCGCCTCGTTGCCCCAGGGATAACTGATGTCCTGGCCACCGCCACGCGCCGCATACTCCCACTCTGCCTCACTGGGCAATCGACCACCAAGCCAGTCGCAATAACTCGACGCGAGAGAATGAGTGATGCAATTTATCGGATGATTGAATCGCTCAGGTGCAGCCCAGTTGCCAAGGGTGTAAAAACAATTTGATGAAGAGGCATCAGGTTCGATACATCCTCCTGCTTCCACGCATTGGCGAAACTGATGGGTTGTTACTTCCGTCTTAAGAATCTCAAAAGAAGGAACCGTTACAGTATGAACCGGCTGGGAATACTCAAACAACTCACTGCCCATCTCGAAACTGCCGCCTTCGATGTAAATCCATTCATTCTCCACAGGATAAGGAAGCGGCGTGGTATCCGTGCCAGTATCTTCTGAAACAGTATCACTTAGGGTCTCGAAGGTAGTTTCCGTATCGACTCCGGTACCAATTGAACTGTTGGAATCCGCTGTGCCAGAGTCGTCACTGGTTTCAGGCGCGGTTGATTCGGACGATGTATTGGTATCGCTTGTATCTTCGTCATCTTTTATGCCGGATGACCTTTGGCACGATGAACAACAAATGGTTACGAACATCAACAGAAAACAAAGCGGTTTCATCAATTACTCCAATGTCTGATCTTATTAATTACTTCAATCCACAATAGAACACCCCCTTTCCCTGATCCATCGAAAAGTATCGAGGGAGGGGTCAGGTGTTTAGGGGCTGTTGCCCAAATAGGCTGCTAAAAGATATCTTTCTCAGATCAAACTGAACCGCTTTTTCAATTTATCCCTGTGGACGTGTTCAGGGAGAAATTGAGAGAGACGGTATCGAACGCCTGCAAAATTGAGTATGCTACAGTGCATCAAAGTCAGTTTAGGCGACAGCGCCGGCTGGCATAGCAGAAATTTTACTTTGGAAGTGAGGGCGTTTATGCACACCAAATCGATATGTTTAATTTTGGCGATTATTTTCGTCAGTACACTTTCCGGTTGCAGCAGCGATGAAAGTGACGACGATACGAAAGGTGGCGACACGGATGACGGCGAACTGGACCTTGGCGGATTGGAATTGGACCTCGGCGGATTGGAATTGAAGGAATTCGCATCAATCAGTGAGAAGGATTTGAAAGGTAGCTGGCAGGCCACATTTGAAGATGGGATTGAAACGCTGACCTTCGAAGAAAATGGCGCCGGTTCCTTTACCGAAGAGTGGTCTGAAGAGGGTGAATCTGACATGCAGCACTATTCCGTGCCGATGTCATGGGAAATGTACGGCGCCATACTTTCTGTTGCGTTGGCTGAAAATACCACAGAGGACGGCGCGTCATGCACCTACACCCAAGAAACGCTGTTTTCTTTTGCCATCGTAAACGAGGGCATTGTGACAAGCGCCTTTTTGCGCACAGCAGGCTCCGGAAACGGGCACGAGGGAACATGGCAGTCAGTGGACGGAGAGACCGGTGAATTTAACTGTGGCAGTGGCGGCACAGAGCGGGGCGGGAATGTGGAGCGATATATACTGACGCTGACACCGGACTCATTTGAAATGACCAGGGAGTGGGCGTTTTGGACAGAATCGGACATGAAAGGTGACACCGATGACAATGGGGAGAACACCACAGACACCTGGGAAGGAACAGTGACCCAGGAAGATGGCTGCCTGATTTTGCAAAGTGAAACAGCAAGTGCTTCCCTCGACCGTTTCGCGGTGCGAATTCTGAGCGACCACGTTGCTCAGTTAACCAAAATCGATTCTGAAGAAACGCTTTTTGATTTCTTTCCTGGAGATTTCGAAGCGGCCATCTATAAACGTCAATAGACAACGCCAGTTCCCAACTTTTATAACCAAAGGCACTCCGTCACCATAAGCACTCCTTCACCGTAAGACCACAAGACAATCCAGCCCCACAGCAATAATTGACGACATTGTCTGACTCAACAGTCACCATTGGACACAGCGACGCTGGTTCATACCGCTGATTCATACCGTTTGAGTATTTTGCGGTAGTGTGGGAAAATATCCTGGTCTTTACGAAAAAAGGGAGGAACCACCAATGACGGATTTGATGACGCACTTGATAAAGCATTTGATAACGCATCTCTGGGTAATGCTCGCTATTGTCCTTTTGTCTGCATGCGGCGATGAACAGTCGTCCGATAAATCAGAGACGAACTCGGACGCGGACACAGACACCGACACAGACTCGGATTCAGACTCGGATTCAGATACCGACAGTGACTCAGACACTGACTCAGACACCGACTCAGATTCAGACTCGGATTCAGATTCAGACTCGGATTCAGATTCAGACTCAGACTCAGATACGGACTCAGACTCGGATGCAGACGAGGGTCCCGATTGTTCGGCGACCATGCCCAGCGGCGGTGAGACGGTGGAACTGACGTCCTGGATTAGCGGTCAGGCATTTGATGGACACTCTTATGGGGGCTGGACCAATGGCAATGGTGGCACCATCACCTATTTTCCTGATACGTACGCATTTGCGGCATCATGGGACAACAGCGAAAATTACCTGGCCCATCTGGGACTGGATTTCAACGGCACCCAAAACTACACGGCGTACGGAAAAATCGTTGCGCAATTTGTTGAGAAAAAATCGGGAGATGCAGGCAACTTCTCGATGATCGGCATGTACGGGTGGACCCATAACCCATGCGTCGAATGGTACATCAACGAAGACTCATTCAACGGCCTGTTCGGATGGGGCGATGTCACCGCTGATATTGATGGGGCGACCTACCACATGTCCATGACCGAGACGACTGGAACAGAAGGCGCCAATGCCTGCGAATCCGGTCATACGGGGCCATGGATTCAAATCCGCAGCACCCGGGAATCCGCGCGCCAATGCGGCACCGTTACCGTGAGCGACCACTTTGACGCATGGGCGGCAGAGGGCTGGGAGCTGGGCGCCCTGACATCGGTTCACATCAATGTGGAGGTTGGCGGCGGCGTCGGCAGCATCGAGTTTCCGGTAGCCAAAGTGACCACAGGCAATTGAAAATTTCGTGGTGACATCCCCCTGCCTTCGAGGCTGTCGCGATAACGTGAAACGGGTTCGTCAGCACCGTCTTTCCCAACTTGATTGGGAATTCAGAGGGTTTCTGGCCCCCGCCTTCGCCTCATGATTCCACACAGGTAATGTTTGACTTCTTCGGCGTACTGTCATTGCCGCGCAGGCGGCAATCCAGTTGTTTAAGTAAGGGCAAAGCAGCTGGGTTCCCG
>JAFGWT010000235.1 GCA_016937015.1 Deltaproteobacteria bacterium | reverse complement strand
ATGGCAAACAGCGCACCGGCGATGGGCGCATTGAATGTCGCCGCGATGGCCGCAGCGGCGCCACAGGCGACAAACGTGCGAATATTGCGAACGGACGCCTGAAGCACCTGCCCCATGACTGAACCAATTGTTGCGCCGATATGAACGATGGGGCCCTCTCGCCCGGCAGAGCCCCCCGACCCAATGGTCACCGCCGCCGCAAATGCTTTGGTGAACACCACCCGCCACCGAATGGCCCCCCCTTTTCTGGCCACCGCTTCCATCACTTCAGGAATCCCCGAGCCTTTCACCTCTGGCGCGATGCGATACACCACCAGTCCGACAATCAGACCGCCGACCATGGGCACCAGCATCCCCAACCAGGCAAACTGGATTCCCAGGGTTGCCGGCAGGCCGCCGTCTTTGGGGTGAAAAAATTCTGAGGACCAAAGTATCAGATATCTGAACCCAATGGCGCCGTATGCGGCCAGTACCCCCAAAACAATCGCCGATAGCAGCAAAAAGAGGTGCTCGTTTTGACGTATCCGACGCAGCGGCGCTTCCATGTGTCTGTCCCACCACCTGGACATTCCGCTGAATTGGCCCGTGAGAACGTAAAGCAGTCTTGCAGCGCGACCCTCCGGCGGCGGGGGTGGCATGGTTGAATGACGGCTGTCCCTGTTAATTGACATAGATAGCCGTTTTAATACCATACCGCCATGCATGTGAGGAAATTATAACCGCAACACAGGTACGGAAAATGAATAACAAATTACACGCTCCGGGACAGCGTTTTCTTCAATTCGTCCAGGCGGGCGACAATGTCGGTCAGGTTGGCGGACGAAATCGCCAGTTCAAACGCGGAATTAAGCAGCATCGATACCTTGGATGAAACGTTCAGCAAATCGGTTTGCTGTACTTCTGCAGCGGCGGAAATCTGCTTCAGCTGCCTGGAGGCGGCATTGGCGCTGCCAGCGCTGTTAACAAGCAAATCCCGGGTGTGCGCCAGCTCCGAAAACACCTTTTCGAATACCGACCACGTCGCATCGATGGCCCGCATCCCGGACTCCGACTGGCCACGGATTTGGTCCAGCAGATTTCTGGTACGGGCGAGGTTGAATTCGGAATTGGTTATCATCTCGCGCAGTTCCCGTGCAACAACGGCAAATCCGGCCCCGAATTCACCGGCCGAAGCCGCCTCGATGGACGCATTTACCGAAAGCACCTTTATGTGTTCGCCGATGTCCCGGTTATAACTGAGGATACTTTCGATATTTTCGGTGTTCGACACAAGATTCCCCATAATCTGGCGGGCATCCTGTATGTTTTTGAGCGCTGTTTCAAAGATTTCGCTCACTTTCTGCAGACGCGTCGAATTTTCATTGATTTCCCGCTGCATTGACGACGAAATGCGATTGCTCTCCTCGGCGCTCACCGATGTTCCCGCCGCACTTTCAATCATCGTCTTCACGTCGGCCACCATGGCGTCCATGGCTTCGGCCTGCGCAGTGGCGCGACTGGCCACTTCAGTTGAAACCCCCGTAATCTTTTCGACCGAATCTTCAAGGGACGGCATCGTTTCGCCTATGGCCTCGATAATCCGGGCCTGCTTCTCACTCAACTCGGAAAAATGTATCGATGCCGCCTGACTCCTTTCAAAGTGTCGACTCAGATACATCAAAAAAAGAAATATCATGGCCCCACTCACCACTGTCGTTATCCAGAATGACATCATGGGAGACACGGGAAACCGCTGATACAACTCAAAATTATGCAGCAACTGCTCAACTGTCAGCAACGCCACCGTACTGATGCCGCCCAATACCACCATCTTTTTGGAGAGGATGGCGGACTGCACCACGAGAGACAGCACCATCAGAATCATCGCCATCCCGAGGCCATCGAAAAGCAAAATCACCAGAAGCCCCACCAGAAAGATGGGAACAAATGACAGCCAGAGTGATTCATTCAGCTGCTGCCGACGGGCCAGTCGCAATGCCCCTGCGAATGCAACATTGGAGGACAGCAATGCCAGCGCAATCAACCCCACCTGCCACGCCCAGGTGGTCAGCCAGGCCAAAAGCGCAAAACCAAATATGGCCGGGCCAATGACCCACGCGCGCCGCTTCTGCAACGAAATGCACTGCAATACCAATTTATTTTCCCCATCCGGCATCGACGCCATGCTGTGCCTGAATACTGCTGAAAGTCTGTCAAATGTATGTCGTATCAAGTAAATCCGCTCCCGATTACCGCTGTGGCATCTCACAGCGCCGTCAACTCTCAGAGTCGCCCATTCAACAAGCGCCCCTCCGCTGCCATGGCATTTCGCGCTGTTCAGGGATTAATGTTAGCAAAATCGCTGGCACAAACACAAACCTTTTACCATTTAAGGCCCATCCACTCTGTTTTCTCAGCGCTTCTGCGGTGGGAGCTTGACAAAATGACCAAATGTGTTAAATTGGTCATTATGAACAATTGGACACTCCATGATTTTGAAAAGATGTTTGATGAATTCTCCACGGTGCTCCCCCCCGATGACCCCCGGGCGCAAAAACAGCGGCGCATCCTCGACGCGGCGGCGGCGCTTTTTCAAAAATGGGGATATCGCAAAACAAGCATGTCTGATGTGGCACGTGAAGCGGGCGTGGCCAAGGGAACCCTGTATCTTTATTTCAAAACCAAGGCCGACTTGATGGTGCAGGTGGTTGGCGAGGAAAAGCGCCGCAGTCTGATACACATGAAACCACTGTTCGACGAAAAGGACCCCAAAGAGCGTATTCGAAAATGGGTTGCGCTGGGGCTGCAGGTCGCCTCAAAAATGCCCATCACTGCCAGACTGGCAACCGGTGATATGGACATGAAAGACCTCATGCACGAACTCAGCGATGACGACCGAAAAAAAAGTGAGGCGTTCAGCAATGCCTTTCTCTCCGCCTTAATCGATGCGGCCAGTGGGCGCAATCACATCTCCGGGACCGAACGCAACGAGCGGGCCCGCGTGCTTCGGGCAATCATTCTGTACAGTCTGCGCATGGCCGACACCGATATCTGTGGAGACATGACCATTCAAACCTTTGCCGAAACCCTGTCGCACATTCTGGTCAACGGGGCCGCCGGTCCCCCGCGCATGGCCACTGCGGCAAAAAAGGAGGTATCCCAATGACCCATCCGCAACGCATCGACCTGATTGCCGGCGTCATCCTTGCTGCGGCAATGATGGTGCATCCCGCCACCGGAGACGATACCGCATCCGCCCCACCGGATTCGGACTTCCTGAACAGAGTGCTGACCCAAATCGATGACCAGCATCGGGGAGACAGCTCGCACGGTATCCTTGAAATGAAAATTCAAACCCGCAACTGGCAGCGCACTCTCGAAATGGAAACCTGGTCACTGGGGCGGGAGCACTCCCTCGTAAAAATCATCAAACCGATTAAGGAAAAAGGCACGGCCACCCTCAAGGCAGGCCAAAACCTCTACACCTATTTAAACAAAACGGGGCGTACCATAAAAATCAATGCATCCATGATGGGCAGTTCCTGGATGGGCAGTCACTTCACCAACGACGATCTGGTAACTGAAACCAGACTGTCCGAAGATTTTAATGCCCGTATCGTCGGCCAAAGGGACTGGGGGAAAAAAAAGCTGCACATCATTGAACTCGTCCCCAAATCCGGCCGCGCCATTGTTTATGGCAAAATAGAGGTGGGTGTGTTTCAAAACAGTCTGCAGCCCGCATATGAATTGTTTTTTGATGAAGACGGCAGGAAGGTGCGCCAAATGGTGTTCGCCGATTTTCGGCAATCAAATGGACGCCTCTTTCCCCATAAAATGAAAGTGACGCCACTGGATGGCTCCGGCGAGTACACCTCACTGCAGTGGAAACAGATAGCGTTCAACGTCCCTTTGCAAAAATCATTCTTCAGTGTGCACCGCCTGAAGTCGTTGTGAATCACGAGGGGTAAAACACCATGAACACCTTTAAACTGGCGTGGCGAAATGTGTGGCGCAATGCGAGGCGAAGCATCGTCACCGTTATCGCCATGGCGCTGGCGCTGTTTGCCATGGTGCAATACGCCGGATTTATGCGCGGGTATCAAACAGATCTTGCAAACAGTGCGGTCAACATTGAAATGGGCGACCTGCAGATTCACGGCAAAGGATACCTCGAAAAGCCCACTCTCTACAAAAACATCAGCAACGCCAATGCGCTGGTGTCACAAATCGAGCGCATCGCACCAGGGGTATATGCATCGGCACGCATACTCGGCAGCGGGCTGATTGCATCCGACCACAACAGCGCCCCAGCCATGTTCAAAGGGGTCGAGGCAGAAAAGGACAAACGGGTCAGCGACGTCTGCCAACATGTCAGCGCAGGAAAATGGCTCTCCCCCAAAGACAGCCATGGCGTGGTTATCGGCGCCCAGCTGGCGCGAATTCTGAACGTCAGGCCAGGGGACGAACTCATCTTTCTCAGTCAGGCGGCCGACGGTTCTGCCGCCAATGAACTGTTTCATTTAAGAGGCACAGTGACAGGGGCGGGGTCGGATGTGGAACGCGCCCAGGTATTCATGAACAAAGATACCCTCGCCCGATTTCTCAACATCAAAAACGCGCATCAAATCCTGGTGCGCACCAGTGGCGCCATCGACAACGCCACACTGCAGACAAAAATCCGAACACTCGCGCCAACCCTCGACGTCAAAACCTGGCAGGAAATCTCACCCGAGCTCGCATCAATGATCGCGTACATGAGCACTGCGCTGGTTTTCATGTCCCTGCTGGTATACATCGCCATCGGCATTGTGGTGCTAAACGCCATGCTGATGGCCGTGTTTGAGCGCATCCGCGAATTTGGCATCATGAAAGCCATCGGCGTCTCACCCCTTGGGGTGTTTCGCATCATTGTGGCTGAAACCGCGGTATTGCTGATGTGCAGCATTGTCGTCGGAATGATCATCAGCCTGCCCGTGGGGTATTCGCTGGCCACTCATGGCATCGATTTAAGCAGTCAGATGTCATCAGTCTCTGTATCGGGCGTGGGGGTTAGTCCAGTAATGAAAGCGGTGTTCGACATAAAAACCATCCTGACCCCTGTGGCGCTGCTGGCGGCGGTAGTCTTTATCTCAATCCTTTATCCGGCGCTGAAGGCCTCCCTGCTTCAGCCGATAAGCGCCATTCACCATCAGTAGAAAGGAACCATGACATGAATACCACTCTCATCAAAATGGCCTTTCGAAACCTCGTCAAAAACCAGCGACGGACGCTGATAACCCTGCTGGGAATTGCGTTTGGCGTCATGATTTCCATTCTGTTTACCGGACTGCAGGACGCCACATGGAGAGAAACCATTAACACCGCGGCCGAACTGGGCGCCGGCCATGTGGTGCTGCAGCAAAAAGACTATCTCGATGAACCATCAGTTTCCAACCGGTTGTCCAGGGCGGATATTATCGCCCGCATGGCAGCAAAGGATTCGCGTATCCGTACCGTGAGGGAGCGGGTCGTCTCACACGCCATGGTTGCCACCGCGGCCAATAGCACCAGCGCCATGATATACGGCATCAATCCCCAAACAGACACCCCCGACAATACTCGTCTGCTCAAAGGAAAACTTGTCGGCAAACCTCTCAAATCCGGGGACAGTCAGGGCGTCATTATTGGCGCCGAACTCGCAGAGCGACTCAATTTAAAACCGGGACAGAAGCTGGTGTACACCCTGACTGATACAAACGGCGAAATCGTCTCCGCCCTTGGAAGAGTACGGGGCGTGCTGCACACCGGCTCCCGGCGCGTTGATCAAACATTGTGTATGGTTGATATGAACGGCCTGCGCAGACTGCTGGGTTACCGGGCAACAGATGTCACTCAGTTGGCGGTGTTTTTAACCGATTATCGGGACAGCAAGGATGTGGCCCGCGCGCTTTCCGCATCGCTTGTCACATCGTCCTTCGCCGGCACGGTTCAGGCATTGCCATGGGAAACCGTCAACGCCGACCTCTTCGGTCTGGTACAGACAAAGATGGCGTCTGCCCATATCTTTGAGCTACTGATTCTGTTTTTGGTCGCCGCCGGCATTTTCAACACGCTCTATGTCAGTGTCATGGAACGAATGCGGGAATTTGGCATTCTGAATGCACTTGGTTTTTCCCGCCCCCGCATTTTTTCCCTGGTTATCTGGGAGAGTGTATTCACCGCCATTGGCGGCCTTGCTTTGGCGTTGCTGGTCACGGCGTGGCCCTATTACCACATGAACACCACTGGACTGGATCTCGCCAAAATGGCTGCGGATGGCAAGGAGATGGTGGTCAATGACATTGCGATGAACACCGTGATTCATGTGGATATTTACTTCGAAAAGCTGCTTTCCATTTTAGCGGTTGCCGCCGGTGCCACACTGCTGTCCGGTCTCTATCCCGCATGGCGCGCAGGGAACGTGGTTCCGGTGGAAAGCATCAAACTCGTATAGCCCCAAAAGGAGGCGATTAAACATGACAGTGACATACCAGATAGAATCGCTGACAAAAGTGTACCGTCAGGGCAGCGTTGAGGTTCATGCGCTGCGGGGCATTGATTTAACCATCACCCAGGGTGAATTTACTGTGATTTCTGGGCCGTCCGGGTCCGGCAAGTCCACCTTGCTCAATATTATGGGGGCACTTGATTCACCAACGGACGGCGACGTTTCACTTGAAGGCAAAAAATTCTCCACATTGGGTAAAACCGCGCTCAGCCAACTTCGGCGGGACCGCATCGGATTTGTTTTTCAGGCATACAATCTGATTCCCGTGCTTACGGCTTACGAAAATGCCGAGATGGTGCTGGCGTTGCAGGGCGTCAAAAAGGAAGCACGGCAGGCGCGCGTGCTCGAAATATTAGAGGAAGTGGGACTTGCACAAATGGCAAACCGCAAACCCAATCAGCTTTCCGGCGGCCAACAGCAGCGCGTGGCCATCGCGCGGGCCATCGCATCATTGCCGGCAGTGGTGCTTGCCGACGAACCGACTGCCAACGTCGATTCCCAAACCGCTGGCATGCTGCTCGATGTCATGGAAAAACTCAACCGCGAAAAAGGCGTGACATTTGTTTTCTCCACTCACGACCCACATGTCATGGAGCGAGCCAGACGCACTGTCTCTCTGGTGGACGGCCGAATCGATTCGGACGTGGTGCACGCCGACGTGGTGCACTGATGATTTTGGCACGGCATTATTTTGCCTGGACCCCGCTATGGTTTCGACCAATTCTGCTTCTGGCGATAATGGTCACATTCAGTCCCAACGCCCATGCATTTGCATCGGCACATAGTGAAGACGCATCATCCTTTGCCGATTTTAACGGTGCCCTTCGGTTCAACGCCGGATACGCGCATTTCAACAGCGGTCCAAATCGCTATTTACAGATTGATGACACAGACCGGTTCATGACCACATCCGTTGTGCGGTTCATTTCGGTGGGCACCATCGCTGACAGAATGGACTTTGAACTGGACGCATTTGGCGTCTTTGGATCAGTTCCTGTTGCCGCAGGCACCGCCATGACTCACGCGGGACTGACGCGAAGCACCTACCGCACCCGCCATCTCTCCAGCGGTACCTACCAACAGTCAGTATTCAACGGCTATGGGCTGGACCGCGCCTTCATTCGCATCACCGGGGAGCGTACCAACCTGTCACTGGGACGAATGCCGATAAACTACAGCATTGCGAGCCTCTTTGCGGTCAACGATTTCTTCGCGCCATTCTCTGCCACCAGCATCAATACGGTCTACAAACCCGGTGTGGATTCGGCGAAGCTGGCTATTCGAACCGGGGATTTGTCCGGCATCGAGCTGGTTGCCGCAATGGGACACGACAGACGACACAGTGAGACAGACAATGTATCCGCCCGACATTCGGCTGTTCTGCTTTACGCCCACAGGCTGGCTGGACCGGTGGACCTCGGCCTCACACTGGGGCGACTGGCCACCAAATGGATGATGGGCGTCTCGGCTCAGGGCGACATTGGCCCCATTTCCTTTTACACGGAAGGGCACTTTGCATATTCAGACGGGACAGACCGGGGCCTTCGCAAAATTCAAAACGCCGAAGAAACGACTCCCGCGGTCCAGGGGACAGCGGGGTTGCGCTGGATGACCGACTGGCGCCAGCTAACCGTTTCAATGGAATACGCATATCTCAGCAATGGTGTTTCAGTAAAAGACTACGGTCGACGATATGAAGCACTGGCCCAGCACCCCGACGAGTTTCCATACGTCGGCACCCAATACGGGGGTATCGCTGCCAGTCTGGCGCTGCACCCCCTGCT
>JAFGWT010000234.1 GCA_016937015.1 Deltaproteobacteria bacterium | reverse complement strand
TTCCCAACTTGATTGGGAATCCAGACTGTGCATTTACTGGGTCCCCGCCTCCGCGGGGACGACGGATTTTGCTTTTCGTGTGCGAAAACAGCTTTTCGCGACACCCGCCTTCGCGGGCATGACGACACATATGACAGTTTCGTTGGAAAGATGCGCTCAGAGCGCGTTCCAGACCCTTAAAACTGGGATTTCACTTCGGTGTTGTCGCTTTGATTGCCCAGACTGATAAACGCCCCAGCCATGGGAATCAGTGATCTGCTTAATATGCCACTTATGAAGCAGGATTACCTGTTTTGTTTATGCCGGTCGATGACTTCGTCGTAGATGGATTCGAGGTGCTGGACGCGGGTGATGATGTTGTATTCCTGTTCCATTTTTTGGCGGGCGGCGGCGCCCATTTTCTGGCGCAGTGCGGTGTTGTTTAACAGGGCGATAAGATGCTTTCCAATGGAGGCGGCATCTCGCTCCGGCACCAGGTAACCGGTTTCGCCGTGGTCGATGATATCGGGAATGCCGCCGTGAAGGGTGCCAATGGCGGGGACGCCCGACGCCGCGGCTTCCTTTAGCACGATGATGCCCGACTCCCGGTCCAGATTTTTGGCAATCACACTGGGCGCCATCACGACAAAGGCCTGACTCATCAGCTTCTGGATTTCACTGTGGGGCTGTTCGCCGGGCATACGAACCCGGTCGCCGAGATGCAGCTCTTCAATCAACTGTTCGCAATGCACTTTCAGTGGTCCGTCGCCAACCAGCACCAGCTCAAAGTTGCACCCGGCATCCCGGGCCATGGCCGCGGCACGAATCCCGTACTCGTGACCCTTTTTCTCCACAAAACGGCCCACCATCAAAATGAGTGGCCGGTCACTGTTCGGCTGAGCCTCGGACGGCTGAAACATTTTCAGATCAATCCCCAGGGTGTTGACCACGACTTTGTCTTTTGGGCACCCAATCTGCTCCATCAGCGATTTGAGTTCGCTTGAGGCGGCCAAAAACAGGTCCGCTTCGCGAATCAGCCGACGGTACCCCACCAGATACTTCCAATAGCCTGGGTGAAATCGGTCATTGCCCAGCAGAATCGTTACATCCCGTCCGTGAAGCGATACCACCAGCGGCAGGTTCAATGCTTTGGCGTAGGGTAGGGCGTATAAACCATTGTGGCCAAAATGCGCATGGAGAATATCGATACCGGACTCTTTAATCGTCTCCATGAAACCACGGTTGCGGCCAGTCAACCCGTACCACATGGAAGCCAGCGGGTGTCGCTCACTGGGTAGCTTTTCCACATAGCGAACATCATGTCCCGGAAAGCGGTTGGCATTTTTCCATTGGCGGGTGAAAACCGTGGTTTTGTATTTCTGATGATGACGCAGCTCGTCGTGAATGAATGTCTCTGAATAATGCAAAAACACGTTGCGAAACAGCCCCACGTGTCGTTTGAAATCGTCAGTCAAGACCTTGTCTCCTTATGAAGTGGCGTGTGGATGACGGTTTTACTCGCAGCGTCCATACCACATTCAAACAGAAAAGAGCAGGGGAACATGAAATTAAATGTTTTTTACAATCTCGTCGGCAACCCGGTGCCAGACGGCCTGGAAGGCGGATTCGCTGAATTGGGCGCCGGACACCAGCCAGTCGGTGAACCGTTCGTTTCCAGCGCCATCGAACTGGCCCACGATATCGAGATGATCGGCTTTTGTGACGTGTATCAGCTCTCCATGATACTGGCTCATCAGGGGCGAGATGCCGTCATTGTTGCGGGGGGAAATCGGCATGTTGAGATCCGCATGAAGCCTTTGTCTTATGTCGTCCGGTAAAAACGGGTATTTGTAGTTGGGGTGTTCCCGGCCGGTGATGGTGTGCAGGAACGAAAACAGCAGCATGGAGAGCGCTGCGGTGGGCGAGGTGGACTCGGTGATGAGCGTTTTAATTTCGGGGGGCGGTACCGTGTTCATGACGCAAAAATAGCGCACATTTTCTCTGTCGGAGACCGCAGCGTTGTACAGATGCATGGCCTCCGGGGTGAGCTGGATGATGGCCCCCTGGTCCAGTTTCATGGATTCGAGAAATTCCCAGATGGGATCGTCGGGGGCAACAGTGACGTGCTGCAACAGGCGACGAACCAGGTGGTCAAGAAATGTCTGATCCCGACCGAGCCAGTCATCTGCCCGCGCTGCCAGCGCGATGAGTTTGGATATCCAGAATATGGATTTGCGGCCGGCTTTGTTGTTGGCGAGGGTGGTAATGAGCTGAAGAATGTGGCGGCCCTGCATGGTGGTGAAGAAGCTGGCCAGCGGGGTGCCATGGTGAGGGGTGGAGATGCTGAATGCGGTCTGAGTGAGCGTTGCGATGCGGTTTTCGATGCCGCTGTCAAACAGTTTGACCCCGGGCGTGAGCAACAGACGCATATCGAGACCGCCGGTGGAATGCCCAATCAGGTGAATGGAATCCGCGTCCAGACCGCCATTTTGAACCACTTCCTCCGCGAGCGCCTGAGCGCGGCGATGAATCGACGATGTGGCTTTGGTGGCGCAGCGAATCAGTTGTGCGTCCACGTTGTACTGTTGCTTCAGATATTGCGAAAGGGTGTCGCTGACCCGAAAGAAATAGCTGTAGTCGCCGAGGGATGAGAATCCAAAAAATCCGGGGATGAGATAGATTTGAATGGGTTTGGTCATGGTTGCCTCGTCATTCCGATATGTGTCCCGATACGTGTCATGTTGATTCGCTTTTTACCGCAGCGGCCTTTCGAAGTGTTTCTTCGATGACTGACCGGACATGTATTTTTGCGCCCAGTTTGCGGAGGTTGCCGTAGCTGCCCACGTTGACCCGCTGCAACAGCAACAGACGGTGAGGGATGTTGAGCTGTTTTCGGTACTTTCGAAATCTGCCGAGGTAGCTCATCACCCGCAGATGCATATCCGAATGTGCCACATCGAACGGTCGTTCCGGGTGAAGTGGCAGCGACAGCATTTCGAGCAGCAATTGGAAAAATTCGTCATCCGGCGGCGGTGCGTCCGGGTCCAGTGCACCAATCTGCCTGAGACCCAGGGTGATGGTGTCCGGGTCGCGGTCGAGAAATCCGTGCAGCAGCGTCGCGATGGCCAGGGCTTCATCTTCGGTAAACTGTTTCACACAACCAAAGTCATACAGCACAATCCCGCCGTCGGGCGCAAAACCGTAGTTGGACGGATTGGGGTCTCCGTGGAGCATGCCGGCCAGAAATATCTGATCGTACAGGATTTGCAGCAGCCGGGTGCCGATAAGATCCCGCGTCTGGGCGGGGTACGCCGTTGCCTGTTCGATGGATTCACCGGACACAAAGGCTGAGGTGAGCACCCGGGTCCCGGAGAGTTGGGGGAAGACTTCGGGGATGGTCACATACGGATGATGCACCTCATGGAAGTGGCGCAGCTGCGTCTGATTTTTCGCTTCGAGGGTGAAATCCAGTTCGAGTTCCAGATTGTGTCTGAATTCGGCGGCCACTTTTTTCAAGGCATCGTTTTGCCCGCTGGCGGTTCCCATGGCCTTAAGCAGCATCGTCAGCGACGATACATCGGCATCCACATACTGGTCCATGTCAGGGAACTGCACCTTTACCGCCACCTCAACACCATCCAGTGTGGTCGCGCGATGTACCTGCCCCACCGATGCGGTGGCAAATGGGCTTTCTTCGAATTCACGGAACGCCGTTTCGATGGGGGTATTCAAATCGGATTCCAGTTGGCGGCGGATGACCTCAAACGGTTCCGGTTTGGCGTTTTGGCGCAGCTGGGATAATGGTGCAGTCAGTGCGGCGGGCAGAAAGCCCGACTGAATCGATGCCATCTGTCCAAACTTCATCACCGGCCCCTTGAGTTCAGACAGGGTTCTGGCAATGGTCTCACCGGATTTTCGGTAGCTGGCATTGAGTTTCTGAGCCCGGTTTTCCTCGGAGGTCATCGCCGAAATAATTTTTGCCCCCAGATGCCGCCCCGCAACCCCGGTGGTCATCGCACTCATCTTTAAGAATCTGGATAACTTTTTGGCCATGGGCAACAGTGTATGCAACCCGCGCAGAAAGGGAAGCGGTTACCGACAAAATCGTGGGAAACCCCAGACCGAATATTGTTCAGATATTTTATGATGCGTGATATAGGCACTCCGATATGATCGACCGTCAGACAGAGTCCACACAGGCGCCGTTGCGCGTTCAGCAGATATCGAGAACATTTGGTGAGTTGCTGGCAGTTCGGCATTTTTCAATTACCATCAAATCCGGAGAGCTTCTGTCACTGCTTGGGCCCAACGGCGCCGGCAAAACCACGCTGATTCGGATGCTCACCGGCATTCTCAGGCCCGACCAGGGAGAAGTGATACTGGACGACACAAGTCAGCCTGGTCGACGGGAGATCAGTCGCCGGATTGGCTATTGCCCGCAGCGGATTATTGTGTGGATGGATTTAACGTGTCTGGAGCAGCTGACGTTTGCGGGCGAGCTCTATGGTCTGTCGCATCGGGACGCGCGGTCCCGTGCAATGGAGCTACTTGAGATATTTAACCTGTCACCCAAAAAAAATGCGCTGGCCAAAACCCTGTCCGGCGGTATGCAGCGTCGGCTGAGTGTGGCGCTTGCCATGGTCCACAAACCGGCGATTCTGGTGCTTGATGAACCCGAAGCCGGGCTGGACCCGCAAAGTCGTGTGCTCATTCGAAATGTGCTGCATTCCCTTTGCCGGTCCGACAATACGGCGGTTGTCCTCTCCACCCACGACATGGCTGAGGCGGAGTTGCTCTCGGACCGGGTGGCCATTATGAATCGCGGCATGCTGCTGGCCGAGGGAACGCCGGAAGCATTGATTGCCGAAAATGGCAGCGCCTATCTGGTGGAGATGCGGCTGACGACTGCGGTTCCTGCGGACATTGAACGTCTGACCCATGCGCTGGGGCGGCTGGGAGCAAAGATGGTTGCAAAAGATAACACCATTATTCTCGACAGCGATGCGAGTGGCGCCCTGGTGCGGCCCGTTCGCACCATTGCCGCTGCCGAAAATGTGGCCATCACCGAGCTGCGGCATCGGAAGCGCACCCTTGAAGATGTGTTTCTGTCGCTCACGGCGGGTTCAATGGGAGGTGTTGCGAAATGAAACGGTTCTTTGCAATTGTGGGCATGGCAGTTAAACAGAAATTACGTGACAGGCTGGCATTGTCGCTGGCGCTGCTCACCGCACCACTGTTTGTTGTTTTTTACTGGGTACTATTTAACGACACTGAGCGGGTATACAGAGTGGATGTGCTGGATTTGTGCGCGATGAGTGCGGCGTCCTGTCAGAATCTGGCTTTGCCAATGCAAAGCGGAAAGGATGCAAATACAGCGCATGTGCAAAATATCCGCAAGGCGCTGGCCCAGGTTTCCCGCGAGCAGGGCGGGTTTGAATTTAAGTTTAACGATGTGTCTTCGCTTTCTGAGGCCAAATCCAATCTGAGAAAAGGCGTGACCGATGTGGTGGTGTTTTTTTCGACACCGCTGATAACGGGGCCAACGGGGCAGTCCGGCGCATCTGCCGTTGAACTTTTTGGCGATGTGTCTTCGGCCAATTATCAGTTTTGCGCGATGATAATTGAACGGGTGATTACGGGGTATGCATCCCGTTTTCAGAATGCGACGCCGCCTGTGATATTTCGGCGGCAAGCGCTGGGTGTCTCTGATCAGAAAACCCCCTTTGAAGCCTATGTGCCTGGCCTGCTGGTATTTGCGGTTATCATGCTCATTTTTTCAAGTGCGATGTCCGTTGTTAAGGAAATCGAAGCGGGCACCTTTGCGCGAATGGCCATGGCGCCGGTCAGTACAGTGCAGCTGGTGGGGGGGTTAAGTCTGGTTCAGCTGGTGGTGGGCATCCTGTCGGTGATACTGACTTTTATGACGGCATCTCTTTTACAGTTTAAAAGTGAAGGCAGCATTGTGGTTGCCATGGTTGTTGCGGCAATTGCCTGCGCTGCCAGTGTGGGAATTGGCATGGTGGTTGCGGCCGTGGCGAAAACCCAGAGTCGGGCGTTCCTCATATCGAGCATTGTCATGTTTTTGCTGGTGCTTTTCTCGGGGATTATTTTTCCAAGGCCGGAACTCACAGTGTTTTATTTGGGAGGACATCCTGTCGATTTGTTTGACGTATTGCCTACCACCCATTTGGGAAATGCGCTCAACAAAGTATTGTCGCTTGGGGCGCCGGCATCTGACGTATGGTTTGAAATGAGCGTATTGTCAGTAATTGCACTTTCCAGTTTTTTACTGGGCAGCCTGCTCTTTGCCCGTTCGGGTAAACCGGCCGCCACCACGTGGGAGGGAATGCTGTGAAGCACTTGCCTGTTTGGATTAAGGCATCGCGGTTGGCATCGCAGTCCTATATCTTTTTATCTCTGTTGGTCGGTGAGATGTTTTATCTGATGTATGGCGGCACCCTGGATTGGACGATATTTGCGGTGGTGCATCTGTATGGTCTGTTTATGCAGCTGTACATTGTATACGCTAACGATTACGCCGATATTGAAACCGATCACCTGAACCAGACCTACACCATTTTTTCCGGTGGGTCCCGAGTGCTGGCTGATGGCGAGTTGTCCAGACGCACACTCGGGATAGCAGCCGTGACCATGGCAGCGCTGACGCTGCTGATGGGGGTGGTATTGGCATTGGTTTATGGCCGGATTCTGGCGCCGATCATTATTTTTGTCGGGATTGGGCTGTTGTGGATGTACAGTTTTGGGCCGGTAAGGCTGTCTTATCGCGGTGGCGGTGAGTTTCTTCAGATGCTTGGGGTAGGCGCCGTTTTACCGGTGGTGGGATTTTATGCCCAGGGCGGCGCGCTCACTGAGTTTCCATTGGAGACCATGGCGGTTATTTTGCCAACCCAGCTGGCCTGTGCCATGGCCACATCGATTCCGGATTACACCTCTGACAGGCAAAGCGACAAACGGTCTTCCTCGGTGGTGCTCGGTCAGAAGAATGTGCGTCTGGCGGTTATCGCACTGAATCTTGCTGCCATCGCCGCCTTTTTTGCAATCGACTGGGTAAGCCTGTCGCAAATCACATATGTCGCGCCGCTGCTTTCGCTCGCGGCAATTGCAATCTTTCTTGTATTTATGGTGCCGCGGATTCATCATAAAGGCGCCATCATTGTTTTTGTTGCCCTGTCGATAGTGCTGACCATCGGAATCATGAGTCAACTGGCAGTGGTGGCGTATCATCAGCAACCTCACCTGTAATACGGGAATGACGCAAGGCAGGTGCATATGACATACCCCTTTTTATTCCTTTGCCTGCTGTTATGGATACCCGCTGCCATTGTGTTTGCACTTCGTGCGGACCTGCGCCGTCCCATGGGGATTGTTGCCTTCTGCGCTGTACCGTTTGCGTTTACTGAGTTTCTGTTTTATCCCACCTATTGGGAACCACGGTTTCTGTTTGATTTGGTGCATAAAATCGGATTTGGCATTGAAGACATACTGTTTGTAACCGGTCTTGGCGCCATGACATCGGTAGCGTATCCAACCGTATTCAATAAGCGGCTGATAACGCACCATCAACAATCGTCATCTGTGATTCACCGCGCATTGGCCGTTACTGGCGCTGCGCTGATACTGACTGGGATTGTGGCCCTTGCCGGCGTGCCGATGATATGGGGGTGCGTGCCGATTATGGGACTGATGGCAGGCGTTATGGTCTGGATACGACGTGACCTTGCAGGCGCTGTTCTGTGGGGCAGTCTGCTAAACGCCGTTGCATACTATGCGATTTGTCTCTTCCTCGCGGCGGCGGTGCCTGATGTGTTTGAGTTGAATTGGCATGCTGAACAATTCAGCAATATTTACCTGACCGGCGTACCGATTGAGGAGATTGCCTATGCTGCGGGTGCCGGGGCTGTGGCGTCTGTGTTTTATCCGTTTATTTTTTCAATGGCGTACCGTACGCGAAAAGTCAAGGTGGCGGGATACACGCCAAAGTGAATGGAGAATATATAGTGGCATTTTCGTTTCATATAAACACAGCAGAAAAATTTGTGGATATCCAGGCAAAAGGCGCCGCTGACTTTGATACCCTGGCTGGACTGACAAATCGCCTCATTGAACAGGCTGATTATGAGCCAGACTACGGTATCATGGTGGATTTTTCCGCTGTCAGATATGTGCCGTCATTCGGTGAAATCAGGCACTTTGGCAAATTGTTTCAAACTGTGAGCTCTGCTTTTCGAGGCAAGGTGGCGTTTGTGGTTGGGGATGCCGCGCAGCTTAGGGCAGGGCAGTTTGCGTCGGTGATTGCGCGCACCCTCAAATTTAAAATGAACGTGTTTGGCGAACGTCGGCTTGCGCTAAACTGGATACAGGACAAACAGG
Source organism: Deltaproteobacteria bacterium (assembly GCA_016937015.1). Lineage (GTDB taxonomy): Bacteria > Myxococcota_A > Polyangia > JAAYKL01 > JAAYKL01 > JAFGXQ01. The sequence goes on along the minus strand of JAFGWT010000234.1, from coordinate 2,582 downwards.
AGTTGATAATGGACAGTCTGCAAACAAAAATTATGGATGTGATAGCACCTTTTCAGTTGGCATCGCTGGCCACAATTCAGCCGGATGGCATGCCCTGGGTGCGCTATGTCACCGCTCAGGCTGATGAAAACATGACCATTCGTTTTGCCACGCCGCGTCATTCCCGCAAAGTGGCGCATATTGAGGCCAATCCCAATGTGCATCTTACCTGCGGCTGCACGGATCTCGCCACCGCCAACGCATGGGTGCAGATTATCGGCCGTGCCACAGTTACTGCTGATTCCGCCACAAAGAAGGCATTCTGGAAAGATTTTTTAAACGCCTACTTCACCGGCCCCAACGACGAGGAATACGCAGTGGTTGAAGTCATACCAACAAAAATCGAATACTACACAATGAGCAGCCTCACCCCAGAAGTCCTCCATCTACAGGCAGAGGCGACAGCTAAAAAATAAGTCGCACTTATTAATAACGACACCCCAAACTATTTTTGATATTATTTATCAAAACATGAAATAAACAATAGTGAGGATTTTGATGTCGCATCATTATATTTCGGTTCTGTTTAACGCTTTGGTTGGATGTTTGTGCCGCTGTGTTTGGATTGTGCTTTTTGCTTTTTTGATTGGGTGTGCTAATTCGGGCAATGACGACGCGGCCATGCATGTCGACAGTGGTTCGACAACTGACCACGATTCAAACTCGGTAGTTGATACCGGGGCAGATTCAGACTCTGCGCACGACAGCAATTCCGGGAACGAAAACGACTGGCCTGTGGACACCGGCACCGAGACAGGTACCGTAACAGAAAGCAGTACATCGACTGAAGTGGATACGGCAGGGGAGACTGGCACAGAGACAGGTGACGTCGATGAAACGGATTCAATTGAGGATGACACTGTTGATTCCGATGATGTTGATGGTACCGATTCGAATGTTGCTTCGGAAACGGATTCCAGTACGTCTTCAGATTGGGACCAGGTTACGGATACCACATCAGATTCGGAAAACTGGACTGATAGCGCGACAGATACGACAACCAGTGGAGACAGCGATACCAGTGTTGATACTGATACTGATACAGAATCGGATTCAGACACTGGGCCAAAAATTCTGCCACCACTGTTGATGCCGGAAGGCTGTGATGACGTTATTGTGTTTAATGACGCAAACCTGGAAGCGGTGGTGCGGGAACATACGACCAAACAAACTGGTGATCTCTTTTACGATGACGTAAAAAATATTACATTCCTGCGTGCAGACTATCAGAACATAACAGATCTCACCGGGCTGCAGTGTGTGAACAACCTAAAATCGCTCAACCTTCGGGGTAACAATATCAGTGATGTCACTCCCCTGGCCGGGCTCACCAATATGACGAACCTGGTTTTACCTTCCAACAATATCAGCGATATTTCACCTCTGGTCGGATTGACAGAGCTGATAGACATTCAGCTGGCGAATAACAATATCTCTGACATCTCAGTAATGGCTGGTTTCGTTCATTTGTACAGCACGATGCTTGGCAGTAATAGCATTGAGGATATTTCGCCACTGGCCAATTTGACCGGTTTGGCTTATTTGCTGATTGAATACAATCAGATTGTCGATATTTCCCCTGTTCAAAACCTTACCAGTTTGGAACAGCTTACTTTGTACCACAACAATATAACCGATATCTCAGTGCTTGGGGGGCTCACCAATCTGACAGGTCTGGGCCTGCAAGACAACAACATTTCCGATTTTGCAGTGTTGGCCAATCTTACTGGACTGACTTATCTCGATATCTCCCAACATCCCGGGGTTGATATTTCATTTGTGGTGAATTTAACCAGTCTGCAACAATTACATGCAGATAATTGCGGAATTAGCGAGATTTCCGACCTTTCCGATTTGAGCAACCTGGAGACTCTAAGTCTGGATGACAACGATATTCTCGACATCTCCCCGTTGGCGGGTCTTACACTTTTGACCCATCTCTATCTGATGGGCAACCAGATTGAGGATGTTTCCGTTCTGGCCAATTTTTCGGATCTGGCCTGGCTGGGGTTAGCCAGAAACCACATCAGTGATATCACCCCATTGTCTGGACTGACAAATCTTGAATACGTACGGCTGAATTATAACAGCATTGTGGATATTTCCCCCATTGTGGCCAATACCGGACTGGCTGACGGAGACACGGTGAATTTGTCTCATAATCTTCTCGATTGCGGTGACGAAACGAACCTTAGCCACATCGCCACATTGACCAGCCGCGGCCTTAACGTGTCCCACGACTGCAAGTAAAACGCATTGGTGGCGAAAACAGTGAGAGCGCAGGGGCGTAACTAACTAAAACGAGCTTTTCGACTTGTAAGGTTTTTGTTAAAGCGCTGAAAGCGACCGCTTTTTGAGCTGTCTCGACTTTTTGTGTACGGAGTCCAGTGCGTTGGACGGAGTACACAAAGCGACGCAGTCAACCGCTCGGGCTGTTGAGCCCAGTATTCCTTCGAGACCTCTCAATGCACAAGTGCATTTGCGGTCCAACGGACCTCTCAATGCACAAGTGCATTTGCGGTCCAACGGACCTCTCAATGCAC
>JAFGWT010000233.1 GCA_016937015.1 Deltaproteobacteria bacterium | reverse complement strand
TGTCGTTTATCGATATCTCTGTTCAATCCGAAAAAACGCCAATAGGCATTACCATTACGGGCATGGATAAACTGGATAAATACGGCATCTCAGTATCGTTGTCCGAATCCCAGCCGTCCATCCCGTCGCCACCACAGGGAGATGCCTTCGCAACAGCATCGATGGTCCCGGCGCCAGCTGAAATGGCAAGCGACTCTGATGCATATCCGGAAGCATATGACGACTTTGACGCATTATCCGAATCGGATGGACTGGACGATGTTCACGACATGGAATTTGATGACACAGCCCTGAATCCGCTCATAGAAATCGGCGAATCAGACGATGAAAATGCATGGCCTGTGGAATCGGCTGATGCCGCGCCTGCACCGGCCAACATCAATCACGTACCGGAATTGTTTGCACCGATTCCGGTTGAGCCCATGAGCAGAACGCGAATTCAGGATTTCCTCTCATCGGATGATTTTTCAGCGGATACGATTCGTCCTGGACGAATGCAATCGCCTGAGGACGGGGGCGACAGCGAACTGGAGGCAAAGACCGCTTCCAATTCAGGAGAAATCCGAATTGTGTTTCAGACGCTCAGCCTAATGATGCCCCACGATGGTTTTGGCGAAAAAGTGTATTTTGAAGATGTGTTGTTGACAGCCCATGACTCAATACCAAAATCTGTAACGGAAGCGATTTCGAATCCGGGAAAACGCGCTGATTTTCAGATACGAATTGACGGCAAGGACAGTGGTCGCATGTGCGCAGCTGTATCACAGGGCAGTAATGACAGTCCCCCGTCAGCGTACGTGCTGGAGCAGCTTTTTCTCATGTACACAGGAATGCCGGTTCAGATTATCAGAGATAAGGAAGCGCCATTAACACTGCGGACATTGAAATGTATCACGAGACTGGCATCAGCGACATCGTCCATGCGAGGTGTACTGGGATTCGATGAGCAGCTGATTACCCAGTTGCTGCGATATAAGAATGGCCCCCCCATCCCCGATGATGAACGATGGTCCTATGAGGATGTGGCTTTCGATGATCGCACCAGCCGCGTATCACTGGTTGTGGCAGGCGAAAATGATCGCCACAGGGTTACAGTGCCAGTGGAGGCGCGCGTGTCTCAGCTTCCTGCAAAAATCACTGGTCCCATATCGGAGCAAATCAACAGCATCGTTGTTGAAGCTTTCGAAAGCATGGACGAGCTGTACAACGCCGACAATCACGATGAAGCATGCAGCTTCGCTCTCGCACTGGCCCGACGACTGATAAAATGCGAAGCTGCGATTTGTACGCTACTTGCCCCTGAACAGGATGAACTCTACATTTCGGCTATCGATGGTGCGATTCCGGAGACTCGATTGGGAGCCCGTCTGTCGTTATCTGACGGCCTCATTGGATTTTGCATGCGCAGCGGCAAGGTCGCCCGTTCCGATCAACCGAAAGAAATAAAGGCATCTCTGCTGCGCGAGACAGGTCTGGCTGTGGACAACATTATGTGTGCACCTGTAATTGCGAACAATCGTCCACTCGGTGCCATTGAACTGATGAACAGCGTTGATGCAGCCGGGTTTACCCGGGAAACGGCAGATCTGCTCGCTTACATCGCAAATTCTCTCGGCGATTTTATTGAGGCATCGGGAATATAATCTGAAATCCGTGTTCACAGAGTTCACAAAACGGGATTAAAATACTTACTCCTTGACCTGCGCGTGCTGCTTATCTTTTCCGGATTCGGCATTCCGTCGCTTCTTAACCAGGCGTTTCACTTCAGATAACACAGCAGGACTAAGGGGCGAGAGATGAAAATGGTGCCCAGTGCCATCGCTTTCACCGGAAATATGAAATGTCCGCATAAAAAGTATTTTGGAACCTGACAACGCGCTTTCGTATCGATTCAGCAGTGTATATCCCAGCGCATTGGCGTTGCTTCGCAATTGAATCTGTCGGTTCGTCATCTCCCCGTATATTAATTCTTTAACCTGCACTTCGATGCGGATTTCCTCAACGCCATCGGCGCCTGTATTCGAATGCACTGAAAGGATTTCGACAACGCCAACGACATCAGCAAGATTGCATCTGGCGTCCATATCCTCACGTTCCTCAAATCCAAACTGCCCCTGCAGTGAACTCACATCCTCAACTACATCGATGCCGTCATCGAAAAACCGCCGTTCTGAATCATCAAACGGTTTGCCAGGTTGAATTGTGGTCGCGCACGCCATCATGCAGAATATCAACAACAGAGAAATGAACAAAGGCTGTTTCATGGTGCCCCCAAATACATATAAGCTGTTAATTAAGTGTGCTCCCACCCCGCCACACAATGACGTTCAGGAGACTGATCCCGCCTATCGCAGAATCCGATCGAGAATACTGTCCAACTCCTCATAGCTGGTGTACCCAATCTCCAGCTTTCCTTTACCACCATTGTCGTGAATGTCCACCCTTGCACCCAGCGCCTTTTGCAGTCGCTCGATAAGATTTTTCACCTCAGGACTTTTTTCATTCACAACCTTAGCCGCTTTTTGAGCAAGCGCTTTTCCTTTGGCCAAAGAACGCGCCTGATTTTCAGTGGCGCGCACAGACAGCTGTTTGGAAACGACAAGTTTTGCCAGGGCCACCATCGCGTTGTCCTTGCCCGCTTGAAGGATTGCCCTGGCGTGCCCTTCGGTCATCTCGCGATTCAGCACCATTTCCTTTACTTCCAACGGAAGTCCCAGCAGACGCAGACTGTTGGATATGGTGGACCGATTCCGTCCGATCCGTTCGGAAAGCTGAGCCTGAGTGTAATTGTGCTCGGACAGCAGGCGATTAATGGCTTCGGCTTCTTCAATCGGATTTAAATCCTCACGCTGAATATTTTCCACCAGCGCCATTTCAAACGCCTGAAGTTCGGTAACATCCTTGATAACCAGCGGCACTTCTTTCAGCCCAGCCATCTGCGCCGCCCGCCACCGCCGTTCGCCCGCTATGAGTTCGTAGTTGTCCCCTACTCGGCGGACAATAAGCGGCTGAATAATACCCTGTTCACGGATAGACACCACCAAATCATCCAGTGCTTCCTTGTTAAAATTTCGGCGCGGCTGGTCCGGGTCTGGCTTAACGCGATTAATGGGACACTTGATATATTCCCTGGGGGCCGAATCCGTATTGGGTTCCCGGGATGCTGAGGCGCCGGGGATAAGGGCATCCAGGCCTTTTCCAAGTGCTCTTCTTTTTGGTTGATTGTTAGAAATTACCATGTATTGCTTTTACTGTATCGCCAAATATTCCTGGGCAAATTTCAAATACTGCTGAGATCCCGGTGACCGAACATCGTAAAGGATGGCAGGCTTTCCAAAAGATGGGGACTCGGACAGCTTTACGTTTCTGGGAATAATCGTTTTAAATACGTGACCGTCAAAATTTTCACGTACTTCCTTCTCTACCTGACGCGAGAGATTGTTTCGCTTATCGTACATTGTCAGCACGATGCCATCTATAACCAGGTTACTGTTCAGCTGAGTCCGCAACATCCCGATGGTCTCAAGCAACCGGGTCAACCCTTCGAGGGCATAATATTCACATTGCAGAGGAACAATGACCGCATCGGCTGCACACAGTGCATTCAGGGTCAACATACCAAGAGAAGGCGGACAATCAATAATGACAAAGTCGTATTTTTCAGCGAAACCGTCATTTAATGACTCTTTCAGTTTGACCGCCCGATCTTCCGCATGTACCAATTCCACTTCAGCACCGGCCAAATCACGATTGGCTGGAATGATGTCCAAAAAATCGAGTTCACTCGTGGCTACGGCAGTCTGCGCATCACATTCGCCAATCAGCACATCGTAGCTGCTGAACTGATAATCGTCAGGATTCAGGCCAAGGCCCGATGTCGCATTTGCCTGCGGATCCAAATCTATTATCAGCACGGTTTTTTCCGCAGCAGCCAGTGATGCACCCAGGTTAATAGCAGTTGTTGTTTTACCAACACCGCCTTTTTGATTTGCAATGGATATTATTCGCGCCATGTTCACTTCTTGGTTTCAGTGCTTTAAGTCGTTAGTCGTTTACTCGTCGAAGGCAGAAAACTGCCACATGATTCGACCCCGTCCCCATCAAAACATGCGCTCAACCAAAACTCACAAAACGCATCAGACGGGCGTTATCGCGTTCGGGGGAGTATGCATACATGAAATCAGGAATGAGTACAACGCTAATTCACAACTCCTGCCCGAGGAAATACGCGTTCATAAAAACGCGTTCATTTCGCGATTAATGAGCAGACAATGTTTCCAGTTTTCTGTCAATGCCGAATCGCGCTTTTCCTGTCGCCATGCAGCGACCGTAAAAATGGCGTATAGAACAAATGGGCTACTTTTTTCCTCAGATATTCGGCAGTTAAGCTGGGTGCTTTTACCGGGTATTCCCCCGGTAAATACGTGTAAAAAAAAATCACTTTTTTGCAAAATAATTTATTGACACCCCGAATCGGCGATGATAGATACCCCTCACTCTTTTTGAGGGCGAGTAGCTCAGCTGGGAGAGCGTCGGCCTTACAAGCCGAATGTCGCAGGTTCAATCCCTGTCTTGCCCACAAGAAACATTGAAGCGAACGCGGCGATGTTTTTTCTTTGAAAATTGGGGTGGTAGTTAAGTTGGTTATAACGTCGGCCTGTCACGCCGAAGGCCGCGGGTTCGAGTCCCGTCCACCCC
>JAFGWT010000232.1 GCA_016937015.1 Deltaproteobacteria bacterium | reverse complement strand
TGTGATGACGGGGATGCGTGCAACGGAGTGGAGACGTGTGATTCAGCAACGGGCTGCGTGGCGGGCACGTCGCTGGTGTGTGATGACAATGATGTCTGCACTTCGGATTCGTGTGACACTGCAACAGGATGTGCATTTGTCTTTATGGATGCTGATGGAGATGCCGTCTGTGATGCGGAGGATTTATGTCCAGGAAGTGATGATGCATTGGATGGGGACGGGGATGGCATTCCGGATGACTGCGACGAATGTCCGGGTGCGGGCAGTGCAGGTGCGCTGTGCGGCGACGCCGGTGAGTGCGACTCAATGGGCGTATGTATAGAACTGATTGAATGCGTTCCAGGAGCCAGTGGTCCGGGTGTGTATGATGGGAGCATCGTGATAGATAGCGAAAACCCGGCGATTCTGTACAGCGGGGTGACGTGCGTGACGGGAGATTTAAGTATTGTGGGTGGAGTGAGTGACCTGACCGGTCTTGAGTCGCTGCAGCAGGTATGGGGTCGTCTGGGAATATTTGCAAATCCGGCCCTGACAGATGTGGACGAGCTGTCGAATGTGACATCAGTGGGATCACTTGAAATCGGCAACAACGCGACCCTTGGGGATCTGGCGGGACTGTCAAATCTGACGGAAATCACCGAAGCGAACACACCGTATGACGCACTTATAATTGCGGAAAATCCGATGCTCGCACCATGTGAAATCTGGGCGATAGAGGCGTCGACAGGCAAAACATGCAGTAGCTGCGAGAACAACACAGGCACAGGCAATTGCGGCACATTGCCCGCTGATTTTGTGTGTGAACCAGGTGCGGTGGGTCCGGGTGTATGACGGAACTGTTTATATTAATGTAAATAATCCGCCGATACTGTTTTCGGGTGTTATTTGCGTTACTGGTGATTTTTACATTACCGGGGATCTTACTGATCTATCCGGTTTGGAATCGTTGCAGAAAATTGGCGGAGTGCTTAGAGTCAATTACAATACATTCTTAATGAATGTGGATGAATTGTCTTCGATCAATTCTGCGGAAGCATTGTTAGTTTATGGCAACTCTCAGCTCAATGACCTGCGGGGTCTGTCAGGCCGTGTAGAGATTACAGAGGCGAATAATCCGCCATATGCATTGATTGTCGCTTCAAACGATACGTTGCCGCCTTGTTTTGTTCCGTGGCTGGAAAATTTAACCGGAAAATCCTGCTCAGACTGCACCAACAATTCTGGCGCTGGTGACTGCAGCGGTTGGTAAGTACTCCGCCTGCCAGCTTTGGATAATACAATCTGTTTCTGACGTAGACTGATACAGGGCTGGACCGCGTGCGCCTCCTTAGTTCAGGCTTTTCGCGTTATAAACGAAATCCCCCTCACATGAGGGCATTTCTTTCAGCATTCAAAGTAGCCTTTGATAGTGAATGTGTTGACGATAAATGGTTCTGTTTGTGATTTGTTATTACAAATTGACATTATGATTATCAATATGTAAAATTTTCACATGATCACTCGAAATGCAGCCCATGTGCTGGCGAAAATGGCTTCACAGTTCAAGGCGGTGGCTGTTGTGGGGCCCAGGCAGGCGGGAAAAACCACACTGGCGAAAATGACGTTTCCAAATAAACCGTATGTTTCTCTGGAGTTTCCCGATGAACGGGAGCGCGCCATACGGGATCCCAGGTTGTTTTTATCGCGGTATCCCGATGGGGGTATTCTCGACGAAGTGCAAAGAGCGCCGGAACTGCTGTCGTACATTCAGGGGATTATCGACGCGCGGTCTGAAACGGGTCAGTTTATTCTGACCGGGTCACAGCAGTTTGGCATGATGCAACACATCACCCAGAGTCTCGCCGGACGTATTGCCACGGTGGTATTGCTGCCGTTTTCCCTAACGGAACTCCAGTCCGGAAATTATGTTTCCGACAATCTCAATGAAGCGATGTGCAACAGTGCATATCCCCCGGTGTTTGACCAGCATATCGACCCACTGTTTTGGCTGGATTCATATATCGGCACGTATGTGGAGCGGGATGTGCGGCAGATTGTGAATGTGCAGGATACGTTGACCTTTCAGCGTTTTTTATCACTCTGCGCCGGGAATGTGGGGCAGCTGTTTAACGCCAGCAGAATCGGCAATGATTGCGGACTGAATCATGGAACGGTGACCAAATGGCTATCTGTGCTGGAAGCGTCTTTTATTGCGTTTAGACTGCCGCCTCACTATCGAAATTACCGCAAACGCCTGGTGAAAACGCCAAAGCTTTATTTCTACGACACGGGGCTTGCCATTCGTTTACTGGGGATTGAATCGGCAACTCAATTGGCCACGCACCCTTTGCGCGGCAGTCTGTTTGAAAACTGGGTGATTGCCGAACTGATGAAACACCGATTTAACATGGGTCGAAAAAGCAATTTGTTTTTCTGGCGAAACAATACCGGACTTGAAGTGGACGTTGTCATCGAACGCGCGGAAAAACTCCAACCGGTAGAAATTAAGGCCGGCGCGACGCTGGCAACGGACTGGGTCAAAGGCCTGAAACAGTGGCAGCAACTGGCCCAGGACGACGTGGTCTGTCCGACACTGATTTACGGCGGTACGGAACCATGGCAGGAAGATGGAATTGACATTTTACCCTGGATACATGTGGACCGGGTGATAAATACCTGACCGATGATGACCCACGCCAGCCTACCGCGCGCGTATCCCCCGCACATGAGGGCATTTCTTTCGGCATTCAAAGCAGCCTCTGATATCGAATCCCCTGGGGTTGGAAAGATGGGAGGCGCTGCGGCAGCGCTTTTGGATGATGGCGCCGTTTTCGATGGCATTTTCGGGACAGGCATTGATGCATGCGTTGCAGTTGGGTTTGCACACATCGTAGTCTGCCAGTGGACTGGGGTCGATGATTTCGGCAGTGAGCAAGGCGCCCATTTGAATCATGCTGCCAAAGCGGTCGTTGATGAGCAGACTGTTTTTGCCCAGTTTGCCAAGGCCCGCCAGCATGCCTGCGTGTCGCATTGAAAGTACGCCCTGGGCGCGCTGTTGCTCGGCATCCCAGTATTCCGACGGGTCATCGGAAGGCAGCGGGATGGTGTAAATCCCTTCTTTTTCAAGTGCGCGCGACAGATTATAGGTGAGTGTATCCACAATTTTGGAACACAGACTGTTGACATGCGAATAGGGAATGCGGCTTTGGGCAAAGAGCGCCTCACTGGGCACACTTACCGCCACCACAATCACTGACCTGGTTTTGGCATATATATCAGTTGGATGAAATCCTTTGGGTGCGCCTTCAAACCGCTCCACCGACGCCATCCCAAACAGGTCGGCACCGAGGGATTGTGCCAATTGTTCAATTCTGTTTTTCATGAGCAACAACTATCAGAAACGGAACCTGGCGTCTCCAGCGAATTTTCATCAATATACCCGAATGGTTTGTGAAAATTTAAATCGACTGTTTAAAAATTCATGAAAATTTAAATCGACTGTTTAAAAATTCATGGTATCGTTTTGGGTATGTATAAACGGATAATTACATTGCCGGATCCCGGGACGGAGACATTTTTTCTTTGGGGACCCAGGCAAACAGGTAAAAGCACGCTGTTAAAGGAAAGATATGCAGACGCGATTTGGATTGATTTGTTGAAGGCCGATACATATCGCAGATATATACAGCGTCCGGAATTGCTTCGGGAGGAACTGGATGCGAGGTCGGATTGCCCGTTTGTGGTAATTGATGAAATCCAGAAAGTGCCGCATTTTCTCGATGAAGTGCATTGGCTTCACGAAAATCGAAACGTTCGGTTTGCACTTTGCGGTTCAAGCGCCAGAAAGGTGAAACGCGGACACGCCAATCTGCTGGGGGGGCGTGCATTGCGGTTTGAGCTGGGGGGGCTGGTGTTGCCGGAACTGCAAAACGATTGGAATCTGAATGAACTGCTGAATAACGGTTACCTGCCCAAGTGGGTAAAATCACCCAATCGCCGCGCCATGGCAGGCTATGTGGGCGATTATTTAAAAGAAGAGATTGCCGCTGAAGGACTTGTTCAAAACCTGCCCACTTTTTCTGAATTTCTTTCGATGGCGGCGTTGTGCGACACAGAGTCCGTGAATTTTTCGAACATTGCCAGAGATTGCGGTGTATCCACTGTGACGGCGAAAAACTATTTTAATATTTTGGAAGATACCCTGCTGATTCGATTTTTGCCATCCTATCTCAAGCGGCCAAAGCGTCGTCCTCATAAATCGCCCAAGCTGTATTTTTTTGATGTTGGCGTGGTGAACTTTCTGGCCCGAAGGGGAACGCTGGAAGCGAGGAGCAGTCTGTACGGCAAGGCATTCGAAAACTACTGTTACCACGAACTGGCAACATACAACGACACAATGGAGCGCTTTGAACAACTCTATTACTGGCGACTATCAACCGGTGCGGAAGTTGATTTTATCGTTGGGGATATGCGCGTTGCCATTGAAGCGAAGGCGGCAGCCGGAATTCATGATGGCCACTTAAAGGGTCTTAGAGAGCTAAAGAAGGAGTATCCGGAATGCGAACGGCGGATTGTTGTATCGCTTGAACCCGTTGCCCGAAAAACGCGGGATGGCATTGAGATATATCCTGTCAGAGAATTTTTGGAAAAACTCTGGGATGGCGCTTTCTGGTAGCGGATCGAATCATCGGCAATAATTTGCGGTTTGAGCATTTGACTAAAATTTGAGATCGGACGTATTATCGTGGCGTTCACAGTGGACGCGTGCAGTGGCAGAGCCGTAAGGTATAATATCAACACGGCTTTTTACGTCTCCAGGGAGGATTTTATGGGAGTTATTAATTTTATAAAGCGCGGTGTGCAGGAGCTGATGATCGCCAGGCCCGATTCGGCCAAACACTACGCGATATACAAGCATCCGGACCAGACCATTCCCAATCACGCGCAGCTGACCGTGGATTCGGACGAAGTGGCCATCTTTTTCAAGGACGGCAAGGTGGAGGGGAAGATAACGCCGGGTCGGCACACCCTGTCCTCGCAGAATATTCCCTTCCTCTCCAATCTGGTGGACAGCTTCACCGGCGGCGATGTGTTCATCTCAGAGGTATATTTTGTGTCGATGCGCCAGTTTACCGGCATCAAGTTTGGCGGCCGTATCGGTTCGGTGGAGGATCCCAAATCCGGTGTACCGGTGGAAACCATGGTACACGGCGACTTTGCGCTGCAGATTACAAATCCCGAAGCGTTAATTCTGGGGCTCACCGGTATGCAGCAAACGGAGAATGAGGCATTTTTCAGCTGGTTTAAGCAGCAGGTGCTCAAGGTGATTCGGGACCAGACCGCGGAGCTGATTGTGAAACAGAGGTGGCCTCTGCTCGATGTGGTCTCCGGTGCCTATACCGAAGAAATCGAAGAGACGGTGCTGGCGGGCGTGAAAAAATATGTGGACGCCTATGGGGTTCGGATTGTGCAGCTGGGAAATTTTGTGCTGGGCATCAAGGACGATGACGAGAAGCGGCTCAAAGACCTGTATACCGATGCGGCGTATGTGCGCATGGCTGGCGGCATGCAGGGGTTCCAGCAGTTTGCGGGCGGCAAGGCGATGATGGGCGCCGGTGAAGGCATGGCCAAAGGTGGTGGTGGCGGCGGTGGCGGC
>JAFGWT010000231.1 GCA_016937015.1 Deltaproteobacteria bacterium | reverse complement strand
TTGTTCGCCAGGCGCCAGATATGCCCCCCCTGTTTGCCAAGGGCATTTTCCAGTTGCGCCTCGCTGCGACGCGCCACATCGCCAATGGTTCGCAGTCCCATGGACCAAAGGCGATCCCGGGTTTTAGGCCCCACCCCCCAGATGCGCGACACGTCCATGGGCCACAGCACCTCCAGCTCCGTCCCCGGCGCAACAATGGTGAGTCCGTCGGGCTTTTCCAGGTCGCTGGCCACCTTGGCCATAAACATGGTGGAGGCAATCCCCACCGAAATTGTCAACCCTCCCGTTTCCTCATAGACGCGCTGTTTAATCTGACGCCCCATTTCCTTTGGCGCCCCAAAGATCTGCTCAGCGCCGGTCATCTCCAAAAACGCCTCGTCTACACTGATAGGTGCCACCCGTGGGGAGAAAGCATCAAATACACCCATTATGATGTGGGAGACTTCTTTGTATCTCTCCATTCGAGGCGGCGTAACAATGGCGTGGGGGCACAACTTCAGCGCGGTCACCATAGGCATGGCACTTTTGGCGCCGAATTTTCGCGCTTCGTAGCTTGCGGTGGATACCACGCTTCTGGGGCTGCGACTGCCAATAAGAACTGGCTTTCCCCGGTACGACGGATTATCCAGCTGTTCCACTGCGGCAAAAAATGCATCCATATCCGCATGAACAACAATGCGCGACCACCGCCCGCTGGTATCTGACTTCATCGATTTCTCCGCCTTTCATAGCCATGGATATTTTACGTGAGGCCTGCGGATTGAAAAGCAAAAAGCGGCTGTACCAGTTCCATAAACGCAAATGCATTTTCAACCCTCGGCCTTCTGTGATAACCAATACAGACAAAATGAATCGATTGCCGTCATCAGCAAAGGAGAGATTGATATGTTTATCGTGCACGTGTTTGTCGATGTGAAACCCGAGTTCGTGGATTCATTCAAAGCGGCATCCATTGCCAACGCTGAAAACAGTATTAAGGAACCGGGCATTGCAAGGTTCGATGTGGTGCAGGATATGACCGACCCGACACAGTTCGTGCTGGTGGAGGTGTATCGCACCGAAGCGGATCCGGCCAGGCACAAGGAAACACAACATTACCTGACGTGGCGGGATACGGTGGAACCAATGATGAATTCGCCAAGACATGCCCGAAAGTTCAGCAACATCACACCGGACGACACGGGGTGGGACAGCATGGCGTTGGGGAACAAATGATCCCCGCACATTCGACCTTTTCGTTTGCCACCGCAACCAGGGTGATTTTCGGCAACGGATCACTGGCCCGGGTCAAAGATGAGGCGTCTCGCCTGGGCCAGCGTGCGCTACTGGTCACCGGCAGCAATCCGTCCCGCATTAGTGACCTCGCGAAGATAATCGGCATCCCGCACCATCTGTTCAAAGTTCTGGGAGAACCGGATGTCCCCCTGGTGCAGGCAGGCGCAGATACCGCCATTTCAGAACGCTGTGACATGGTGATTGCAGTGGGGGGCGGAAGCGTCATTGATGCGGGCAAAGCCATCAGCGCCCTGATGACCAACCGCAGCCACATCATGACCTATCTGGAGGTAATTGGCGATGGCCAGCCACTCTCACAGCATCCGGCGCCATTTATCGCCGTTCCCACCACGGCTGGTACCGGTGCTGAAGTGACCAAAAACGCGGTCATCCTGTCGAGGGAACACAACGTTAAAGTGAGTCTGCGCAGCGACGCCATGCTGCCGGATGTGGCCATCGTGGATCCCTCTCTGACAATAAGCACACCGAGGGATGTCACCGCATCAACCGGACTCGACGCCCTTACTCAGGTGATTGAGCCGTATGTATCCGTCAAATCAAACCCACTGACGGACGCCATCTGCGAGGCAGGCATCAAACGGGCGGCCCGCAGCCTTAAGATCGTTTGTGATGACGGCACAAACCTCAGCGCAAGAGAGGACATGGCGATTACCAGCCTCTTTGGCGGACTGGCGCTGGCCAATGCGGGTCTGGGCGCGGTTCACGGATTTGCCGGCCCCATTGGCGGACTGTTTGACATCCCCCATGGCGTTGTCTGCGGGCGGCTTTTGCCATTTGTTTTTAAAGCCAATGTGGCTGCGGTTTCCAACATCCCCAAAATGCATGCAAGATTCGCCCGTGTTGCAGAGTGGCTCACCGGTAACCCCGGCTGCAGCGTTGAGGACGGCATCCAATGGCTGGATGAATTGTGTACCAATCTCAATTTACGCGGACTTTCCAGCTATGGCGTGACCGAGGGGGATTTGGATAAAATCGTCACCGCCGCAAAGCGCGCCAGCAGCATGAAGGGCAATCCGGTCGTCCTCAGCGATAACGTCCTCAAACGTATTCTGGAGCAGGCGATGTGACGGGAGTCAACCGCGACGCCCGCAGTTGGGCTGCACCGCGAATACTACTCACCTCACACATTAAAATCCACAAACAGATAAAATACCTTGCCGCTGCTGGACTGCAGCATCTGGCCCATGGTGCGGCACAGGTTACCGGTGGCCATGGATACATAGGGCCGGGTCAGACTCTGCTGATGACCATTGGTTTTCATCTTCAAAAAATAGTGTTTTAAAAAGTGATTGGTGCCTCGGGTGGCCACGTCCGAAGTGCGGTTAAAAAACCGCTCCCCATCTTCGGTATGAAAATGGGTACGCGTGACTTGAATCCCCTCACTGTCAACGATGTATGCGCACTCAACCCCCACCGCATCGCCCATCACATTCGCCAGCGCCGTGTCCAGTCCCTCACGTCCCTTGCGCGCGATCACATCAACAAAATGCGCCACAATCTGTTCGTAAGAACGTACTTCGTTTCTGTTTTGTGCCCACTGCTTTTGCAGCATCTCAACGGATTTTCGAAAAACAAGGTCCACCCGTGCATTGATTTGATCGTCTATGTCCAGGTCGGCCGCCACCGGCTCACTGAAATAAAACCCCTGAAAGAGACTGACCCCCAGCGATACACATGCAAGCACATCCTCAATCGTTTCAACCCCCTCCACCAGACTGAGCGCGCCGACCTTTTCGGAGAGTAAAATAATCGACTCAACGATTGACCGCCTGTAGTGATCCTCGGCAATGCCCTGAACCAGATGTCGATCAATTTTCACAATATCCGGCCTGAGCATATGCAAACGGTCCAGATTGGAATGCGCAGTGCCAAAATCGTCCAGCACAATCTTCATTCCAGCCTGCCTGTGTCGCGCCACAAACCGCATCAGGGCCAAATCACTGGGCGCCCGTGATTCCACAATCTCGATGGCCACCGCCTGAGGCGGCACCGCCAGCTGTGCCACTTTATCGAGAATCCAGCTGCCACCGGCCGATTCATCTTCGAGGGCGGATACATCAAAGTTCACAAACAGCATCTGATCGGTATCGATATTCCGAACATATGTTGCAATTGCCTTATCGCTGCACATTTTGTCAATTTCGGGAATCAGACCGTTCAACCTTGCAGATCCAAACAGTGTTTCTGCCGATATGATGCCACCACTGTCCGGATGAATGCCCCGGGAAAGCGCTTCGTAGCCAATCTGCCTTTTCTCTCTCAAATTAATGATTGGCTGCTTCAGAGTGCGAATCGTTCGTCCGTGAATCATCCGCACCAATTGTGTTGTATCCAGTGTGAAAGGGTCAGGTGCAACCGCCAATTCGCGCATTCAGTGAGACTCCGTCTTAGGCAAAAAAAATTCAGGGCATCATGTTCGACGCCAGTCCGAACACCTCTGGAAACATCTAAGCAAACCCCATGCCCAGCGTTCAATTCTCGCCCCAGTTGGCTACTGTGGCGCTATTTGTGGCTTTAATTCCACATGGTCCAACCGTTGGTCAGCCACATCAGAATTGCTGATTCACATCTGAAAGTCATCTTTCAAAACTGCATTTAAACAGGCACGGGAAAATATTCGGAACCTTGGTCAACCACGGATGTCATACGCTACACGTGGCATCCCACGATGCGAGGGAAAAATGCTGTGGATGTCGCCATGCACCAGACTGCGAAAGGAGGAGACTTTCCAGAATGCTTCGTTTTGGCGCTCGCACCCTCATACTGGCGATTCTCGCTGCACCGTGTTGCATTTCGGTATTTTTCACACGCCTGCTTTATGCCTGTGACGACCCATCCCCCCCATCACAATCAGAGGATGACAGCGATAAGATTCGATTGGAAAAGAAGCTGTCCGACTATATTGCACAGCAAATGAAACAGACCGGTGTCGTTGGTCTTAGCATTACCCTGGTTTCGGGAGAGGATGTGGTGTACTCCCGTGGATTTGGGTATCAGGACCGGGAGCAACGCATCCCGGCAACGGATCAGAGTGTGTATCGCATGGGCTCCCTGTCCAAGGTGCTGACTGCGATGGCCGTTATGCAGCTGGTCGAAAAAGGCGTGCTTCAGCTGGATGCCCCCGTCACCCGGTACCTGCCTGAGTTTCACATGTTATCCAGAACGCCTGGCAACAACGCCATTACGATTCGTCACCTGCTCACCCATCACGCTGGACTGCCCACCGACTTAATGAAAGGCGCCGACGCTCTTCATCCCGACACACTGGAAACCTTTGTTGCAAGGCTCCGGAACGAATACGTTGTGTTTAAACCGGGCGAAGCGTTTTTGTACTCAAACGTGGGGTATGCGTTACTGGGTCGCGTTATCGAAGTTGTCACCGGAGAAACGTTTGAGACGTACATGCAGCAGCATGTGTTTACCCCCATGGACATGAATCATTCCGGATTTGGTGATGCTAACATCGCCAAACACCTGCGTGCGCAGGGATATATCAACGGGCGGCCCGGCACCCCATATCCGGTGCGAGAGGTATCCGCCGGCGCACTGGCCGCCAGCACCCTCGACATGGCGAATGTCATTAAATGCGTTTTCAACAACGGTGCCCCGCTGCTTCATGGTCATAGCATGACCGAAATGCTGACCCGGCAAAACACGGATACGCCCCTTGATTTGGACATCGCCATGGGCCTGGGCTGGCAGCTCACCAACCAGTTGGGGCGAGACAAAAATGCCGGTTCCACTGCCTTTCACGACGGCCTAATCTGGCATTTTTCAAGTTATATGCTGCTGCTTCCGGAACACAAACTGGGCGTGATTGTGGCCGCCAATTCAGACAACAGCCCAAAGGCGGTTCGCGATATTGGAAAAAAATCCATGCAATATCTGCTGTGGCAGCGGGTGGGCGTCGCGCGGCAGGTCGCCCCATCCACAGGAAATCAGGGGGCATCAATTTCTGCGACACCCAGCCGGATATCCGTTTTTGCGGGAAGTTACGATACCGCCAACGGCCTCTTTGAGTTGTCCGCCAAAGACGGGTACCTTGAAGGGATTCGCAACGGTATCCCCGTTGTCATGGTGCCCCTTGGGGATGGGCGGTTTGAAATGCGACGCAAACTCAACGCGGTGGTCTCGTGGAAAAGTCCGGATTTGGATGGGGTTTATTTTAAATTTGTTGAGGTGGGCGACCAGATGATTCTGGCCACTCTCGATGAAGACGTGCGCATCCCCTTTGGACACCGCGTTTCCCCTGCGCCTATTCCCTTGACCTGGAAAAACAGTGTGGGCACATGGAACGTCACTGCTCACGACGGCGACTACGCATATATCCACAGCATTAAAATCGAAAAACAGCATCAGTTTTTAATCGCCAAAGTCACTGTTGATTCCATGGACAACAAACAGACCACCCTGCAACTGGTGCTTAAACCCGAAAACAGCCAACGGGCCATCGTGATGGGTATTGGGCGATACCGGGGCGACACCCTGCGACTGGAACCGGGCGGACATCATAAACGCCAATTGCGGTTTCAGGGATACGAACTGGTTCGCGTTAACGACTTTTAGACCCGCCCCATCAGACCTTACCCACCAGCACTTTACTGCTGATGCAGAACTGATCGCCGGTTAAATGGTGCAGCAGCTCAAGGCCGTTATCGAATGAGAGTTTGCCGTCCACAAAATGGGCTTCGTCCACCTGGGTGCTGACCACCTGGGCCAACAGTAACGCAGAGGATCCCATATCAATCACCTGAGAGACGCGACATTCCAGATTGGCAAACGCCTCTCGAATCAGCGGCGCCTTGATTTTCTCGGCCTTATCACGGGTCAGCCCAAACTTTTCAAATTTATCCACGCCGGTTTTTCCGGACACCCTGCCGCACCCAAGCACAGCATTGACCATTTTGGCTTCGGGGACGTTAATGGCGAACTCGCCGGTTTTACGAATAAACTGATACGTATGGTGATTCTGACTGCATTCGATAGCCACCATGGCCGGTTCCTTGCGGACCGGCATATTCCAGGTCACCGTAAACACCCCGTCGCTCATCCCGTCGCCGGCAGTCACCCACACCACACTCCCCGGATTCAAAATCACGTACGCCCCGGAATATATCTTCATTTTTGACATAATCACTCCTTGTTCTGGCAGATATGACGGTTGTAACAGCGGAATTCGGCTTGCGCAACCACTTCAGCGCCCCAGCGGTCGCGACAGATACGACTCGTGCTTCAGCAGCCGCTCTTTCATGCCATCCGGCCCAGACCAGCCGCCCACCGCGCCACCGCTTTGCACCACCCGATGACAGGGAATGAGCACAGGAATCTGATTTTTGCGCATCCAGCCGCCCACCGCCCTCGCGCTGCCCGGATGACCAATTTCTCCCGCAAGCGCACCGTAGGTAATCACATTTCCAGGTGGCACCTGCATCAGCGCCGTGTACACCGCTCTGCCAAAATCCGTGCACCAGTGAAAATCGATGAGGGGCATGGGGGGCATCGGCTGCCTGTCGAGGTATGCCGTCAACCAGACCTGTGCCTGTCTGATATGTTCAAACGACAGATTATAGTCTGCGTTTGTCTTTTCGGTGTTTTTTATGGAAGATGCCACACGGAAATTCCCGCGCAGACGGGAATCCGCATCTTGTTGAGAAACCGAGGCGCCCTGGACCCCTGCCTTCGCAGGGGGGACATTATTAGCTGTTTTTATGACACGTGCATCCACATCGGGAAACCGGAGCGAACAAATCCCTTTTGCGGTCGCAGCCACCTGAAACACGCCCAATACGGTCTGTATTCCAACAGTCTCAACACCGCTGTGGGACAAAACATGCATCAGCATTTGTCCATCCTCCTTCCCAGGGAAGCGTACCACCATGAACGACAATATGTCGACTGTTCCATGACGAATAGGTCACATTCCAGACCGGAGGAAGTCTGTCACTAAACCGAAACAATTTTTCAGTTAATCGAACAGACTGCACTGAAAGCCAGATGTTTCGGTAGGACGATGAGGCGCAACAAGGTCAACTGAAGATTGAATGGGGCTAAGGGTATTGCAGCGTTGAAAAAGGATTAGAGAAGGGAGAATATTCAACTTTTCGAACCTATTTTTGCTGATTATCCTTAATGATTAGAAGCTCTTCATAGTCGATTCGGTCTTTGGGGCGGTTTGCCTCCTTCTTAGCGGTAAGCAAGTCGTCAAGAGAAACGATATTCATTGGAATACCTTGAATTTCGACCGTTGTGGCCCCAGCAATGATGTCCTTCGTGGATTGAGAGCTCATTGAGGTCAGCAAGTCAATCTGATTGGGTTGTGCCCCCAGCGTAATGGCGGTCCCACGTTTGATGAATGACTCCTCTTGCAGCGGGACACCGCCAAAACCGAATTCGACCAGGGCGGCGATGACCTTCTTTGCATTTTGTTCGTCAGGAAGAATCAAGAGGTCAAAATCCATCGTCGCTCTGATAAAACCATAATGAGCCACAGCGAACCCCCCACACACGGCAAACTGTACCTCGTGTTTCTGGAACAGCTGCACCAGCTCTCGCATATCGTCAGAAAAAAACATTATCGAAAATGCCGAACAGTTATGATGCGTTCAATGGGCTGGTAGGGGAACATTCGATCGCGCAACCTGACAAGTGCGGCGATTCGCTCCGCAGGTGACATTTTTAATGTGTCCGCGCGTCGTAACTCATCCTGTTTATCAATTTCACTGATGCGAATTTTTCGTTCCATATACAGTAATTTACCAGCTGTCATGGTTTTCTCAATTGGAAAAAGATGTCGGAATCACAGTGGGCGTCCGAACAGGCATGGCGGCTTGCCTCCGCTTCCACGGCTTATGCCATCAGTCGCGCTTAAATCACCGGAATTACACTCTTTTTGGATATTCAGGCTTTCTGCTCAGTATGATAATTGGAAACGAAATCCCCTACTTAATCGATTTAACCAGTCTGGCGAAGTAGGGGGGCATTTCGTGGCGGGGGTACCAGGCGAGGGCGAATTCGAGTTCGAGTTCGTTGCCTTCCATCAGATCAATGACCTGTTTGGCCCGAAACAGTGGCTCGGCAAAATTGCGGGTCAGCACGGAGTATCCGTGGCCTTTGGCAATCAGCGACGCGAGGGCATCGATGTTGTTCGCCAGATGCCGCTCTTTGATGCACTTTTCGAAGAGCCCAAACTTCTTCAAAAATTGAAAGGTGGCTTTGTCGGAAGCGTTAAAGTCCACAATGCGTTCTGTCTTAACCACGTCCTCGATGGGTCGATCTTTCCACGCGGCCGGCCCAACCAGTATATAGGATGACGGCGTCAGCAGCTTTGAATCCAGTTCGTTGACCACTTCACTGCGAGTGAGCACCGCCAGCTGCGCCTCACCTGACTTGAGCTGCTTTAACGAACTTTCGTCGTCATTCAGATTGAACGTGAACGTTACGTTGGGGTGATTGTCCAAAACCTTAACGGCACCCGGTATAATCCGTGACCGCATAATACTGGAGGGACCACAGATATTGACACGAACGGTGGCCTCATCGGTCTTGTTGTATAAAAACGACAGCAGTTGCCCTTCAAGGTCTTTGGCGCTCTGGCAATAGCGATGCAGCGCCTCCCCTTCGGGCGTGGGGTGCATTCCTTTGCGGGAACGGGTGAACAGGGTCGTGCCCAGCTGACGCTCAAGAGCGCGGATACGCTGGGTCACCCCGGTCTGAGTCAATCCG
>JAFGWT010000230.1 GCA_016937015.1 Deltaproteobacteria bacterium | reverse complement strand
GGCCTTGGCCAGCTTCGCCCGGGGATCGTAGGTTTTGTATACCCGGTGGCCAAACCCCATCAGCCTGATTTTCGAATCCTTCCGCTTGGCCGCCTCAATCATCTCAGCCGGTTTCACTCCCCCTGAATGAATTTTTTCAAGCATCTCAATCACCCCCTGATTGGCCCCGCCATGAAGAGGGCCCCAGAGAGCACAGACACCGGCGGCAATGGAGGCATACAGATTCGCGCCCGAGCTGCACACCGCTCTGGCCACAGTGGTGGAGCAGTTTTGCTCGTGGTCCGCATGCAAAACCAGGAAGAGATTCAGTGTTCGCTGAACCAGTGCGTCCATTTCGTAGTTATTTACTGGCGATGCGAACATCATGTTCAAAAAATTCTCACAATAGGAATATCGCCACGACGGGTGTACCACGGGCTCACCAATGGACTTTTTGTATGAGAACGCAGCGATGGTTCGCATCTTTGACAGCAGGCGAGTGACTGTGAGCATAATGGATTCGGTTTCGTCTGCTATTTCCGGATAGAACGTTGACAGGGAAACCACCATTGCGGACAGCACCGCCATAGGGTGGGCATGTTCGGGATAGTTTGAGAAAAACTGACGCATGTCCTCGTGGAGCATGGAGTTGATGTTTAATGCCCTGGAAAATTCCTGCCGCTGCTCAAGGGTGGGCAATGCGCCAAAAATGAGCAGATATGCCACTTCTGTAAAAGTGCAGTTGGCTGCCAGGTCTTCGATGCGATAACCGCGATGAAGCAGAATGCCATTTTCGCCATCCACAAATGTGATATTGCTTGTGGCAATACCCGTGTTTACGAAGCCCGGATCATACGTGATATATCCTGTTTCCTGACGTAACCTGGATATGTCAATGCACTTCTCCCCCATGCTCCCCTCATACACATCGAGATTCAGAACTTTGTCTCCCAGTTGAAGTTCAGCTTTTCCTGTCATTTTTACGCTGTCTTTCATCGCATTTCTCCCTGTATTACAGCACCTGAAACCACTATCCACCGCACCTGCGCCACATAACCTCAATAAAAGGCAACGCATACTGGCACAGGGCAGCATGACGCCAGTATCTGAGTCCTGTCAGTACTGTCACTGTTTATGAACTATATATGTCGGTTTTTCAAAAATACCACCTTTGCGGTGGGACAAACTGTCGAGTGGCGGTTAGAAGGAGCGGGAAAAAAGTGCTTCGATGGCTTTTTTGCCCTCTTCGGTCAGATTGCGAGTGCCTGTGCCACAGAACGTTTTGTGGCAAATGACCGGCAAGTCAGCGACCCACGCATTACCCTTCCAGGTAAACCACTCATTCTTATCCTGATCGAACACACTGACGGGGCGATTAAAGAATTTGGCCAATTCGATACCCCAGCCGGTGCCGCCCATCACGGTGTTGTCATCCTGAATCCACCCCACAGCCAACACCTGAAATCCGCTGTTGATCATGTGGAAAATGACCTGAAAAACCTTTTTAAGCGTTTCGGCCTGTGCATACCGCCTGCCCATTTTGGTGGAGACAATATCCATACTGACCTGCCCCTTGGCGAGTTCTTCCGCACCAAGGATGGTCAGGTTTTTGTCGCGCGCCAGTTTATGGCCTTCAAAGGAAAAGGTGGTTTCCTTAATGTTGTATTTTTCGGCGCACTCACCGAATACTGCTTCGGCGCCTCTAAGGCCACCACTGAAAAAACTGCATTCTGCCGGGTTCATCTTTCGCTCTCTTTCAACGGGCAACCATGCCCGCGTTTATTCGGATCAGATATTATCCATTTCTTAACCAATCGACCGGGCCGGTATGCGTGGCAAAAACCGCCCGGTAAAAAAGGCGGCGAGACATACCACATCTGAACCAGCTCACAACCCCAAAAATGCAACTTCGTCATCAGACACACATTGATGCCCCATTGAGAAACGGTGCGCTTTTATCTGCGGTTTATTTTTCAATTTCGTATTTTTCAACATTGTTGTAAAATCTTACCTGCATATTTGATTTAAGATTTATTGAGATAATTATGAGATACTAAATTTGTCTTTTCGAAGAAGGAGAAAAAAAATGATCGCGAAAATGGCTGACAAATCAGCACTGCTGCTGCTGTTAATTCTGTTCTTTATTGGTTGCGGGAAGAATACGCAACAGGATACCGACACAGGGTCATCAGATGCTGACAGTGACTCGGACTCGGATTCCGACTCAGACAGTGATTCCGATTCCGACTCGGACTCGGATTCTGACAGCGACACGGATTCCGATTCTGACTCAGACTCGGATGCCGATACCGATACCGACAGCGACACGGACACAGATTCTGACACGGACACCGATACCGATACGGACACCGATACCGATACTGATTCCGATTCCGATGCGGATGGGGACACGGACTGTCCTGGCGTATGTGTTGGACAAGGTGAATGCCGGACCATGAACGGAACGTATCTCGCTGAGTATACCTGCCCTGCGGATTCGCCCATTTGCTGTGACACCGGTACGACAGACGCAGACAGCGACACGGACACGGATACGGATACAGATACGGACACAGATACGGACACCGACACGGATACGGATACAGACACCGATACGGACACCGACACGGATACGGACTCTGATTCGGACACAGGCAGCAATGAGCCCCAAATGCACATCTACCTGGCCCTTGGACAATCGAACATGCAGGGGGCTGCCTTTTTGCCGGATACCCCGGTCTTTCATGAACGCGTAGAGGTACTCCAGGGCCAGAACTGTCCTCAGGACGGAAATCCCACCCCCTATGGTGAATGGCGGGAAATGTTCCCCCCCATGATTAAATGCAAGGAGGGAACCCGAGACTATTCCTCAACCGGTGGCGACAGCGGCCCCATTGGTCTTGGCCCGGCGGACAGTTTCGCCGTCACCATGGCTGAAGCGGCACCTGAAAACGTGACCATTGGCATTGTGGGCGCGGCTTACGGCGGCACTGACATTGAATGGCACCTCCCCAATTGCTCAGGCACATGTCTCCCTGACTGGGGCAGCAACGTTGATGGCGCGCCAGTGACCAACGGCACCACGCTCATTTATAACTGGATTGTGGATCTCGCCAAAAAAGCGCAGCAAAGGGGCGTTATTAAAGGGATTATCTTCCACCACGGCGAGAACAATTCCGGTGATCCCAATTGGTTGAACAACGTGAATACCCTCGTAACCTCTCTTCGCAACGACCTGGGACTCGATCCGGCGGAAGTGCCATTTATTGCAGGTGAACTGCCCTATACCGGCTGCTGCAAAAGTCACAACACCCTGGTTCAGCAAATCCCCGACCGTGTTGAAAACGGCCACTGGGTATCCGCCGGTCCCATGCCAGACGGCACCGTCCTGGGCGACCGCGGCGACAGTTTGCACTGGAGCACATTCTCCGTCATCGAAATGGGCAAACGATACGCAGCCAAAATGCTCGAAGTCGGCAACTATTAATCCGAAGAAAACAAACGATTAACAGCGCGCTTACCCATACTCGAAGCAATTAAGCTGCGCTGCAAGCTTGTCACCTCCTCAAAAAACATGTCGGTAGACTGTTAATTTTAACAGCAACCAGACCGATATATGCACTGAGCAAACGATGTCATGACACCATGCAGGGAGGTATACGCATGTCTGAAATGATTAATAAGTATGTTGAAATTAAAGTGGATGAAAAATCAAAGGTTCTTACTGTAAAATTTCTGGACCGCATCCCGCTGGACGATTTCAAAAAAGCGGTTCAGTTTGAGTACGACATGATTGGTCGTCACAAGCTTCAAAAGGCATTCATTGACCTGCGATTAATGCCAGTCTATCCCGCAGGCGCAACTGAACTTATCAAGGAAGAGTGGTTTCCCAAAGTAATTTCGCTGGGGCTTAAAAGCATTGCCTTCGTGCAACCTCAATCGGTCATCGCGAAGCTATCCATGACCAGTGCTCACAAGGAGGATACGAAATCCCCCGTCACAATGAATCATTTCGGCAATGCCGAAGAAGCCCTGGCCTGGTTGAAATCGCTCTGACGCCCTCCCGACGTTCCAGATTCAAATATGCCCCACCCGCTCAATAGCCACCTGTTCATCTTTTCTGATTTGGTGACAGTGCAGAGCGTCATCTATACTTTAGACTCGTTGCAAAAAATCGCCTATCGTCATACATTGGTTAAAGTTGAGGATAAAATGCCGGATTATTGCATAACAAATCTGCGCATTGAAGAAGCCTCTTCTCATGAAGAAAGCACCCATGCCTGCATGGCGGATTGAAGCACCGGGAGACACAAAATGAAATGTCCATATCGAATGAATCTGTATTCCTTTTATCTGTCGGCCGCATTGGCCATCATTGGTGCAGGTTGCAACGGGGCATCCGGGGAAAACGAACAATCAACCGATGATTCATCATCAGTGGTTGGCGACAAAGGCACACAACGCGACAGTGATCACACTGCAGATTCCGGTCTGCTCGCCTTTCGTGACTGTGAGGATGGCAGCCGCCAATGCAATGGCGACATGCTGGAAATGTGTACCGATGGAAAGTGGCGCGACTTTGACGACTGCGAAATTCAGTCGGAGGTGTGCACCGTATTGATGGGCGTATACCAGTGTGTGAGCAGAGGTGACACTGATTATCATACTGATTCACGCTCTGATACCGATACTGACTCGGGAATATATACAGATACTCGCACAGACATTGCCACCGACACTGACACTCATACCAATACAGGAAGTGACACCGTCGCCGACACTGCCACTTTCTTAGATACAGATTCAGAGACGATGACAACTGAAGACTGTGTCGACAACGATCGCCGATGCGTTGTCGATATTTTGCAAATATGCATGAATAGCCGGTGGCGGAGCTGGGATGATTGCGCGCTTCAATCAATGGTGTGCACGTCAGTGGCGAATGAATACAAGTGTGCAGACATTGACGACGTTGATAAAGACACCGAAAATGATACAACGAGTGCGAGTGACACTGATACGGTTACGGATACACCAACGGACGCGGATACGATTGCGGATACAACGCAGGATTCGCCGTGTCCTGCAACCTGTCTCGCGCAGGGAGAGTGTCGGACGTTGAACGGTAACATTCTCAGTGGCTATTTTTGTCCAACTGATACACCCATCTGCTGCACAGCGGACTCAACCGACACAGATACCGACACTGAGACGGCTGAGGATACGGGCACTGAGACAGACACGGATACCGGTACCGATACCCCTTCCGGTTGTCCCGGCATCTGCCTTGAACAAGGGGTATGCCGCGAGTTAAATGGCACCTATCTCCCCGACTATACCTGTCCAACAGAGACACCCTTTTGCTGTGACGCTGGCATCTAAGACGGCCATTCGAAGCACGCCGATACCTCCCCCGGGAGCTGTTCCTCTCACCCTCATTTTTACTGGTACACAGATGTGAAACAGTTGTAGAATCGATAACCCAACATTCATTTATTCAGGACAGCAGACCATTGGAGGTCTCCATGCGCTTAACTTTAATTTTACTGACAATTCTTATTTGCAGCTGTCACCGGTCGGCATCACCGGGGACGGATGACTCTGACAGCACGGCATTGCCCGCGGATTCAGCGACGGTGACGTCTGAGAACAACGGTAGCAGCGACAGCGATACCACCGCACTGGAAGACACAGGCGATGACAGCGACACCACCGCACTGGAAGACACAGGGGTTGACAGCGATAGCGCCACAGCGGCTGACACCGGTGTGTCAGATACAGATTCCAGCGTGAGTATGCCACTGGGGCCCTGCAGCACCACCAAAACCGACACGTACGATAGAAGTTTTGCCACTGAACGCTGGTCAGAGACCACATATTCGGCGGATTTGACAGAATCCGTGACCAATACCTGGCAGATCACTCCCGACAACATTGTTGAGACATCAACCGTTACGTACGATGCGCATGGGCGTCGGATAGAGGTGAAGGTCGAATATCTCACAACCGACAGCGTGGCCACCACCTGGTATACCTGGTTTGACAACGGCCAGATGAGCATGGAACATCGCAAAATCGAAAACAGCGACGGCATCGCCAGTGAAGAGATGACCACATGGAATGAGATGGGCATGCAACTCGCGCGCATGATTCGCACCGGCAGCAGCGACGAACTGGTGCTGCAAAGTGAGTTTCAATACACATTTGATGAACACGGAAACTGCATTCTGGTTGAATCGCGCAACAGCGAAGCGGATGCGTTCGAAGTGACGGAAAGGCGGGTTGTCACCTATCGCAATGAGTCGGCGGATGACGGGGAGATTGCGACCATTGATTATTTCCACAACGCCAATGAGCTGAAGTATCTTCGCGAAACCCACACACGGGAAAATGGCGGCAGGCAAATCTGTTCCGAATGGTTTGACGACACTGGTGCAACGCCCGGCGTCATCAGAACGCAATCAGATACGTGGAACACCATGGGACTGCCTGTATCGTCGGAACTCGATTACACCGCCAATGGCAGCATTGAGATCGCCACATATTATGAGTATTCTCCTGAAGGACTTCTGATCAGGAGGACGCACACACCGCTTGAGGCGTTCGCCGATGACGAAGTCACCGAATACGCCTACGACACCGCGGGCAATCTGATACGCGAATACAAAACATGGGATTCCGTTGAAGGAGACGAAATTATCAGATGTACGTCGTTAATTGAATACACGTGGGACTGCTGGCCGTAAACGGTGGATAACCACTGATACAACTGTATTTTCGGAGTGGCGATGTGCGGTTCGAGTCATGGGTCTGGAACGCGCTCAGAGCGCGGTATAACAGCGAAGATATATCGTCATGCTCGCGAAGATATATCGTCATGCCCGCGAAGG
>JAFGWT010000229.1 GCA_016937015.1 Deltaproteobacteria bacterium | reverse complement strand
TGATTCTACACAAGTTTTTGTTGACATATATCTGCGTGATATAGCCATGATTCGTCGTTCCCGCGGAGGCGGGAACCCAGCCTGCTTGTCCCTGCTTTAAACAACTGGATTGCCGCCTGCGCGGCAATGACGGTGCGCCCAGGAAGTCAATCAATACTTGTGTAGAATCATGAGGCCTGCGCGGGAATCACTGTTTTGTACCGTTTGTAACAACCTCAAGGGGGAGATGACAGGCCTCGTTGTCCCACTAATCAATATGCGGATGTTACTTTTTCCATTCCATGCAACACCACAAACTGATTCTGTATTTTTTCAACGGGATAAACAGGGAGCGGCTGTTGGGTGGTCACCCCGTGAAGTGGTGCTTACTGTGTCGCAACCCCAGGCCAACAAATTGCATGGGTCGAAGGTGAAGCTGCTCAAATATGTCAATGAGGCTGTGCACATCTTTAATATGTGAACCGCCCCGTATTTTGCAACGGCGGAATTTACTTTTGGGGGAGGAAGTGGGTGTCCATTGCATAGCTGTCTGGGTCTTCGAACAGTTGGACCAATGAGGAATGGGTGTCCACATTTGTTGGAAAGTATATCCGAACCGTTTCAGATTTGACATATGGTGTCGGGTCAAACCAGATGCAGTTGCTCTCAAAAGTGATCTCCTCGGACGTGGCCGGGTTTTTCCATTTGGCAAAAATCTGCCAGGGAATGTGGTCATTTTCAGCGAGATCCGGACTACGCTTCACTTCACTGATGATGGCTGTTATGGATTGACCATTCCTGAACAGGTGTTGCTCGCGCTTTTTCCGTCGGTGCATAGAGCCTATTGCCAGCAAGCCAGCCAGCAGAAACGGCAGTCCAATCGCGCCAGTGACAATGGATGCCCCCCACAGACCAAATATGCTGCTTTCCTTTACATTTTCCGGATTGTCTGCAGCGTAGTACACTTTTTGGGTCTGCCCAATTTCGTCCTTTGCGCCTTCTGAACCCGACCCGGAAACGAAAACGACGTCTTTACCTTCAGCGGTTTTGAAGGTGATAATTGGGCGATAGACTGTTCTGGTGCGATTATTGTCACGTTCTTCGGTTACGTTGTGATCCACAATCGTCCCGATTGCCACTTTGGACGTCCGAACAAAGTCAATTGTGTCAAATGCGCTCCAGACAGAAATTCCCATAAAAAGAAATCCAATCAGTAACGCAATAATGAGAATTCGCTTTGATGATCGTTTCACTGTTTCTCCTTTTCAACCACCGAACACAGCTCATAACTTATTAACCGCTCAGAGGTTAGTCGTTAAGGCGCAAAGTCAGGAAACGCCGGACCGGAACAGCGGAATGTGTTGGGCCGCAGTTTATCTGCGGCCGCTGACAGACCATGGCGGCAGGTAGACTACCTGCCTTTCATAGCATCTGCGTTTCTAACAATTTGTCAGGTTATTGCTGTCTTTGTTTTTTAAGATCCTACCTATTCGCGTTTCCTGGCATTGACTGGTTGTGCCACAATTTCGGTCGAGGATAAACCCCGGACCCTACATAAAAACCAATACTTTCAGATTCGTGACAGTTCTTTAAGCGTTGGGCTGGGTATTGCGCTTTTTCGACTGGGTCTTAAAAAAAACAAAAAAATTGAAAATCTGTGTCCCTCTTTTTGTTTCAACACTACCTGGACGGTGAACAAACAAAGCAGGAGGTTAACATGAAACAGCCAAACAGAACCCGCGATGATGCAATCAGCGCAATTAAAGCCCGCTGGGTGCGAGCTGGATTGGCAATGCTGATGTCAATACCATGGCTGCCGGCAAGCGGATGCCAGGATGAAATGGCAGGCGCAGACACGCCCGAGTCCAGGGAAGTTGTTGATATGCTCGCTGAACACAAAAAGATTGAAGATAACGCCGAATCAGAACCCGCCAGACCCGTGGCGGCAGAAGAGGAACTATTTCCCTGTGAAACAGGTGCACAGTTGCATACGATGCCGACGGAGGAGTTGTATGACAGGTATTTGCCGTTTTTCGGGGACAACGGAACCTTTTATGCAATCGACATGGAGGGGGACGACACCTTGTCGTACAACAACGAAATGAACGAATGGGCATGGTCACAGCCACTGGATGCTCAGTTCGATGTGATGGATAGGGAAAATGACTGGATTCGCATGAATATGGTTAAAACGGGTAAAGCATTGACAATGAAATCAGGGATTGTATTCGGCACAGCAAAATCTGATGCGTTGCTGTTAACAAGGTTCAGTTCGAATGGAGATATGACATTTGATTTGAATCTCACCGAAACGCTATCGTTGAATCCGGAACTGCTGACAAAGATTTCCTTTATGGATGAGGGCCTGAACGACAGCGTGCTGGTGGTGATATCCACAGATATACAGCCCGACCCGGTTTATGATGCCGCTGATCTGGAACGACTTACGGATGAGGACATATTAATGTATGAATCCTCGCAACCGGATGAAGTGGTTGTTGCGTCCATCGCGCCGGATGGGACAGTCATCTGGCAGCGGAATTTTGGACACAGACGGCTGCAGCCCACTTCAATCACGGCACGGCGCGACGGCACATATATTCTTACTGGCGCCACCACAAATTATCGCTCCAACAGTGTGCTGTGGTTTCTGAATCACAGCGGAGAGCTAATCCGGGAGTTTGAATTCATCAAAATGACGTTGCCCCCAGTTGACGGTGGAGATTACGACAGTTTCGTTGACGCGACCACACTGGAAGCTGAGGATGGGACTCTGTATGTGGCGGGATACTGTTATGGATACCTGACCGTGACGGACGCCGCTTTGAAGTCGCAGACGTTTAATGGGAACATTCCCGGGATGGGATTTCCGAATGCACCGACGCGGCCGTATTTTATCTTTCAGCTGGATACCGACCTGCGCATGAAATGGGCAGTGTTCGACACCCTGTCGGCGGCGCCAGGATTGTTTTTGGTCGGTGCAGAAAGTTTTCACCTTGTGAACAATGATACGATTGCCATCCTTGGTGAGCTGAGTGGCGAAGTCATCATTGCGGCGTCGGAATTAAATGCGATGAAGCTGACTGGGAGTCAGGACGGCCTTCCGGTAATGGCCTGGGTGGAATACAGTTCGACTGGGGCGTTTCTTTGGGCCAGGTCGTTGAGCTCAAAATTGAGCATTGGCGACTATCGGTATTCCAATGTCAGATTCACCGATGATAACCGGCTAAAAATTACTGCTGTTGATCACAATGGACTACTCAATTTTCCACTTTATTTTGCCCCCGGTGCCCCTCAGATTCCAATGCCCGATGGCCAGTATATGGAACTTGAACATAACGGTTCGAGTTTTGCTGCCGAAGTCACGTTCTGTCCCCCACAGTGAATAATTGCCAGTCCGGCGTGCTTCGGACGTATCTTTCCCTTGAGCGGTGACCGGTTTGACTCCTTATATTATGTGACTAAATATTTTTTTACTTCCGCGGTTCCCCCCATTCCTCCGCGAAACGTCGCGGGCCCTCTACCCGTTTGTGAATACAATCCACACGATTTATGAAGAACCTGTAATTGGGTAAAAGGAGTGATTGTCAATGAAGCGAACGATTATTGCATTAACGACTGTGTATCTAATGTTGGGGTGTTCGGGGGAAAGTGGAAAACGGGGGGATGGTTTGGATACTGACGACTCTGAAATCGGATCGGATACGGATACCGATACAGATACGGACACCGACGGGGATACGGACACGGACAGCGATACGGACTCTGACAGCGATGGGGATACGGACAGCGACTCGGACACGGACTCTGACAGCGATGGGGATACGGACAGCGACACGGACACGGACTCTGACAGCGATGGGGATACGGACACGGACAGCGATTCGGACGCCGACAGCGACGGGGATATGGGCAGCGACTCGGACACGGACGCTGACAGCGATACGGACACGGATAGCGATGCAGATACGGATACGGATACCGATACCGATACAGATACAGATGCAGATCCGGTGTCAGGCCCCAGAATCAAACTGAATATCAATCCTGTCTGGAAGTACTATCTGGGAGCGCCGGCGGGGTCACCGCAGGATGCGCAGTACGATGATTCTTCGTGGGAAGACATCTCCTTGCCCCATACCCTGCAGGAAGCGACCCTGAATCTCAACAACGCCAATGATACGAATTACCAGAATTCGTATCATCGCCTGGTGGGCTGGTATCGGAAGGAGTTGGAATTGCCTGCCGATGCATTGTCAAAAAAGATATTCCTGGAATTTCAGGGGGTGATGCAGGTCGCGGATGTATATGTCAATGGTAACAAGGTGGGGACACATGCGGTAAGTGGCTATGATTCGTTTCATTATGACATCACGGACAATGCGGTTGAGGGGACGAATATCATCGCTGTGCGGGTTGATAATTCGGTAAATGAAAACACGCCGCCTGACGGCCAGACAAAGGATTTTATTTTGTTTGGCGGACTTTACAGGGATGTGTTTCTGGTGATGACGGAGCCATTGTACATCAACTTTCCCTGGGAAGACAAAAACGCAGGCATCAGAATTACCACATCCGATGTCTCGAATGCCAGCGCCACGGTGCATGTTGAAACCACCGTACGCAATGTCACCGGCTCTTCTGCAGACTGCACTGTCACCACAGAGATTAAGGATATGGACGGCAATACAGTCGAAACGCTGACCAGCACCGAAACCATTCCCAATGATCAGACGCTGACCATTACACAAACGGCCAGTCCCATCAGCAATCCCAAACTCTGGTCGCCGGATACCCCATACCTTTACAAGGCTGAAACGACAGTAAGCAATGGGGCAGCAGAAACGGACCGCATGGTCACACGCTTTGGTATCAGATGGTTTAGCTTTTCAAATTCCGGGTTTACGTTGAACGGCAAAAAAATCGAACTGGTGGGCACCAATCGGCATCAGACATGGCCGTTTGTGGGCAACGCGGTACCCAATGAAATTCACAGGCGCGACGCTGAGCAATTAAAAGCGATGGGGGTCAACTGGCTTCGTCTTTCCCACTATCCTCACGATCCGGAATTCCTTGATGATTTGGACGAGCTCGGCATGATGGCCCTTGAAGAAGGCCCCACATGGATGAATGAAGGCAACGGAACCTGGATGAGCAATCTCGAAACATCGTTCAGACACATGATAAGACGCGATAGAAATCATCCGAGTATTGTGATTTGGAATTCATGTATCAATCACCAGGGCTGTAACCGACGTCTGGGTGATGCGGCGAACGAAGAAGACGACACCCGTCCCAGAGGCGCGTGCGATGTGCCCACGCCCATGGATTTCAGCCACGGTACGATTTCAGGCGGCGGTGCGCTTACCATCGAGCATACGGGTCATACATTTCCTGCCGCACGGGGCAGTAGCGGGGAATACCCAGTGGCAGTGCGACATATGGAAATGACCAATGCATCATACCTTAAGTCTGACAACAATGGTCTGGCCACCTGGTGTGGGTATGACTACAACACGTTTCACAATACCAACGAGAAAAACATGGTCCATCACGGCGTTTTGGACATCATGCGAATCCCCAAATACTCCTACTACTGGCACATGTCGGAGCTGACAGACGAGCCCATGGCGTATATCGTCAGGACTTCGGATAGGGGCGCAACTGTGTACAGCAATTGCGATCAGGTGAGTCTCTACGAAGGGGACACGTTGGTGGAGACGAAAAGTCCGGACGGTGGAACCGCACTGAACCACCCGCCTTTCAGCTTCTCTGTGAACGGCTCGGCAAATCATCTCAGGGCGGATTGTCTCATGGGCGGTACAGTGAGCGTCCAGCATGAATGGCGAAGACCGGGCACCGCTGCACAGTTGCGGGTGGAAGCAGACCGGTCAACGATTTATGCGGACGGCAGTGATTTTTCGAGAGTCATCGTATCGGTGGTGGATGCCAACGGCACGGTGGTGTCCGGCGCCACCGACAATATCAGCTTCGAAATTTCGGGACCAGGCAGACTCATCGGCGAGAACCCGGTTCGGCCGCGAGTGGGTAATATTATCATCCTGGCAGCCTCTGACAGTCTGCAAACAGGCGCTCTGACAGTGACGGCCAATGCCTCAGGATTAACTTCCGGCAGTGTGGACATCACTGTCAAACCCATCCCCAAAGGTTATTATATTCCCGGTGAGACATTTCAATAAACCCAAACCATGAAAAATTGTGCCTGCGACACTCGCAGAAAACCAGTTGCTTCGATAGCGACCAACAGCAAAGACCACGTAAGAAAAAAGGCGGTATCTGTTGTCGATGGCAATATGTCCGACCCGTGCACTGTGACGACGCAGGTGGACCGCTGCCGATGGTCGCGCCGCCCAGGTGGGAGCGACCGCCTATTCACCTGTTTTAAGGAATGGCACTCTGAACCGGCCCAGCGGCTCGTTTGGAGACACCATTGTTTAAAAAAACGATGAAAGAGGTTATTGATGCCGAAATCGCCGTCAGCGTTCAATGCGGCGAAGTCGAATGCATCGATTGGGTCTGGAACGCGCTCAGAGCGCGGTATAACAACGAAGATATATCGTCATGCTCGCGAAGATATATCGTCATGCCCGCGAAGG
>JAFGWT010000228.1 GCA_016937015.1 Deltaproteobacteria bacterium | reverse complement strand
CCTTCGCGGGCATGACGATATATCTTCGCGAGCATGACGATATATCTTCGTTGTTATACCGCGCTCTGAGCGCGTTCCAGACCCGGCACAGGAGCGCCGCGTTCCCGGGAAAAAAACTGAACTCGATGCCCTTGTGACCGTGTGACCGTGTGAGGGATGTCCGTGTGAGGGATTGCATGACTGGTGATTTTTGTTCATAATTAGATGGTTATCGAGACGCGTTCATGGGTTGGAGGCGTCCAGGGGTTCCATGATGGCTGAGAAACAAACGGATTCCATGCATCGGAGGTATCAAATGATTGTTAGATTCACGTTCATCCTGGCGGCATTTGTTTTGTTTGGCCAGTTCGCCTGCAGTGAGGCGTCCGAAGATACTGAACAATCCAATGAACTGACCGGCGGCGAAGGCGGGACTGGGCAAGTACGCGTTGTCCTGGGCATCAACGCCTCTCAATTGGCAACGCGCAAGGCGTTGGAGACCCCAGGTTCTCCAACGGGTAGTGACGCTGATGGCGATGGGGGCATCGTTGCCTTTTCAACACCGCAGCGATTTTGGGTTGCGTTAAAAAAAGTGACCTTTCTGGCCGATGACGGCAGCGTCGATGTATTGCCCGACACCGGGCGGCTGACAAATGCGGTGCTTCTTGAACTGACTGACGACCAGGTCCTTGACGCGTTGGCATTGCCGGTGGGCAATTATCACAGTGTGGAAATGGAACTGTACTACTATCAGCTCGAAATTCCTCTGTACAGCGCGGACAGTCCGCAGGCGATACGCGTCTACCTGAGTGACGATGATTTTCCCGATGAAGGGATGGGGGGCCATCATCAGGGCGATATTACGCTGGTAAACGAAGATGGGACCGAGATCGGCTGGGTCGACGCCGGAATGCCGTGGACCGACTCATACCTGCTGGCAAATCGGGGAGATTTGAAGGGCGCTGGCGGAACGGATTCTCAAACGGGCCATGCCAGAGGATTGTTCGGCGATGGCAATTTGTGGGAAAATGCGCTTTTTCAACAGGGCGCATCGCAGGATATATACATTTTCAGAGGTCCCTTAAATCTGAATGTTCGCGCGGGAAGCGTATCCAATGTTGAAGTCCGTTTCCAGACGCAAAACACCTGGTTTTTTGAGGATTTTGATGGCGATGGCATCTTTTCACCGTGTCAGGGAGGCGATGCCAATGGACATCAGGACGCGTGCTGGTATGACGAATCTTCAGGTCTTGGCGCGGATTGGGCGCCCCTGTTTCCAATGCCAGTGATGCGCGCCGACTGAAACGGGACTGGTCTCTGCCAATATCCGTTTCCGAGCAGTTGGCAATGTGGTCGGTGTCGTCATCCAAATCGGCAACAACGGTTGCCAATCGCACTGCACTTTGCCAGAGCGCGCACACAGGTGCGCCCGCACAGTCGAATTTCAATTCCCCTTATCCGTACGTGCAGACCTATGAGTCCGCCCTGGCCTTTCAACCATTAAGTGTCAAATAGGAGGGTCTAATCCCGTAGGGGAATTACTCGCCGGTCATGGCGTTGGGGATGAGGTCGGAAATGGCTTCCATGGCGGGTTGGGCGTCCAGCCAGTAGCCTTCTTTGTCGGCGCGGTTGTCGAAGTAGGCCCAGCAGAAGGTGCCGGCGTATCCCTGGTTGACGCTTTCGGTATGCATTTGCATGGTGGACCACACGCCTTCTTCGCCTTTGCAGGGGAACTCTCCAATAAGTACTGGTTTGTCGTGGGGCAGCCATTCAGTACTGGATTTGATCCATGGCTCGTAACTCCAGCCATCAGCGTGCTGCCAGGAATAGTAATGGGTTTGAAAGACGTCCAGGTACGCGAGGCTGTCCCCATCGGCGGCGGCCTGCAGCGCCTCATCGGACATACTGTTTCCACCATCGGTCATATACTTGAACATTCCCATGCCGGTAGTCACCAGGGCATCGCTGTCGGCGGCGTGAATACCTGCGGCGATTTTGCCGTGAAAGCGCTGAAGCACTGCCATGGGAATGGTTCCCTCGGATTCGGAATCGAGCAGCCAGTCGGGTTCGTTCATGATTTCCCACAGTCCCATACCGGCGTGATCGTTGTACCGCTCAACCAGAGGCGTCACGACATTCTCGACAAAGGCGTCAATGGCGTCATCGTCGGTAACCAGCCAGTTTCTGTCGGCGTTTTTAATATCGAAGGATAACAGGGCGGGCATGATCAGTACACCGTGGGCAGCGGCGGCATCGAAGGCGGTATCCAAATTATCGAAAATCGCTGGGTCGAGAGGCTGGGCCAGGTGACCGTCGTAGTTGATCTGTGAACCATCGATGAACCACCACCATCGAATGGCGTTGGCGCCGGCGTTGTCCAAATCGGAAAACATGGTTTCAAAATTTGCGGCGTTGTAACTTAACAGGTCGCCGTTCCATTGATCCCATGCGACATTGATGCCGTTCAGGTAATAGCTCTTTCCCTTGATGCAAACCCGGTTTGGATTTTTGCCGTTTCCGATGTTTGAGCAGGAGCCAGTGAGCGCTGTATCAGTATCGGAATCAGTGTCAGTATCGGAATCAGTGTCTGTATCGGAATCAGTGTCTGTGTCCGAATCGCTGTCTGTGTCCGAATCGCTGTCTGTGTCCGAATCGCTGTCTGTGTCCGAATCGCTGTCAGTATCGGAATCAGTGTCAGTATCGGAATCACTGTCTGTATCAGAATCACTGTCTGTGTCCGAATCGCTGTCAGTATCGGAATCAGTGTCAGTATCGGAATCAGTGTCTGTATCAGAATCAGTGTCTGTGTCGGAATCAGTGTCTGTGTCCGAATCACTGGCGCTGTCGCTATCCCTGTCGCCGCCGTCA
The DNA here is from genome assembly GCA_016937015.1 of Deltaproteobacteria bacterium. Classification (GTDB taxonomy): domain Bacteria; phylum Myxococcota_A; class Polyangia; order JAAYKL01; family JAAYKL01; genus JAFGXQ01. The sequence continues at coordinate 2,407 of JAFGWT010000228.1, read as the reverse complement.
CTGCCACCGTCCGTACCCGAACAGGCAACTGCAACCCCCATTAATAAAATTAGAATAAACCGAGTTAATTGCATCATGTTCCTTTCGTTTGTTTGCTCGAAAAACCGGGACCCAAATAATCAGTCACACGCATTGAGCGCCGGACTGTGTTTCCATGAGCATTCTATCACAACCTGTTTTGTCAATGAAACACTGATTCAGGAACTGGTACACAGACAATCTGGCAGGCCGGGAAATATGCAAAATCCGGCCAATGCATAAAGCACCTAAACCGTTGGTCTGCCCGTACGGATGGGGACCCATGATCGCCTGTGGGGGCACCGAAAAGTCTGATTGTTGTCTGGTGTCGCGGCGGCGTGGCGTCAATTCTGAGACGAAAGGGCGGGTCTTATCCGTGATCGTTGATCACATTTTCGGAAATATTTATTTAAGTCAGATTCGAAAAGCGCATGCATGCGTAAAAATTCTTCCTTTTAAAAAAAAGGGGGATACAGGGGGATTTGGTAAATATTGCGGGATGCACGAGTTGAGCGCGGGCAGTCGTTTGCACGCTTTTTTAAAACGGGGCAGGTGCGGGCTGTCTTTCCGACAGCGCGGAACAATACATAAAAAAATGTGATAAATGATCAGCGACAAACTACCGCCCTACAATATTTTTCAGGTCGGTATTGTTGCGACCACCCTGAAACCGTTTGTCGATTCTGTTGTGTTTTTGGTTGGGTGTTATCTGGCAGGTGGTATAATCGGGCCCCCTTTCCCCTCGCAATTGTATTGCGATTACAGTTTTACTGAAAACAGAACCTGGGTTCCATTTTTTTGGGTAGTTGATTCACTAGACGATTCTTGCGATGGTGCCGCGCGCAACTGGTGGCTGTCAGCGTTTGGGGCTATTTGCTTTTGGGCCGGGTGGAGCGGAATTTACGGCGAATGCCCAGTCGGTAGAGCCCATCCACTTTCATGTAGCGGCCCAGTATTCTGTACCAGTTTTTGTTGTTGCCGCCGTTCAGGGCGTTGGTGTACGGCGCCAGCCACTGCACGTCTTCGACAAACAGCCGGGAATGTGTGAGTCCGATGGTTTGTTGCGGGGTTTTAACCAGCAAAAAACTGAATGGCAGTTGGGGGTATTTTTTTTCGATGAGTTCAATAAACGCGCCGATGTCCTCAAAATCTCCGACGTTGGATTTGTAAATAAACAGCAGCCGTTGCGTGCCTCGCAACTGGGTACGGAGCCTTTCGATTAAAAAATTAATTTTGGTCAGTTCATTTGGGTACTGCGCCTTAAAGTTGCTTTCGGGAATCACCCACTGGCCGTTTTCCTTGCGAATATCAAACCGGGTGTGCCATCGAATATCGTACTTGAGGCAGCGCACTGTCTCCGGGCTTCTTGGCAATACGTTTTCGAACGCGCCTTTAAAATCGTCTTCAATGAGCTGGACGACGTTTTTCAGTTTGCTGGAGGCGAACCGCAACAGGGATCCCCTGGTAAATCCCGCGCGATAGAGCTGCAGACCCACTTCGCAGTTATCGCCAACAGGAACGATGATGTCGTGTTTGCCGCCTGCCTGAACAAGCCGCGTTTTTTGATTATCAATGGTCATTGCAGCTTTCTATATATTGAAAGCGCCATATGAAAAAGGATTTTGTCCAGCAAGGGAAAAAGCAACAATTGATTTTTATGCATATTTTTAAGAATTGTGTATGATTCCCGGATTCGAAACTGATTATTTTTTTAAATGGAATTTTCAAAGGAAGTGCGTGATGAAAAAAATATTGGCAACAGGTTGTCTTCTTTTTATGTTTTTACTCGGCTGTCTGATGGCGGCATGCGCGGATGAATCCAGCGACGACACGGATTCAGAGGCGGTTTCTTCTGACAGCTCTGCGGATACCGCGTCGGATATGGGCAGTGACCAGACGGTCAGCAGTGACAGTGATTCAACTCCCCCTGTTGACAGCGCCACAACGACCACGCAGATGGATTTAGGCATCGGATCGTCTTGCGCCTGCAATGCCTCAACCTGTGAGACCCTTGGGGTGCCTATCCCCGGAGCGGAAGGTATCGTGGGGTGTGAAGATGTACCGGCGAATCATGCCGGCAAGCTGGTATGCCTGAGAACATACGCTGGAGACCTCGCAACCAATACATTTTTTGCCAATGGCTATTGTGCCCTCCAGGCCATTGCCAACTGTGAAGGTGCCGGCGCCGGAATCATATGCGACAACGCCACCATTGGCGATTACGATGCCATGACGTCGTGCCCGGCGGGGGCTGTCCTTTTGTCGAAAAAGGTGACGGCGTCGGCCATGGGGGGGGCGTTGTCAGCCACGATGGACAGTAAAACGTGCGTGCGCGCCTGTGTAACGGATGCGGATTGTCGTGTGGGCGAAACCGATCCGGCGCTTGGTT
>JAFGWT010000227.1 GCA_016937015.1 Deltaproteobacteria bacterium | reverse complement strand
GCGGGAACCCAGCCTGCTTTGCCCAGCTTTAAACAACTGGATTGCCGCCTGCGCGGCAATGACGGTGCGCTCAGGAAGTCAAGCAATACTTGTGTAGAATCATGAGGCCTTCGCGGGTATGACGAACAGTATTTCCTCATAACCCGAGCTCTGAGCGCGTTCCAGACCCAGTTGCACCACATCACAAATAGCAGACAACGTCATTGCCGCGAAAGCGGAAATCCCGAAAGAACAAACCGGATCTCCGCATGCGCGGAGATGACGTTCGGTGTTTCATTGGTTCAGTATCAATGCGTTTCCGTCTATTTCGCAGTATCTTTAATGGTGCGGATGATTCGGTCCAACTGTATTTCATGCAAGTCCGGAAAGAGTGGCAAACAGAGCACCTGACTGGAGATGACGTTTGCGATGGGCAAATTCTCAGGCGCAGCTGAAGGTGAATTTCGATACATGGGGAATGCGCTTGTTAAAGGGTAGAAATAACGTCTGGAATAAATATTCCTGTCCCGTAACGCGTGGTACACGGCGTCTCTTGATGCACCAAATTCATCCTGGCTGATAAAAACAGGAAAATAAGGGTAATTGTGAGTTACATCCGGAAAGTCTTCCATCAATCGGAGTCCGCGCAGGCCCCGAAGATGTTCCCGGTAATACATCGCCTTTTGGCGTCGCGACGCAATGTATCCGTCAATGTATTTCAATTGCAGAAGCCCAAGCGCTGCCTGCATTTCGTTCATTTTTCCGTTAATTCCCGGAGCTATCACATGTACCTCATTGGAAAATCCGAAATTTTTTAAGTAATCAATTCGCTTTTTTACTTTTAGGTCATTGGTGACAATAGCGCCGCCTTCCATGGTGGTGAAAATTTTGGTGGCATGAAAACTCAGAACCGATAAGTCACCGGCGGTGAGAATGCTTTCGTTTTTCACTTTTACCCCGAACGCATGACATGCGTCGTAGATTACCTTCAGGCCATATACATCAGCTATATCTTCAATTTTTGCTACGTCGCAAGGAATGCCGTAGATATGAACCGGCAGTATGGCTGTCGTCCTGGGTGTTATTAGAGACTCTATCCTGTTAGGATCGAGATTCAACGTCCACGGATCAATATCGCAGAAGACAGGGGTAATTTGATTCCAATGCAGGGCATGGGTTGTAGCTGCAAACGTATATGGCGTTGTAATCACTTCACCATTGATTCGAAGAACCTGGAGTGCGGTCAACAATGCAAGGGTGCCATTGGCAAAAAGACTCACATACTTCACCCCAAGATACTCTGCCAGTTCCGTTTCAAAAGCCTGATGAAAGCTGCCGTTATTGGTGAGCAACCTGCTATCCCAAAGGGTTTCGAGACTTTTAACAAAGTCTGCCAGTGGTGGCAGCTCAGGGCGAGTAACAAAAATATCTTCCTGCATTGGAGGCTGGACGTCTTTGACGGTTTTGGTGTCTACTGACTTTAGTTGTTCCATACTGTTGCCGGGCATCCTTTCAGCGGAACGGCGAGTCTGAGTTGCAGTCCTTTTGCGCCCGCCTGACCCACGTTCATATGGTATAATTGTATGCGGAATTGCTACTCTGTCCAATGTCGGTGAAGTGGGTTCGAAATATTTTTCAATTATGGAACCGCAAGAACCTTTTGCCTATCCGTTCCAATCGAATACGGCATGACTGCGTCGGTACAAAATCAATTATTGGGTAATTTTGCGGCGAACAATGTCAACGAGGCCATGCACTACGCGAAAGGAGGGCTGCATCATGTCTTCATCTTCAATTTCGATATTGAAACGCTTCTCGATGGCGGTGATAAACTTTAACAGACCGAAGGAGTCGATGTGTCCACTGTTCATGTAATTGAGATTCTCGAATTCCGCGTCTCGTTTTAAGGGTTTTCTGGCTTCAAGCTGTTGAAAGATGAATTCGTATATTTGATCACTCATTTTGATATCCTACTTTCATCCACTCACTTGAAACGGCGGACTGCGCGATAGCATGCACCACTTCCAGTCCGCGGACTGACTGCACACCACCATATGCCCAATTGGCATCCTGTTCGCCCGTTGTGCCAAAGTCGATGAGTGTGTCAGCGAACTCAGAATACAGATTGGCAAATGCTTCGATGTATCCCGCAGGATGTCCTGCCTTGAACCGATTATACCTGGGACTGCCAGCGACCTGAATCTGAGATGCGCGATCGAGAATGGTTTTGGTGCCATCGATTGAATGACAGGTCAACAGTTCAGGCTCCATTTGAAACCACTCTGAACTGCCATGGGTACCATATATACGGATTCGAAGCCCATTTCTATGACCGAGCGCGGATTTGCTGTACCACATTTGCGATGTCACCCCGCCATCGTATCGTGAGATACACATCACATTATCAACCACTGAAGTGAACCAGCCATGGGTGGACTGCAGTGCCACCAAATCAGTGGGATTCTCGCCGAGAAGGTAGTAAACCAGATGCTGCAAATGAATCCCCAAATCGAGCGAAATTACCGGTATTTCACCATCATCCAATCGCCAGGCCTGTACAGTCGGTCTGTTGCCAGCGCCATCAGTACGGGCATACCCCTCCTGCGGCATTTCAAGTTGAATTTGCGTAATTTTCCCCAGCGTACCAATTGCAATGCGATTCCGAAGTTCCCGAATCATCGGGTATCCTGAGTAGTTTAACGTCACCGCCAGGAAAAGACCTTTTTGCTTTTGCATGGCGCAGATACGTCGTGCATCATCAACTCTTGAGGTCAGCGTTTTTTCGCAGATAACATTGTGTCCATATTCGAATGCCCTTAGCACCATAGCATAATGATCCGGCGTTGGGGTAATAATGGATACCGCATCGAGGCGCCCCGCCTCTTCCGCCAACATTTCGCGCCAATCCGAATATAGGCGTTCATCGGGAATTGACCACTTTCGGGCGGTTTCCTGATTTACAGTTTGATTTCGGCTGAAACAGCCCGAAACAACTGCCCAGCGATTGTCGAGTTGAGATGACGCAAGATGGGTATACCCTACTGCGGAATTCAGCCCGCCACCGACAATACCAAGTCGCAACGGGTCACTCATAATTCATTCCCTCCACATGTCCGTTCGAGTAACGTTTAAAGAGTTCACGGCGATTGATTTTTCCAATCGGATTTTTAGGCAGTGCATCCACAAAATAATATCTGAGTGGCTGCTGGTAATCGGCAAGTTTGTCACCACAAAAACGCTGCAGGGTTCGCTGGCGCAAATTCGGTGTTTTAGCAACCACCACCGCCGTAACAACTTCTCCCAGCCGCTCATCCGGAGTTGGAATCACACTGCATTCCGAAACATCTGGATGCTGCAGCAATATTTTTTCCACATCCTTTGGGTATACGTTTATTCCCCCGGTCACCACAACTTCCTTGAGGCGTCCGCGAAAGTAGAGATATCCATCACTGTCCATGGTGCCAAGGTCTCCGGTTTTAAAATAGCCGTTCCAATATGCTGCGGAGCTCAAATCCGGTCGATTGAAATAACCCGAGAACGCCAGCGGGGTGCGACAGGCGATTTCACCCACCTGTCCTGCGGGCAGCGCCACGCCCTCCCTGGAAAGAATAATTATATCTACATCCTTCAAGGGGGTGCCAACTGATGACTGTTTCGCCATCTGATTTCCAAAAAGTATATTGGTGACACAGGATACTTCCGATGTACCATAACACTCGTGAAATTCACATTTCAGGTGTCGTATGAGGTCCCTTCGGGTATTTGCATCCAGTGCCTCTGAAGAGGATACCAGGCATCTCAACGACGATACATCATAGTTCCCATTCTGCAAACACTTCTGCAGCTGCCGCAGTTGTGATGATACCGCCATGGTGAACGAGACCTTGTATCGTGCAACTGTGTCCAGCCATTCATGCGGGTTAAACCCGGCCACAATAACCGTTGTTGCGCCTATTATCAGGGGCATCAGCACCAATCTTTCCGCCAGTGTATGATACAGAGGTGTCGCAGCTAAGATAACATCTCCCGAACTGACGTTATAAAGATTGGCAACCATTTCTGCACGTCGAATTTTGGTCAACTGGGAGAGTGTAATCGGCTTGGGGTCTCCTGTGGACCCTGAGGTCATTGTGAATATATACGGATTGCTCAAATCAACAGAGATCTTCTCCGCATCATTAATCCGGTTGAACTGGGCCAAATGTGATAAATGGCCAGGTGAACCCGGGTCGCCCCCCACCATGCACATACTATTCTGAGGCAGCCCCAATGCTGAGAGTATCTGCTTCGCAACTGAGTCCAATGAATGCCAGGAGATCAACCACTTCACCCCGGTATCGCCAAAAGATCGAACAAGTGCATCCACTGGCAGCGACATATTCTGAGGTACCAGCGAAACACCAATCCGCGATGCAGCCAATAGAACAACAGCGTATTCATAACAATTTGGCAGAAGAACGCCGATGCTATGGCCAGATCGAATGCCGCTTTCATACAGAAACGCCGAAAGGGACAGCGTGTCGTGTTCCAGTGTCTGATAGGAAATTGTTTTGCCATCGAATACAACAGCAGTCTTTTCTGGAAATCGACGTACCTGCTGTGAAAAGCGGTCATAGATACCCGAATCCAATGTCATTACACGACCCCCGAAAATTTCAAAAAATTATCGCTGGAAAGCCGATGTTTTTCCCCTTCTGGTGAAAGAAGCACACTGGCTGGCGCCGTGTTCCGCACAACAAGAGTATGCGCGCCAACGAAGGTTTTTTCACCAAGTATCAGTTTGTGCCCCAGTGACGCATTCACACCGACCACACAGTTGTTTTCAATCACGACGCCGCCTGCTATGGAGACACCGCCATTAATCCAACAGTTCTCCCCAATTCGGCAATCGTGTCCAATGTTGGCGTTGCTGCTGATAAACGTATTGTTGCCAATAGTGGTGCCAGGGTGAATGGCAACGTGTTCCATGATGATGCAATTTTCACCAATTACAATGTGGTTGTGTAAATCGACGCTGTGATGAACGTAACTAATTAGCTGATACCCATGGGATTTCGCCTGGGTGTACAGCCTTTGACGAACTGCGTTCATTTTCACAAAACCTATCGCAATCAGCATGGCATAACTTGATGGAGTAAACCTGTGAGTGATCTCTGAAAATGGAACCAGTTCTTGCCCCAACAGTTCGCGCTGCTGAACGAATTCATCTTCAACGGTAAATGCGACCACTTCATGGGTTCTTTCCAACACATGAAACATCGTTTGCGCCATGGCGCCATTGCCGCAGATTATCAGGGGTCTGTTTCTATTCAAATCGTCCACTGTAAGAGGCTTCCATTAATCCGCACTGCCGAAGAGGCAAATGTTTTGTCTCACTGTCAGTATGCATCTACAAATACGAATCAGGGGTTAAGTATGACAGAACAATTGGACAATGCAAATCTGTGGAATGCAGGCGCCATAAATGTTAAAACTTTTTCTCTTTGAGCCGATAAATACTGTCAGGAAATACAATAAGCAGAATTCCATGTTCGAACGAAGTCAAACAGAAATACGCAGCACATGGCAGAATCCACACGGTCCCCCAGTGGTAAGTATTACCAGTGTCACCTATAATCACGAAAAATTTATCGTTGAAGCAATGGAAAGCTTTCTCGCACAAAGAACCGCTTTTGCCTTTGAAATTCTGATTGGAGAAGATTGCAGTACAGATAATACCGGCAACATTCTCGCCGAGTATCAAAAACAGTATCCGGATATTGTCAGGGTCGTCTCAGGCAAAAAAAACGTCGGTGTGAAACAGAACAGCCATCGCCTGCTTCAGGCAGTTCGAGGCGAATACTTTACCATGTGCGATGGGGACGATTACTGGACAAATTCTCACAAGGTGCAGGCACAGGTTGATGCGCTACAAGCTCAAAAAAAGTGTAACATCTGCCTTCATTCAATATACCAAAAATTGGGAAATTCTCTTGTATTGGCGGGCCGGCACAACACCGGAGATACGCATTTTTCGGCCGAAAACGCCATTCGCGAGTCTCTTGGATTTTTTACCTGCAATTCCATAATGCTAAAAACGGATATTGCCCGCTCAGTCCAGGATCTGCTGCTCACTGCGCCTCATGGCGACACCCTCCTTGGGCTTTCAGCCTCCGTGCCTGGCGGTGCGTATTATATTGACACGCCCATGTCTGTGTATCGACTGAATGTGGAAGATTCCTGGACAAAGCGGCACTTCTCAAATTTGGAAGGGAAATTAAACTGGCTCAGTGGAATATTCAGCATGTTTACTGAACTTCACCAATCCTGGCATGGTGACTATACGAATGCGATATTCGATGCAAAAGAGAAAGCCTGCAATTACGTGCTGATGCCTATGGTCTCATCCCGTATGCAATCTTTAGCCGCGTTTGCTGGAAATTTGGACAGATACGTCGACAAATATCTAAAACCAGAAGATGATGTCGAAGAGTATCTATTGACAAAATTGCTAAGCATATTGCATCAGTTTGGCACAGACCTCTCTGATAAACGACAATATGCGCTATATGGATTTGGAACGGTGGCGCAACTGATATTGCCGTACATCTCCCAAAGCGTCCTCTGTATTGTCGACAGGGCATTGGTGACCGAAGGCATCGCAGAAATCCAAGGGATTCCAGTAATTGCACCAGCTGAGCTGATTGAACAACGCAATATGGAAGTAATTATCACGCCTCTGTATCAGCGCGACGTTATTCAGCGTCAATTCGTTGGAAAAAGACTTTCTTTTAAATTTCCGGCTGTGCCTCTTATTGAACTATTCAAAACTGTCATTGAAGCCACGCAAAAAGACCAGCGTAAAGAATCCGCCTCAAATCGGATCACACGCATCGTCGACTTGTAGTCGCTCTTACAGGTGCTATCATTGTAGTTCCGTTATCGCAGTTGATAGTGTTGGAACACTGCATGAACACTGCATGAACATTAGTGATAGTGGGTGACGATTTCTGACCTGGAGAGTATCATGGACTATATTTTGATTAATCCACTTAGGGCATTATTGGATTTTTACTATATCCCAACTGGATTGCTGAGTTTACACACAGCTGCGCAAAAGAACGGTTACACCGGAAAGATTATTGATTTCAACACAATCATTTTCCATGACAATATCTCTGATTACCAGCAAATTGTGGAATCTGAAATCCAGAAAGCAATGCAAGCCGCACCTGAACTAAAAGTTGTTGGCGTAAGTATACTGTTTTCGGCCGTGGTTGGCCGCAGCTTAAATCTAATTAGAACTATACGAAATCTGTGTCCCAATGTGAAAATAGTCGTTGGAGGAATTCACGCGACATTGCACTCCCAGGAAATGATGACTCACATTAATGAAATAGACTACGTGGTAATAGGAGAAGGAGAATCAACATTTGTAGATGTCCTTGACCATGTGTATGGCACAAAAGTGTCGTCCGACCTTAAGAATGGAATCGCTTTTCGCAATCAAGGCGAGTTGGTCATTCACTCCGTCAACCGTTATATTCAATCTCTGGATGAGATCAATATGGTTGACTATTCGTCAATAAATTTGATCGACTATATTCCAGCCGATATTGACAAGTGGTACAGCACCAAAAAGGTTCTTCCCGGTCCAATAGCACCAATCCTCACCTCTCGGGCGTGCCCTTATCAATGCACGTTTTGTTCCATGTATCGCGTAATGGGGCGCAAATTTCGTGCCCGGACAGCATGCAGCGTGCTCAATGAAATTAAGTTTTTGCACTATGAAAAAGGCGTAAATTACTTTCATATTTACGATGACAATTTTTCGCTGCGAAGAGACCGTGCATTGGAAATACTGAAGGGTATTGTGGCAGACGGAATGAAAATTGCACTTAGCTTTCCTAACGGACTTGCCATTAAACATCTTGATGAGGAAATGATAGATTATCTTGCACAGGCCGGTGCGTCTTACGTTTATTTAGCCATAGAAAGCGGGTCTGAATACATTCGCAATTCGGTTATCCGGAAAAAGCTTTCGGAGGCACAAATTTACAAAGTAGTGAACTATTTTTCTGATAACTATCCGGAAATCAGGCTAAGTGCATTTTTTATTATTGGCTTTCCGGAAGACACCCAAAAAACACTTGGAGAAACCAGGGATATGCTACTCCAAATGGACAAAGTCATTGGGGAGGTTTTTAACTGCGTACCTTATTATGGAACTGCACTTTGGGACCAATGTATCAAAGACGATCTTCTCACTTTCGATCATAGAGACGCCTGGCGTAAAAGCTACACGCTGGGTACGAACACATCTCAATGGTATTCAGATTCAACAGACACACTTGACAAGGAATTTTATTTGAAGCCATATCAGTTAAGCCTTGATGAACTTCAGGAGTATCGAGTTTTTTTTGACGCTCTATACGCCCAACGGAGCCGGGCATTTTCAGAAAAATATCGAAAATAGAAGTGGATTCCCGGTAATACTTTTCAACATTGTTAGCTGCGATACTGTAACGACCTGTTTGGATTATCCATAACCGGCACCGTATTGAAAGTAATGTCGAAATTGACGTTAATTTCCCTCGGATTCAACCGTTTAGATACAGAAAGAATAAATAGTTCCACTCTATAACGAGCACAGAGAGAAAACGTATGAATGACAGAACAACCCCGCACTCAAAAGTTCACTTCGTTTCACATGATTTTCGGCAATTGCCCCCAAATTCCAGGGTTGCGTTCTGGGGTACAGGTTCCTTTAGCATGGAATGGCAAGACTTAATGCGCAAAAGGCGACCAGATATTGAACTGCTTTTTCTGATTGACTCATTCAAGGAAGATTTGTCGGCCAAACCACCGATATATTCACCTGACAGAGTCTCGACTGAGGTCGATGCCATCATAATTGCCTCCTCATTTTATCGCGATATTTTAAAACAAATTGAAAATGAAAGTATTTTTAACAACATCGCACTTTACTCCACCTATGGCAACCTCGACCAAAATTGCAGCGAAAGCACCCCAAAACGTCAGACATCACCTGAATTGTATTCGGATTTTAAAAACGGAATTATTCGCGTCCGGACCACAGGCCGCTGTAATGCCCGGTGTCGATTTTGCAACTTCGGCAAAAACCTGGACAGAAAAACGTATATGCAAAATGAAATGGATCCGAAATGGATGTACGAATACTTTCGACCACTGTATGACAAATCAAAAATAATCATTCTTAGCTCAGGCGAGACGATTCTTGGTCGAAAAGCAATGGAATATTTTCGATTCCTTTCAACAGAATATCCACAGGCCACCATTAAGTGTGAATCCAATGGCATAGCGTTCACACCCAAATGGCAGCAACTGTGTGCCGAAAATATGGTTATGATGCACTTTTCGTTGAACGCTGTGCATGAAGACACTTTTTTGAAGGGCGTTTGGCTCAAGGGGGCGAAAGGAGGCTCAAAGGCGTATCGTCGATCACAGCAAAACGTTCGTGACTATATTTCACTTCTGCAATCTCAGGGTATAGGTGTATTTGCTCCTTCAATCTCCATGGTTGTGAATGAAGATACATATGCCGATGTTCAGGAATTTGTGCGCATGGCGCTGGATATGAAAGCAGCATCTGTCAATTATTTTTTCGATTACTCGGAAAATGACATTCATTCGCACAATTTCGAAGGTACTTACGCAGAAGATGTACTGATCGAGTTAATGAAAATTGAGCGTGTTCTTAAAGACCGTTTTATGGTGAATTTCAGATTGTATCTGCCACTTGGTATTCTGGAATCAAATCAAAAGACGGTCGATATCATCCCAATTGAAATGCTCAAAGAAGAATATGAAGAACTCGACAAGATGGCCGATGGTCGGTCAGTTCGAGAAGAGTATCGTGAGCGAGAACGAATTCGAAAGCAGAAAGGCAAAACATCGTTTTCATTTCTGGAGGATATTCAGACAACACTGTGGGAAATGCACGTTGGCGGAAAGAAAATTTGTTTTCCGCCTTGGAAGCAAATTGATATTTTTCCGAATGGAAACATATCATTTTGTGGCTGGCGCGAAGCAGTCCTGAACATAAATGACTTTATTAAAAACGATGCCGTGGACTGGGATGAAATTATTAATTCTCCCAAATTCGTCATGCACAGAAAAGAAATGCTCGAAGGTGATTACGACGGGTGCATGCGCTGTTGTCCCTTAAACCCAAACTACAAGCCCATCAACACCAATGTAGAGCATAGTGTGACACTTTAGCCGGGTCTGGAACGCGCTCAGAGCGCGGTATAACAACGAAGATATATCGTCATGCTCGCGAAGATATATCGTCATGCCCGCGAAGG
>JAFGWT010000226.1 GCA_016937015.1 Deltaproteobacteria bacterium | reverse complement strand
GCTGGGTCCCCGCCTTCGCGGGGACGACGTGATGATGTCGCCGAATGCACTTGCGTTAAACGCGTTTATCGACAGTCTCGAAAGAGGTAATCCAGATCGCACAAGACTGGATCTCCGTCTGCATGGAGATGACGAACGGTACCTCGTTGATTCTATGTCAATGCGTTAGTGTTTAGATCAATCAGATTCGTCGAGGGAAATAGCTGGTTTGAGTCGCTGCATAAAAACGTCAGCCTGGTTGAGTGTTTCAAAACCGAATTTTTTATACAGACCGTGGGCGTCCCGGGTGCCGAGCATCCATCGGCAAACTCTCTTTAGGGAAGCATGGGCAAACACCTTTTCAAGCAGCATCGTTGCAATTCCCTGGCTGCGAAATGCCGACAGCACATACAAATCCGCAAGGTATGCGAAAGATATATAATCGGTAATAACACGGCAGAATGCGAGCAAGTCATTTTGCCGGTTGTATAAGCCAAAACACATTGAATTCCCGAAAGATGTGGCCACCTCGTCAAAGGTACGTCCGTTCGCCCAGTACGAATCTTCGCTGAGACAGCGATGGATGAGCGGCAGGTCAAGTTTGTCCCGGTCAGTAGATACGAAAAATTCGGTTCGGGTGGGTAATTCGACCACATCATCCAATGTGATACCATGATCGCGGCACCAGCTCAGCAGGGCGAATCGTGTTTCTTCTGATTCGAACCGGTTCCATTTTTCGAGCATGCCTTTGGACTCTAGAAAAGCCTTGAAACGGGAATATGCGCCCTTTCGAGCAAACATTCTTTCAACCTGGGGATATGCATCAGGAATCTCAATTTCCACAAACTGAAATACCAGCGGTGTACCCAGATTCAAATCCCGTTTAGTAGGGACCCACACGTAATCGCTGTTGTCATAGGCGTCTTCGGGAATCTGAAGTTCTTCATCAAATTTCATAAAGCCATGGGCGTCGCGGGCATAGAGCTTTCCCTCTGGTACATGCACAACCGCAGACACGTCGCTCATTCCATTGCTGAGAGAGGTCACGTCAAATGCCCATTCAATGTCGCTGTATTTTAGTCCCATGTGTATCTCTTCTGCGTTGATGCGTCAGATATGATAGCACATTATTAATTTGCAAATCATCGAAAATAATTTCAGACGACAGTCCCTGAGTAACTTTTTTTAATAATTCGAAGAACACCTTGGGGAAACGAGGGCAAATCAGAAATTAGATGGAACCCAACCTGGCCCTTCCGCGAAGGGGGGATAACGAAAATCCATATATTTAACGATGTCTTTATGCGTTCGTTGATATGGGCGGTCATTACTTCAACTGTTTGGCGAACTCAACGATGGTGGCGATGCCGTAGCCTTTGGCGCCCTTGCCCAGATGATACAGGGGATCGATTTTGCATCCAGGGCCGGCGATGTCGATATGAATCCAGTTGGTCACATTCTTAACAAAGCGTTTTAGAAAGAGCGCAGCGGTTATGGAGCCGCCCCATGACCCTCCAATATTTTTCATGTCGGCAATGATAGAGGATAACTGCTCATCGTATGCACTGACCAGCGGCATGTGCCACATGTTTTCGCCAGCGGCCGCCGATGCATCAAGTACGTTGGCAACAAATTTTTTACTGTCGCCGTAGACTGCAGCCACATCTTCCCCCAGCGCCACAACGGCGGCGCCAGTCAGGGTGGCAGCGTCAATGAGATAATCGGGTTTTTGTTCGCAGGCCAGCGTTAATGCGTCAGCGAGAATGATGCGGCCCTCGGCATCGGTGTTATGGACTTCAACGGTTTGGCCGCTGCGGGTGCGAACCACGTCGGAAACGTTGTAGGATTCCTCGCTAATGGCGTTGTGAACGAGGGGTAAAAAAGCGGTCACTTTAACAGGCAGCTTCAGCGCGGAAACAGCACAAATGGCGCCGAACATCATGGCCGCGCCACCCATATCGAATTTCATCTCAGTCATGCTTTTGGACGGCTTGAGACTATAGCCCCCTGAATCGAATGTGACGCCTTTGCCCACCAGCGCCAAATGGGTTTTGGCGCCCGCGGGAGAATATTGGGCCATCACCAGCCTGGGCTTGCTCGCACTGCCGCCGCCAACGGCCAAAATGCCTCCGCAGTTTTCACGCACCAGCTTTTTTTCGTCCCAAACGGTCATTTTAAGGCCGTAGCTTTTCCCTGTCTGAAAATATGCCTGTGCCAAAGTGACTGGATGAATCGCCACTGGCGGTTCATTGAGGGTATCCCTTGCAAAGTTGACGCATTGTGCCACGGCCATGGTGTCGGCAAACGATTTTTTAGGCAGTCCGGTATGGAGCTGAATCGACACCGGCGGATTTTTTTTAGACAGATATTTGTCAAACACATACCCCGCAGTGAGCGCACCGTCGCAGGCGGCAAGGCACAACTCGGGATGAGACCGGTCAATAACAGTCGACACCCGTTGAATGCCAAAGGCATCACAGTGCCCCAGCGCTTTGGAGATCATTGTTTTTATCTGGCAAAAGGCCGGAACGCCAGGTTTGTCGAGACGGGCGATGGCCACCACCGCACCGCGTTTTCCTTTTTTTTCCACCGACACAATCTCAAAGGAACCCTCCTTGGAGGGCACCGGTAGATGTCGAAGGGACTCGGGAAGCATCGATGTGTCGTACACCGGTGTCCTGGAGTTCAGCCAGGGTAACACGAGAAAATCGCCATGGCTCAGAGCGACCTTTTTGGATGTAATGGAAAAAGATGGTGATGTCACAATATGCCTCCATGTTTAAGAAAAACGTAATGGTGAAAAACGTAATGCGAAATGAGCATACACCAAAATTAATTTTTGGCCCGACAATTTGAAAAGTTTCAACCGGCGTTATTTGAAAAGCGGTAGCAAAACCGTTTGGGATGGTGTTGCCGGGCCTTCTTGGTAAAAGGCGACCATTGAGAAAAGTGCAGGTCATTTGGCGACGGGGCAATGGACTGATATATTGGTGCAAACGGAAATGCAAAATCAGAGTCTGCGTGACCAGAGGCGACACCTTTGACCGCAGTTGAAAGAAGCCGGGGATTGAACATGAAAATGAATTTTTTTTACTGGCAGCAAATTTGTGGCGTTGCTGTGGTGCTTATGTTGGGGTGCCACACCGCAAAAAACGTGAAAAGCGATACTGACATAAAAAACGAAACCAGTGGCCGGCGCGACGACACAAAGGCACAGACAGCATACTATTTAACTGATGCTGAAGCGGACGGCTTGTTGGTGGGCTTACGTGAATCGTCACCGGCAAATACCGATGCGGCGGCGCCGGTGAAAAAGAGCACACCGATGGAACCGGGGCGGGTGCGACAGCTGCTGGCGAGAACTGGCGAAATCAATATGTTAAAGGGAGAGCAAAAGTCATTTGCCATGCGACAGGCCACACGTCCCCCGCCCAAAACAGGAGAATTGATTGACGGAAAATGGGGGGAAGAAAAAAAAGGGCCAACTCAGGACAATTTGAAAAAACTGACGGTGGTGCGATATGCCCCTGAAGGAGAGGTGGCGCTGGCCAAACAGATTAGCATTACATTTTCGAAGCCAATGGTGGCGGTGTCCAAAACGACAGTCACCCAAAAGATGCCGGTTGAAATGACGCCGGAAACCCCAGGTGAATGGGAATGGCTGGGAACTCAAACCCTATTGTTCAGACCGAAAAACCGATTGCCCATGGGCACGGGATTTGAAGTGGTGGTGCCCGCGGACACCCGTGCTGCAGATGGAACTGAAATAGACAGGGAGACGCGGTTTAAGTTTGAAACCCCAGCGCTCAAACTGGAGGCCCATTATCCCGTGGGCGAGGGCAACCGTCTCGACGAACCGATTTTGCTTTTGTTTAACCAGGAGGTTGCGCCGAGAACGCTGCTGCCCTCCATTTCTGTGTATGCGGGAAGCCGAAAACTGCAGGTGTCTTTGGCAAGTGATGCTGCAATCAAAAAGTTCAAAGAACAAAACAGCTATTACTTTAACGGGGAAAACGAAAAGAAAAAGGTTATTGTCACTACAGAACCGTTGCCCCAAAACACAAAAATCAGGGTTGTTGTCAAAGCGGGAGCGAAGTCGGCTGAGGGGCCCAGAGTCACAGATTCAGATATTATTGCCGATTTTAAAACCTATGGGCCATTCCGACTGGAAGAGGTGACATGTGGCTATAATGGGGGGTGCAGACCTGACCAGGGGGTGACGCTTAAATTCAATAATCCCATCGACGAGTCAAAATTTAGGGACGAATGGATACAGGTAACACCGGCCATCCCAGACATGACGCTTGAAGTGTCGGGTGGAACGGTGTGGGTCCAGGGGCTGAAGACCGGCAAAACCAAATACACATTCGCAATATCAAAAAAAATGCGGGATATTTTTGGACAGGACCTAAGCGGCAAAAGCGAGGTGCCACTGGTTACGGACGAGATGAATCCAACGCTGATAGGTCCAAGGGAAAAAATGATCACCCTGTCGCCATATGCTGAAAAACGACTTCCCATTCAGGTAATGAATCATAAAGCGGTGATGGTAAAGGTGAATCGAGTCACACCGGCGGATGTGCCAGCCTGGTTTAACTGGGCGGAAAAAATAAATTGGAATGAGGCCGAAGCGGGGGCCATGCCGGGAAAAACGGTGTTTGAAGAGACATTGAAATTCGACGCGGATGACCAGTGGGAAAAGTTTTACGTTGATTTTAAGCCGTGGCTTAAAAATGGGGCGGGACAGTTCGCGGTGGAGGTGAAACCCCTGAAAGAAAGCGAAAACAGTTGGCAGCGTCAGGCGGTTAGAACCTGGGTGCAGCTTACGGGGCTTGGCGCGTCCACTTTCGCCGATGGGGTTCAGTTGGTGGTCTTTGCAAATGATTTGAAAACCGGGAGGGCTAAAGAATCAGCAAAGATAACCCTCTGGTCAGACCCACAGAAAACTGAAGCCACTGATACGGCGGGGATGGCGATATTTAAGCTGTCAGCATCCGCCACCAATTATCTGACTGTCGAAAAGGATGGCGACACGCTCATTCATCTAAGCGACACGCCGGATCGGATGACCAACGGGAGCGGATGGCAGTTGGGCCGGCTTGAAGACACACTCGAGGTGTTTGCGCAGACCGATCGCGGGATGTACAAGCCCGGAGAAACAGTAAACATCAAGGGATGGATAAGACAGCACGATGCAAAAAGAGCAGAGGCACTCTCACGAAATGTCAGGACAGTGAGTGAAATTACGTGGCAGTTAAGTATACCCGGCGAAAACGGCGTGAAACGGGGAAAAACGATACCCACAGATAAAGGTGGCTTTTATATTGCAGTAAAAATACCAAAAAATGCAAACCTGGGACGAGCGGAGATATCTCTTGAAACAGATGCGCCCGGCGCAGTGTTTCCGAATCGGTACCGTTACATCAGTTTCGATATTCAGGAATTTCGAAAACCTGAATTTGAGGTTAATGCTTCTGTGAGTGACGGTCCTCATTTTTTAGGTGAAACGGCAACCGCGACGGTGACGGCAAAGTATTATACCGGTGAATCGCTCAGAGGTGCGCCGGTAACGTGGCAGGTAAATACAACCGAAGCGATGTATACGCCGCCAAATCAGAGTGAATTTCATTTTGGGGTTTATCGGCCGTGGTGGGGATATTGGTATGGCAATCATGATGCGATGCAGAGCGGCTGGTCGATGTCGGGGATGACCGGTGGCGATGGGTCACATCAGATGGACATGCATTTTGAATCGATGATGAACCGACAGCCCGCCAACGTGCATTTGACCGTTACTGCAACAGATGTGAACCGTCAGCAGTGGAGCACATCCACATCGCTACTGGTGCATCCTTCGAAACGGTATGTGGGGGTGCGGCTCAATAAAAACTTTGTAGATCCCAAAGAGGAAATTGATTTGGATGTGGTGGTAACGGACGTGGACGGCAACCGTACCGAAAACGACAAGGTACTGGTAAAACTGATTCACTTGGACAATGTTTTTCGCGATGGCAAACGGACAGCGGTGGAAAGAGAAGTGGGGGAGTGCGGATTTACGTCTGCAAAGGCGGTGCATTCATGCGTGTTTAAGCCGGATAAACCAGGTATGTACCAAATCGTCGCTTCAACGGCAGACAAACAGGGACGACCGGCAAAGACGGATATGCGGCTGTGGGTATCTGGGGACGCGGGGCTGAATTTTGACAAAAATGAGTCGGACAAAGTGGTGCTTATCCCGGGCAAGGATACATACGAGCCAAATGAAAAAGCGACACTGCTAATTAAATCGCCCATTGTGCCGGCTGAGGGATATGTGAGTGTGAGAAAGGCGGGTGTGCGGTATCAGCAGAAAATAAACATTACAAAAGCGCAGCAATCGGTGACGATTCCTTTGACCCAGGACGAAATTCCATCTGTAGTGGTGCAGGTGGATGTTTCGGGGAAAAGCGGCGGTACCAAAGACGGCAAACAAACCAAAGCAGTGGCCCATGCGTCAGGACAGATAACGCTGAAAATATCGCCCTATAAGAAGCGCTTACATGTGACGGTGTTGCCAAAACAGAAAAAGCTGAAGCCGGCAGACACCACCCAAATAGAGCTCACAGTGACAGATGTGGAAGGCAAACCGGTAAAAAGTGCGGAGGTGGCGCTGTGGATGGTGGATGAAGCAATTCTGGCACTCAGTGACTTTAAGCTGGGTGATCCGGTGGATACCTTTTACAGACCGTCTGCGCCTGGGGTGACCGACAGCCACTCCCGATCGCTGGTACGTGTGCCGACAGAAAAAATTGATGCATCGGAATACAGCCAGGTGTTGATGAAGGAGTTGCGGGAATCAATGCCCCTGCCGTCAGCGGCGCCGCTGGAGATGACTGCCAGAAGCAGGGCAATGCCCAAAAGGGCGGCGGGCGCGGCCACCAATGGCGGTGAGAAAATCTATGTTCGTAAGAATTTCGATGTGTTGGCCTATTATGAACCAGCGCTGGTAACCGATGAAAATGGGCATATAAAAGTATCATTTACGATACCGGACACCTTGACTCGCTATCGTATTATGGCGATTGCCGCAGATGATCAAAATCGGTTTGGTAACGGCGAAGCAGCGCAGGTTGCCCGGCTGCCGCTCATGGTTCGACCATCCGCACCGCGGTTTTTAAACTTTGGGGATCGGTTTGAGTTTCCGGTGGTTGTGCAAAACACGTCAAATGCGCCACAAACCGTGGAGGTGGCGATAACGGGTACCAATGTCGCTTTTGGAGAGAGCCTGCAATCACTCGAAATATCAGCGAAGGGGTCGCATATTCCGGGCCAGGCCGGGAAGAAAATTGACGTGCCAGCCGGCGCATCTGCTGAGGTGCGGTTTGCGGCAGTGGCGCAAACACCAGGTACCGCCGGCTTTGTGATTGCAGCATCGTCGCAAAATTCGTCAGACAGCGCGACAGTGAATATTCCAATATGGACACCGGCCACCACCGAGGCCTTTGCCACCTATGGCAGCGTAACAGATGGCAACGTATACCAGAAGGTAAAGGCGCCGGATGAGGCATGGAAACAGTTTGGCGGTCTGACGGTGACCACGTCTTCGACAGGTTTGCAGGCGCTAACCGATGCGTTTATCTATCTGGTTGACTATCCATACGAATGCAGCGAACAGCTGGCTTCTAAAATCATTGCAATAGCCACGCTAAAGGATGTGCTGAAAGCATTTGATGTATCCGATATGCCGTCGGATGAAGAGTTGAAACGAGTGATGGGTGAAGCGTTAAAGCGTTTGGAAGCGCGCCAGAACTGGAACGGTGAATTTGGCATGTGGCGTAAGGAAAGTGTCAGCTACCCCTGGATTTCGGTGCATGTGGCCAATGCCATGATCATTGCGAAGGAAAAAGGGTATCCTGTAAACGAAACGGTGCTTCAGCGTTCGGGGAGTTTTTTGCAACGGATTGAACAGTATATTGACAACAACTATTCGCGCAAAAGTCAAAATGCAATTGTGGCCTATGCGCTGTATGTACGCCATCGCATGGGTGAAAATGTGACGGCCAATGCGACCAAACTGCAGGACAGGGAAAAAAGCGATGATGTGTCGATGGAAGCCCGGGGGTGGTTGCTGCAGTGCGTTGCAAAAGACGCGGCACATAAAGCCAAATTGTTGCGTCACGCTATAAACAATGTATCGGAGACTGCCAAAGATGCGCATTTTGTAACAGAATATACAGACGGTGCCTATGCCCTGATGCATTCAAGTAGACGGGTCGATGGGGTGTGGCTGAATGCGCTACTTGATGTTGATAAGGAAAATCCGTTAATTGAAAAGCTGATGCAGGGTTTATTGGCGCATCGTAAGCAGGGTCGATGGGAAAGCACGCAGGAAAATGCCTTTGTACTCATCGCTCTGGATAATTATTTTAGAACCTGGGAAAAAACGACGCCTGATTTTGTCAGTAGGGTGTGGTTGGGAAATCGGGTATCTGAGGACCAGCTTTATCGCGGGCGTACCACCCAAAGCACTCTGTTGGAGGTGCCCATGAACGAGGTGCCAACGGCGGAGAAAAATCTGATAATCGAAAAATCCGGAAGCGGTCGACTGTACTATCGAATCGGCATGAATTATGCGCCACAAAATTTGAACCTAATGCCGCTGGATAGGGGATTCACTGTGACGCGACAATATGAGAGTGTTGAAAATCCCGAGGATGTTTGGAAAGATGATGATGGTGTATGGCACGTGAAAGCAGGCGCCAGAGTGAAGGTAACCATTCAGATGGTGGCGTCGGGTCGAAGGTATCATGTGGCTTTGGTGGACCCGTTGCCGGCCGGGTTTGAAGCGGTAAACACGGCATTGGCAGTTGATGCCAACCGGTCATCG
The DNA here is from genome assembly GCA_016937015.1 of Deltaproteobacteria bacterium. Lineage (GTDB taxonomy): Bacteria > Myxococcota_A > Polyangia > JAAYKL01 > JAAYKL01 > JAFGXQ01. The sequence continues at coordinate 1,588 of JAFGWT010000226.1, read as the reverse complement.
ATGACGTCGTCGGCGGTAATGACAAAAAGTTACTGGTGGTGGTCCTGGCCATGGTATGAACATCAGAATATGCGTGATGAGCGGGTGGAAGCGTTCACATCGCTGTTATGGGATGGGGTCTATTCGTATACATACGAAGCAAAGGCAACCACGCCCGGTATATTCACTGCGCCACCTGCAAAAGCGCACGAGATGTATTCACCTGAGACATTCGGTAGGTCCGGCACGGATAAGGTTATTGTCGATTAATGCTGTCCCCGGTTACTCATCGCTATTGGAACAGGCGCCCTTAAAATCGATCGCGTCCAGCGGACTGACGCATGGTGAACGAATTCCTCTTGCGACATGTGTGTATATCATGGTGGTATCCAGGCTTTTGTGACCAAGCAGTTCCTGTATCTGGCGGATATCGACGTTTTCGATTAGCAGTTGCGTTGCAAAGCTGTGCCGCAAAGAATGCAATGACGCGTGTTTATCAATGTCTGTCCGTCTGATGGCACCGTGGAATACCTGTTGCAGCATATTTGCCGAAACATGATGACGCCTTATGGCGCAGGTTCTGGGGTCGACCGACAGGGAGTCGTGAGGAAAAACCCATTGCCAGCAGAACTGTCGTTCAGCATTGGGATATTTAACTGAAAGGGCGTTGGGCAGATAAACGGCGCCGTTATTTTTATACAGGTCAAGCTCATGAATTTTTTTACCCGCTTTATCTGTTTTTCAAGCGATGCTGTTAAAGATGCAGGCAAAAGAGTGGTCCGGTCTTTGCTGCCCTTGCCGTCCCGAACAGTGATGGTTTTTAATCCGAAATCAATGTCCTTTACCCTTAGCCGAATCACCTCAGAAAGGCGCATCCCTGTGCCGTACAGAAGTTGCAGGGGCAAAGCGAATTTCGAATCCACCTGTGCTATTACTTTTTTAACTTCATTTCTGGACAAAACCACTGGTAACCGCTGACTGCGTTTGGCGCGAACACTGGCGGACATTTTATTTAGCGGAATATCGAGTACTTCGCCGCATAGCATGAGCAGTGCAGCGAACGCCTGGTTTTGTGTGCTGGTTTTGTGTGCTGGTTTTGTGTGCTGGTTTTGTGTGGATGATGACACTTTTCGCGCTATCGCAAACCATGTTAAAAATTCCTTTACATCGTGATGTGTGGGGTAGCCTTCAGTTGAATGCGTTTTGCAGAATGTCAAAAAACGTCGAGACCAGGACAGGTATGCACGCTCAGTGGAAATCGACAATTGTTTAAGTCGAATAGCCTCCTGCAAACTGAAAAGCACATTGTTAATGTTGAGTTCGTACACAAGGTGCCGATTATTAAAACAAATAGACCGAGCTGATTTCTTAGATATTTCAAACTGATTTGAACAAATCGATACTGTTGAGCTGGGTTTGTCAATTACAGGCAAAAAACTGGTCGAAATAGATGGTTAGAATATTACGAATAAAGACGAGATGGGTCTGGAACGCTCTCAGAGCTCGGGTTAAGAGGAAATGTTGTTCGTCATACCCGCGAAGGAGACTGTCGATAAACGCGTTTAACGCAAGTGCATTCGGCGACATCATCACGTCGTCCCCGCGAAGG
>JAFGWT010000004.1 GCA_016937015.1 Deltaproteobacteria bacterium | reverse complement strand
GCGCCAGCGCATCCTCCCTCGTCCGCGCAGCAAATCCCGTCCGCACTCACCCCGGATGCGCAGCGATAGGCCTCGCTGCCGGTCGCTCCGGCGGGGACATCGCTTCCTGCTGCCAGTCTGGGGACACAGTTGCCACTCTCGACACACCATGCCGCGTCAGCGAGATCAGCGGTACAGCAGAACTGGCTGGTGCTGTCACATGATGCATCTGAAGTGCACGGCTGCTGACACATGGTGCCGGATTCGGTGCAACCAAGCTCGCAAAGGGTGTGGGTCTGGACCTTGTCGCAATACATTGAGTCCGGATTGCAGGTGTACACGTTCTCGTATCCATCTTCGCATTTATATTCGCATACGGCATTGGGCGCTTTTTTTAACTGGCAGTTTCCCTTGCCGTCGCAATTGCCGTTTGTGCCGCACACATTGTCGGGCTGATCCTGGCAGATGCCCGCCGGATCAACGAGGCCGGCGGCCACCGGCTGACATTCATTGTTAATGCAGGTGTAACAACTGCCGCTGCAGTTCTCCTGAGTACAGACGTATTCAGTGTCCGGCACGGTTTCACTCTCTGTGGGGGTGGTCGTGTCAGTTCCGGAATCAGTGGTGTCCGTACCGACAGCCGTGTCATCACTGCCTGAGTCTGATATGGTTGCCGTGGCGGAGTCGCCGGAATCGATGGTCTCAGTATCTTTTTGGAATGAGGTATCTCCAGTGGAGGTGGTGTCGGTCTCTGCGGCGGAATCGTTTGTGTCGTCTGATTGGGATGTTGTCTCTGTTCCATCCAAAGGGTCGCTGGTCCCGGTATCTGTTGGGGACGAGGTATCTCCATTGGACGTTGTGTCGGTGCCTGCGGCGGAATCGTTGGTATCTCCGGGTTGGGATGTTGTCTCTGTTCCATCGACTTGCGCAGACGAAGAATCCGTGTCTGGCAACATGCTGCTGCCTGTGTCCGATGTCGCGGTCGTCGTATCAGCCTCGGTATTGATGTCATCGAGCATGTTACTGCAGGATGCGGTGCCCAAAGTGAGTGTGGCAACAATCGCCCATATCCAGTTTTTATAAATCATTTTTAGAATCTCCATTCAATACCGGCACCAACAGTGTGCTTTGACACAGCGGGGAATATCGTCATTGCTTTTGTCAATTGCTTTTCTTTTTTTGTACCGATAATCAGCAGCGCCACACCTGCAGCTGCGACCGCGCCACCGCCGATAAACAGCCCGGTGGATACATTCGCCATTGCAATATTGGCCTTTTCTTCATCGGCCTTTTCCGGACAGGATGAACCGCACTCCTCTTTGAGGGTATTGTTTTTCTTTATTGCCATGCCACCCAGAACACCACCGCCCACCAGTGCACCCACGCCAACGCCGGAAAGAATCCAACCCACAAGGCGCATTTTTTTTAACTTTGCACTGCGCGCAGCTGCCGCACTGTCTGCGCCGTCTTTGGAGGTTAGCGTGGTGTCTCCGGCAGATGCGGGATCTGGGGCAAGCTGGTTTTCAGGTGTCGTTTCGGTGGCGCCGTTGTCATCTCCCGGTGTCGTCGCCGTCGCTGAAGCCCTGGCTACGTTTTCATCGGGCGCGGTAAACTCCACTGTGACCTTCTGGGCGCCCACCACTCGAAATTCCTGTTCTTCGAGTTTTTCTCCGCGGTAATTGACATGAATCACATGACGGACGCCGGCGGAGACGGGAAGCGCCATTAATATCGGCGCGGTGCCTCTCTCAATATTGTTTATGTAAACAACGGCGCCCTTTGGCGCCTTGACCTGAACATACCCCACCATTCGGCGCAGTCGGTCCACCTCGGCAATGACCTGCTCGCGGCGATCGGTGTAAATATCGTCCCCCCCTTCGGACAAAAACATTTCGAACGCTTCAAGGGCAAGACCGTGATTTTTCGCTGCCGCTTCAGACTGACCAATGTTGTAGAGAATTTTCCATGACGGCTTCAATTCGTAGGCGGCGCGAAATCTGGAGGCCGCCTCCTGATATTTTTCATTTTCAAAAAGCTGTTTGGCTTCCTGGTATGCTTCCTTCGCGGCGTCATCCTGGGTTGGGTATTGCGCGCGGGCGGTGGAAAAGGCAACTGACAGAGTAATGGACAACAAAACAGTCCAGTTCATTAAACGCATCGGAATCTGGCAAGTCATGAGATTTCGCTGCTCCTTCTTTGAGTCGGTATGAAAACAACTTCTTCTTTATTAAATTATTGTAGTATGGTTATAAACGTCGACGGCTTAAAATGCAACTGCACAAACGCGCAAAGAATCAGTGTTTTAGCCCATTAACTCTGTTTAATGACGATTGGTTCGTATGTGGGATTTATAATGCGGATGCGCTCGGATGCTGTCTGTCTGCCATCGGTTGTGTTATAGCCCTGGCAGGATGAGTAAAATGAAATTTACCTTGCTTAAATATCTGACGTTCGTCACCCGCGAAACGATGTTTCCGGTGGACCTCGCCAACTCCAGGCGACAATTCATTATTATATATGCATTGCGTCTGTTTTTCCTTGTCGGTCGGCGATTATGGGCGGACAAGTGCCCCAGACAGGCGGCAGCGCTCGCCTACCAGACCTTTTTGTCGCTGGTACCACTGATGTTTCTTGGGGTCGCGGCAACGTCCTTATTCGATGTGGATTTGCATGTAGAGGAGATGGTTCGGTTTTTTGAAACGTACCTTGTCCCCAGCGCGGCTGCCACCGTGGCGCAGTACGTTCGGGATACCGCCGCATCCATTCGCCCTGGCGCTTTGGGAATCGTGGGCGGAACCACTTTTCTTGGCGTTGCGGTGGCATTGTTTTTTACAGTGGAACAGGTGGTCAACGAGATTTTCCGTTGCAAACACAGCCGCAAACTCTGGATTCGGGCGCTGCTGTCCATCCTGCTCATCGTCACGGTGCCTGCGGCCTTTGGCGTATCGCTCTACTACAGTGGCAAGCTGCTTTTTTTTGTGGCAGACGGTATTCAGCCGTTTTTGCCATCGGCTTTGATTGGTGTGACCCTGTTTTTCAGCTACTGGCTGTTGCCGCATCGTAAAACCCAGAAACGATTCGCAGTGGTCACGGCGATTGTGGTGGACATCGCCCTTGAGCTCCTGAAGTGGGGGTTTGCATTATACGCCCGGTACATGGGGGATACGCTGTCGTACGTGTACGGCACCATGGCGATTTTGCCCATGTTTCTGGTGTGGATTTATCTGATGTGGCTGACGTTTCTGTTTGGGGCGGAATTGAATGCGGCACTTCACGAGGTGCGGGAATATTCGCGCTTTGAAGGCGCTGCTTGATAACTGAAACGCGATTCAGGTTTGGCCCAGGAGATCGTTGATGGCGTCCACGAAAGTCATCAGGTTGCCAATCGGTTTGAGAAAAACATATTCCTCTTTGACACCCACTTTGCGGACATCCTGCGTCATGTGATAATTTACAGAACCGGTATGAATGATAAATTTCATGTCCGGCCACATCTCGTGGGCCTGAACGATAAATGAATTGCCATCGATTCCGGGCAATCGCATGTCCACGATAGCCACCTGGATATTGTTGGATTTAAGTATTTCCAACGCCGCCTCGGCGGTCTCCGCTGATTTCACCTGAAAGTCGAAATCTTCGAGGAAATCAGAAAGGCTTTCCCGTATCGACATTTCATCATCCAGCACAAGTATATGTTTTCCCTGTGTATTCATTATCACTCCATTCGACGAATTGAAAATCCGGTGTTGAACGGGTCGTCCAAAATTCAGTTGCTGCGCCCATGACCAGAGAGTCTGATGCTGTTGCGTGAACTCTGTTTGGTTTTCGGATTCAACCCGTCAGAGAATTTCCACAGTTTCAGTCCCCCCTGAAAAATATACTTCCGGAGTCCATTGCGTTTCGATGATTATAGTTCCTTTTCGAGGCCCTTCCAGTCCAAAACACAGTATTTACCGAAATTGGGTGAGATGCAACCGGGAGCGCTCTGTTGAAACTGGACTGGTCAGACGCCCCACTCAGACATTGAGACCGACACTGCGCATCAGCTCCAGCGCGTTGCTGTGGGTGACCGGGCCATCCTTCAGCAGATAGTCAAAGTGCAGCCGTCCGTCCAGCACCATATCGTCGAAATGAACATTTCTGGCGCGCTCGCCAAGGTCATCGGCGGTTTTGGTTAATGCCAGATCGTGAGTGGTCACCAGCCCCAGCGCACCTTTTTCCACCAGTTCCTTTATTACCGCTGTGGCCCCGATGGTGCGATCGTGGGAATTGGTACCGTGAAAAATTTCATCCAGCAAAAACAGCAGTGGAAATTCGCCATCCATCTGTTCGACTATTTTTTTGAGCGTGCTGATTTCCGCGTAGAAGCGCGACTTGCCCTTCTGCAGTGAGTCGAGTACGCGAATGGTGGAGCCTATGGCAAAAGGGGTCATTTTCAGAGCGCTGGCAAAGACGGGCGCCCCGCTCATGGCCAGAACGGCGTTGATGCCGACCACCCTGAGAAATGTGCTTTTCCCTGACATGTTCGATCCGCTGACCACCCATACCCTGGGGGTGCTGGATAGCGAGATGCTGTTTTTTATGCATTCGGTCGTCGGCAGGAGCGGGTGGCCAAGGGCGTGCCCGTCATACACCGGCTCTCCCTCTGAAATTGTGGGCCAGCAGTAGTCCGGGTGCTCAAAAGCAAAGCCGCCAAGCGCACACAGCGCCTCCAGTTTTCCCACGGTATCGAGCCACTCGGGGATGTGTTTGCCATATTCAAACCGCCATTTCTCGATGGACAGCGCAAAGTGGCCATTCCACATCAGCAGAAAAGCGACTGGCGCGAAAATCTGATTTTTGGCCTGGTCGAGCCAGTCCACCAGCCTGCCCAGTTGCGATGTGGCCTGTGATGCGGGGTGGGCGTGAACAAAAAGTGACGATTTTAACTCGCTGAGGAGAGGGGCCTGAACATTCTGGGTTTCGAATCTGGCGAGAATGTCGCTCATGACCTTAAGCTGGCGCCTTGGCCCTTCAACCCCCTGCAGCACTGGCGCGAGTGCTGGCCGGAGCACACGTCCGACAATCCATTCGAGAATGCCAATGCCCGCCAGAATCGCCAGTCCGAAATCGGTAAAAAAACACGAGATGACAGCCAGTATCGCCAGGGCGCCAAGACTGAAAAAAAGCACCCGATAACGGCGAATCTGATTGTCGGTCATGGTGGAAGCCGCCAGTGCCCATTCATTCAGTCGGGATGGCGACAAGAGAGATCGCATTCGACGCGCGGCCACTGAGATGTCTTCCCGGAGCTGAATGTCATCGGCCAACTCACGAACCGCCTGCTGGCGTGCCAGAATCGTCTCCCGGGTGGCCGGTGACGTCAGCCAGTTCGCCAACTGGTGTTCACCACTGGCGGTCTGGGCGGTGCACATCAGTTCAAACAGGGACCCCTCTCCGAAAATGTCCAGATCCCGAGCAAACAGATGGGTGTCGTCCACGTAATCCGTTCGTTGAATGCCACTTCCCACCCATTCGCCGGCTAGTCGGCGGATACCGTCTGCATGGAATTCCCTCACCCATTGATGTCGTGCCTCCGCCTTTATCAGGCTATCGTGTCGCACCGCCACCGCGATGAACGCGATGACAGGGACCAGCACCCACCAGAGCGAAAAATAATTTCCGAACAGCGACATCAGTGCAACGACTGCAATGACGATGAAAATCACCAGACGGAGTGTCGACAAACGCTTCGATTGGTCAGCAAGGCTTTTCAGTTTTGCATCAGCTGCGTTAATTTTGTCCTGATATATTGATTTTACTTTCTCTGACATGTTCAAATCTTATTGCCTTATGGCCGCATTCCTGTTGAATTCTTTTTATAATCCGATTGTTTCGCCTTCGTTTTGTGCAAAGTCGAAGGGGGATTGTTGCATTTTTGAAATTAATATTTTTATATTTGTAAAATTGTACATTTTTGAATCTTATTTTTCACAATGTTTTCAAATAATTTACAAAATATTATTTTTTGGCACAGACATTGCTTTATTCGGTGGTGACAATTCCAAAAACTGTGGTTGAAGCTTCGCGCTCCCTCCTGCGTTGCAGAAACCGCAATATTCCAAGTAGTCATATCCCCCCGGTTCCTGGTTGTTTTCAACACAGGGACCGGTCCCTTCTTTTTCCGGTGATGCGTCTTTTGAATGCCAGTGGGTTATACATGCACTTTTTCGCATCGCTGAACATCGATGAATTGGGACCTTATATCCCCCGTGCTTCTTTTAATGGCCACAGCGCAGAAGGCAGTCAACCCCACCCGGTACCACTCATTGCCGGGAATGATGTCATCTACAATAAGAATGTTTATCTCCAGTCCGCGCTCAGTCACTTCAGGACGCTGTTGCAGTTCGGCATTGATTTTATCAACCACCTCTGACACGGGTGGGTCGACCGAGCTGTCGTGACGAAGGCACAGGCATGCATCCGAATGTCCAAAAAGACGGCTGGATGCCTGTAACACCTTGCGGATTTCCTCTGGCTGTGTGTAGTCCGGCCAGGCGAGGATGCGTACCATGGCGTCAGTGCCCAGAGGCCACGGTTCGTAATTTCTGGCCAAATCCTTTAAAAATGTTTGGTTCCGTTGAGGGGGCGACTCGGGTGATGCCATGATTTCCCTGCTTTCCAGGTGGTTTAAAGTGAAATTTCATTTTTGAAATTTTCACTTTGGGCGACTATTTCCACGCGGCGAGATAGGCCACCCAGGCTTCCATATTTTCTGTGGTTTTGCAGATTGCGTATTCGTCGTTGCCGTTATCTTCGTCGAACCATGCATCAATCTGGCTGAAACCCGCTTCAGACAAAATATCCCTCAATTCGGGCATTGTCCACATGCGCCAGTCGTAGGTAAAGGCATTTCGCATTTTGCTGCCGTCCCTGAAATGAAAATGGATATGACATAGCGTATTGTGGGTGATGGGGCAGAACTGATCCTGATCCCATACATAATCGAACTCACCCATATCAGTGGGCTCTTCCATTCTGAACTGGGCATCCGGGCCACCGTGCAAATCCAGAATGAACAGGCCGCCATCATTCATTGCGGTGTGAACGTTTTTAAAATACTGGCACATGACCTGGCGCTGTTTAAACACAAAGTATGAGAAGTTGAAGGCCACAACAATATCAAATCCGTTCCCCGGTGCTGCATCCAGTACGTCCTGGCATTTGAGCTGGATTCTGGCGGCGGCGTCTCCCAGCGGAGATATGTTGTTTGCCATTCCCCAGTTGAGAGTGTCTCTGTCCAGGTCCAGCCCGACAGCTGTGCGTTCGTTGTGACTTTTGACCCATTGGGCACACAAAAGTGCTGTGCCGCAGAAATCCTCTCTCAGGCTTAGCGCCCGGTCGGAACGTCGGGAGGCAAATATTTCATCCATGAACTCCTGAGTGATTTCGGCGTCCTGAACTGAGCGTTGATAAAGCACATGTTTATCGGCGGTGGCCGCAGTGAGTGAAATTGCTGGTTTACGCGTGCGCGAACTTCTTTTTTTCTGCTGTTTTCTTTTGTTTTTTTGTGACATATGGTGCTGGAGAATGCCAAATATGACGCAGGAAGACAAGGAATTATGCGCCATCCAAAGGCGGTTGCGTGTCCTTTGCCAGAGGTGTTCGGGGCCTGACGTCAAATGGATTTGATTACCAAAAGACCGTTACTGTTTTTACTTGCCGGTGTTGTGCTCATCAGCTTTTCGCCCATTTTTGTGAAAGCATCGCAGGCATCGGCGCTTTCGGCGGGATTTTACAGAAACCTGTTTGGCGGTTTGCTTCTCCTGCCGCTGGTGCTGATTCGAAAGGATTCGTGGCAGCGGGGTAAATGGACGATTTTACTACCACTGCTGGCGGGCGTTCTTTTTTTTGTGGATTTATGGGGCTGGCACATGGGGATTGGGTATATCGGCCCGGGGCTCGCAACGCTGATTGGTAATTTTCAGGTGTTTTTTGTCACCCTGTTTGGCGTTGTTTTTCTGGGGGAACGACTGACGGTTCGATTTCTTCTGGCGATTCCGCTGGCGTTGGGGGGGGTGTTTTTCATTGGTCAGTCCGGACATGCAGATGACGGGCATCTGCTGGCGGGCGTGTTGCTCTGCCTGCTTGCCGCCATGTGTTACGCGGTGTTCCTGATGATTAACCGCAAAGCGCAGTCCCACAAAAATCGACTTAGCGCCGAAATGAATCTTCTGTATATCACGCTGAGCTCGGGGATTCTGTTTGGGCTGGCAATGGGGGCAACGGGGGAATCGTTTGCGCTGGAGAGTTCACGTATGTTCCTGTTTTTGGCGGCATACGGATTTATCCCTCATTTTTTCGGGTGGATAATCATTATCCGCTGTTTGCCTTTGGTGAAAGCCACTGTGGCTGGCATGATGCTGCTTTTGCAGCCGGTACTGACGTTCGCCTGGGAGGTGATACTGTTTGGAAAACAGTTTTCTCCTTCGCAGCTGGCCGGTTGCGCGCTGGCGATTGTGGCCATATATATGGGGACCGCAAAATCAAAAGTGAAACAGGAATAGTATCCGGGCGAGTTCATGCATTTGACAAGCCGGCGGCATCCATCGACACGGCGCGGGAAAAATCAACTCACCAGACGATTATGAGCGCCCCGGAAAGCATCGACAGCGTCAATGCAATGCTCACCGGGTATCGGCTATCTCCGGCGCGGCAGGTTCCAGATTCGAGTGTGCAGCGCAATCGCAAAAATGATCTTACTGTGCTGTTGGTCGCTATCGAAACCATTGGTCTTGGGCGACTGTCGCAGGCTCAATTGTGCACAGTTTCGAATCACTGTTTGCCTCGGCTCCTGAGGTTGGCCAGGTGTTCTGCGATGCGCAGCTCGAAACCGGCGGGCTGAGGCGCGTAATACTGGCTGCCGGCCAGTTTGTCGGGCAGATAGGTTTCTCCCGCTGCGTACCCGCCCTCGCTGGGCGGATAACGATAGCCGTCACCATATCCCATTTCCTTCATTAGACCGGTGGGGGCGTTGCGCAGCTTTTTGGGTACGGGCAGTGGGCCGTGCTTTTTAATGTCGTCCCTTGGGCTATGGATGGCATTGACCTGGGCGTTGGATTTTGGGGCGCATGCCAGATAAGTGCACAGCTGCGCCAGGGGATAAGCGCCTTCGGGCATGCCAACCCGCAAAAACGCCTGGTCGGCTGCCACTGCCAGCTGTAATGCTCTGGGGTCGGCGTTGCCAATGTCTTCAGACGCGAAAATGATCATGCGTCGCAACACAAACATTGGGTCATCTCCCGCTTCGAGCATCCGAAACATCCAATACAGCGCCGCGTCCGGGTCCGAACCGCGCATGCTCTTTATAAAGGCGGAGACTACATTGTAGTGTTCCTCACCGGATTTGTCGTACAGCAGCGCCTTGGCCTGCGACGCTTCCTCGACACACGCGATATCCACGCGCCGCGATTCGGTTTCCATGGCATGGTGAACACTCATTTCCAGTGCCGTGAGCGCGTACCTTGCATCCCCCCGCGCGTTTTCAGCTAAAAACGACAGCGCGTCATCGTCGATGATAACTTCGAACTTTCCCAGTCCGCGAGCCGTGTCATGAATGGCGCGATTAAGGACACCGCGAATGTCGTCCGGTGAAAGTGATTTCAGTTCGAGCACCTTGCATCGGGACAGCAATGCCGCAATGACTGAGAAAGACGGATTTTCGGTGGTGGCGCCAACGAGGGTGACTACACCCTGTTCAACGCTGGGAAGCAGCGCATCCTGCTGGGCTTTATTGAACCGATGGATTTCGTCGATAAACAGGATAGTGCGCTTTCGGTAATGGGCGCGGTCGGTTTTGGCCTTGTGAATAATATCGCGAACGTCCTTAATGGAACCGCCCACCGCTGAATAGGAAACAAATTTTGCGCCAGTGTGCGTCGCCAGCACCCGTGCGAGTGTGGTTTTGCCCACCCCTGGCGGGCCCCAGAATATCAGCGATGGAATACGGTCCGCCCGAATGGCCCGTTCCAGAAAACGACCGTCTGCCAGCAAATGATGCTGTCCCGCGATTTCAGTGAGGTTTTCAGGGCGCATTCTGTCGGGAAGCGGCGATAGTCGATTATCGCTTTTTGCAGCGTGTCCGAACAGGTCTTCAGTCATTGGGGCAGGGCAGGGAAATCCCTATTTATCACTCTGGGATTTGATGACATTGATTTCGTCTTCAACGCGGGCAACCGCGCGTTTGATTTCGTCGAGGTCGGCTTGGGTGGCCAGTTCCATAAACGCCGTTAATTGCTCCTTGCGGGTCCGGATGGTCTCAGAGACTTTAATGGGAAACGTCATGGCTTTTTCAATGATCGTTCCGACCTGTTCGCTCTCCATGGCTTTGGCAACCATTGGCGAGTTAAGTAACTGCATGCCTTTGCTTATGGCGATTTCTTTCAGATTCCCTATCATGACGCAACCCTTTCGAATTGTGGTGTTATTTGAGCCGGTTCCAATTCCGTTTGGGAACAGTCCATCTGAAGGTTGGGGCAATTTTTGCCGGGCTTCAGACGCAGCATCGAATCTATAAACGTGGCCGGACGTTTGTCAATCTCTGAATGTTAAAGTGGTAATTTAAGTTGGCGGGGGGCTCTTGAGTAGTGGACGTCAAAACCGGCTTTGATGAACGCGTCTGCAGCGGTCTCTCCACCGGTCGGACTGATGGCAACAGTGCCTGCGCCACATTTTTTGGCGAATTGAACCAGACCGGCGAGATGTTCAGATACCCCAAATGGAAATGCGTTCAGGTTGTCCGGGGATGACTCTTTGGGACCGCAAATGCACACCGGAATACCGGCATTTTTCGCGTGTGCGGATTTGAAGAATGCCCGCGAACCGGAAATCACCAACCCAGTGGTGGGCCATTGCTTACCCAGCCGCCTGACGGTGAGCTTTTTGTTTTCAGCGATGGCTGTTTCCCGGAGCAGATTATATATCGTGGAATGGGCCAGTACGGGCATGGCGGTGTCTTCGACGGTATGGAGAACATCGAAAACACTGGGGGCCGTGTCGCAAAGTACAGCGGTGGCAAAATTATTCGAATGGGCCTTTTGCCATGTCAGGAACTGCGGTTTAAGGGTTCTCGGGGCCGGGCTTTTGAATGTGGCGATGTTAAAATCCAGCAGCAGAATATCACAGGCGGTGACCGGTAGAGGCGCACCGGACAGTGGCTGCGCGGTGCGAAGACCTGAACAATAAAGGATGATTCTGTCCCGATATTTGATTTCGAGCAGCGATGCCCCCGGCCCCATGCCAGAGGGGAGCAGGCGCAAATCCATTTTGCCGAGTTTAAAAAGCCGATCCCACGACACGGCAATCGTATCCAGTCGTTTTTTTCGATGTCCCATGGCGCCAATGGCAGTTTCAGAGCCAATGACCCGCCTGGTGCCAGGCGGTATTTTCATGTTCAGTTCGGAGATGAACAGCAATCCGGGATGTCGACATCCTTTGAACGCCAGTGGTGTTCCAAGAATTTTAAACCCCCCATCGAATACGATGCTGCGCGGCATCCTGTCCGCACTTCGCACCGAAATGACAGTGTCAGTCTGTAGTGTATTGTTTTTTTGATTCACAGTCTTACGCTATGAAAACACTGAAAAAGTGTCAAGTGCGATGAAACGGTGTTTGCTGGTAATTGTCCAAACCAGGTCATGTTAAAAACTGGGGCGGCGGTTTATCACCAGGGGAGTGCCTTTAAAAAGCGCCTTGCCGGGAACTGCTCGGGGCATTTGTGATTTTTTCCGAATTCCTGGAAAATGTGGTTTTTTGAATATAATTTGTTATTCTCGCGTTTCTGATTGAGAAGTCTTTGAAATGACTCGTGAACTGTTGCACCGATTGACTCAGATGTACTGAATGGGAGTGGACGATGAGAAAAAAAGCCGTTTTGATAGGCTGTATTCTGGCTGTAGCGCTGCCGGCGACATTGGTAATGGCGACCGAAAACAAAATCACAGCGGACGATGTTCTTGCGATGGTGGATGAAAACCTGCTGAAGGTTGAAGATTCAACCTATCTGGTGGATTTGTCCGTGGTGCGCTCGAAAAAAGTGGTCAAGACCATGCAGTTTAAGGTGATTCTTAAAGGGCTGTTTAAAAAACACATTACATTTCTGGCACCAGGTGACCTGGCGGGAACCGCTATCGTTACAACTGATGATAAGGTGACATATGTGTATATGCCAGCCTACGGCAAAGTGCGCCGGGTCGCTTCTCATGTGAACAATCAGGGGTTTATGGGAACCGATATATCCGGTGAGGAGCTGGGCTCTGCCGCGCTGTCAGAAGGGTGGAAAGCCTCAATTATAAAGGACGATGACACAGACTGGACCTTAAAACTGGTGCCCGACGGCAGTAATAATTCCACGTTCTCAAAAATGATAGTCACTGTGTCCAAAGCGTACAGGGGGGTGGTGCAGATTGATTCGTACAACGCCGAAGGCAAAAAGGTAAAAACCCAGGTCCGCACAAACTGGAAGGCGTTTTCCGATGACAGCGGGAAAACCTCTGTCACCATGCCCACTGAATTTACGGTGACCGACCATCTCACTGGCTCGAAAACACAGATGAAATTTACAGAGTGCAAGGTGAATCAGCATGTTTCGGACAGCATCTTCACACGGCGCGCGCTGATGCGCGGCAATTAGAGGTTCCCGTGAATTCAGCCAGATTGTCTTTTATTGAGTTGTGGGCAGTCATTGTCGCACTGTTTTGCGCTTCGCCGGTTCCCGCGTCATCTTCCTCAATCGACTTGCTGTTACTTCTTCCCGGATACCCCGGTACGTCAGCACAGGCGCAACCATATGTGGACCGAATGTTGCGACATCTGGAACAGGGGCTCGGTCTGGCGCCGCAGAGTATGCAGGGCGTATTCATCTCCGATGGCAGCGAAGGGGCGCAGCGGTTGGAATCGGAAAAGCCCGGCATCGCACTGGTCGGTCCTTCTGTTTACGCAAAATACGCCAAAAAGATGAAAATGAAGGTGATAGCGAAAGTGGACGCGAACGGTCGTGGTGAACAGACGTACCATGTGGTGGTGGCTAAAAATGGTCCTGCTGCCATTGCGCTGCTGAAGGGGATTGTGACCGGTGCAGTGGTGCATGATGACAAATACGTGGTCAATGTGCTGTTTGACCGGAAAGTGAAGGCGTCCGAGTTGACTTTTGTGAGTAATTCGCGACCGCTGCGGGCGCTTCGCGATGTTGCCGCTGGAAAAGCGGATGCGGTGATAGTGGACGACGAGACCCTGAAATATATGAAGGATTTGCCATTTGCGGCAGACCTCAGGGAAATATACACAACCAGACCGGTTCCCGCCCCGGCAGTGGTGGTGTTGAATCAGGGGATGAAGTATGTGCCCCAGCTAAAAAAGCTTCTGGTTGGTCTGTGTCTCAACAGTGAGGGTGAGGCGCTGTGTCAGTCGCTTACCATTTCCGCCATTACGCCAGCCACCGATGAGGATTATCAGCCGTTGCTGAGAGACTACAACCGGTAGCCTGGACAGAAACAATGTTCAGTTGATCGAACAGGATGCTCTGAAAGCCAAATGTTTCGGTAGGACGATGAGGGCCAACAAGGTCAACTGAAGATTGAATAGGTCTAATGGCCGTCGGCGCTGTCGCGTTCTGTTACGTTATTTTTAACATAATTGCTTAGAACCCGGTTGGGGAGGCAGGGCGGTGGCAGGCCGGTTCGGAATATAGTGCCGTTTGGGGGAATTTCCGTTGAAACCTACAGCAGATTTCGGGCTTTAATATCCAGGTAATGATTTATGGCTGTTGCAGAGTACTGGCCCGGAAGTGAATCGAGCGCCAGCACCCGACTGTGCCGCAGGCGCGACAGGCTTTCCATTCTGTCCAGCATCAAATCGGCGGCAGCGGCCACCTCAAAGGCGTCCCTGGCGCTTTGTGGAATCTGTTCGCAGGCGCGCTCCAGGGACGGCTCTTTGAAAAACAGACACAACGGCAGATGCTGCCTTCCAAGGAAGCTGGCGTAGGTTCTGATGAGGCGTTGTTCTTCCCCCTTGCCCATGTGAGTCATCAGGAGCAGAAGCGATCGCTTATTCACGTTGGCCATTACATGCTTGAAGGCATTTGAATAATTGGTGGCCACCGGCTCGGGCTCCATGTCGTATGCGGCCATGATGAGGGCATCCACCGCGGTGGGGCCTTTTCGCAGCGGCACGTATTTTTTAACTTTGTCCGAAAACAGAATCGCACCGATATTGTCGCCTTTCTTTTGGGCGATATGGCTTAAAATAATAGCCGTATTCAGCGCGTAATCGAAATGGCTCAGTCCATCGGTGGTCTGTTGCATCAGTCGCCCCATATCAATCATAAAAAAGACGTTCTGATTGCGGTCCTGCCCCATCTCGCGCACAATGAGCCGTTGCAGCCGGGCAGTGGTTTTCCAGTCCACTTTGCGCGGTTCATCTCCGGGTCTGTAATCGCGCATGCGTTCAAACTCGTGTCCATCGCCTTTCATACGCGTGCTCAGGTAGCCCAGTTCCGCCAGACTGTTTTTCTGTGCCAGCAGTTCAAACTGATTGATGGCTTCGATGTCGGGATAGACCTGCACCTCGTGGGTTAGGTCAAATTGCTGCTGAATTACCCAGAAACCAAGCCGGCTTTCGGCCTGAGCCGTGACGCCCGAAAAAGTGAATCGACCCCGTTTGTGAGGTGTGAAGTAATACGCCGCCTTGCCCGATTCGCCCCGTTGAAGTTTCAGTTGCAGCAGCGCCTTATCCACTTCGCCATCCATTGGCGCGCCATCAGAAACATTAATGTTGACCGCATACCCACTCAGGTTCTTGAACAGCAGCGCCACCCTGTTGCCAGTTCCCACCGACAGCACGTTGGCCACGTTTCGTCGAACGCGCAGTCTGAGTTTTGTCCCCAGTATCCGGTCGGAGACCAGTATGGCCAGTACCGCGAATGGCAGCACCCATCCCAGCAGGTAGGGAATTCCCATTACCAGCACCAGCAATGGACCAATGCCGCCAAGGGCAATGAACCACAGGGATTTTTTCGTTGGATACATGGTGTTTTCCGCTACTCCCTGGGAACCTCTATACTGTCAAACAGCTGCTTCAACACATCGTCCGGCTGCACGCCGCGGATAACGGAATCCGGACTGAGTCGGATACGGTGACGCAGACACCACGGGGCAATGCGGCGCACGTCATCGGGGGTTACATATTCCCGACCCTGTATCGCAGCGGCCGCGCGGGACCCCATGAGCATGGCCACCGACGCCCTGGGCGATGCCCCCACTGTAATCCCGGCCCACTCCCTGGTTTTGGTCACAATTGCGGCAATGTATTCCAGGACGCGCCTGGAGGCATCGATGGCGGTGCAGGCCGCGATGGTCTCCATAATCAGTTGCCTGCTGACCAGCTTTCGAACCCCCATGGCCGCCATATCAAACAGATTTTTTCCTGTCTGGTAGCGCGCAAGGATTTCGGTTTCCTCGGCCAATGAGGGATAATCCACCAGAAGCTTGAACATGAACCGGTCCACCTGGGCCTCCGGCAGAGGGTACGTGCCTTCGTACTCCAGCGGATTCTGAGTGGCCAGAGTCACAAACGGCGGCTCGATGGGGTATGTTTTTCCATCCACCGACACCTGGCGTTCCTGCAGACACTCCAGCATGGCCGACTGGGTTTTCGGCGTGGCGCGGTTGACTTCGTCTGCCAGCAGGATATTGGTAAACACCGGCCCCTGACGATATATGAACCGTTGCTCCTTCATATCGAATACCGAGTGGCCCACGAGATCCCCAGGCATGAGGTCCGGAGTGCACTGGACGCGCCGACTGCTGCAATCGAGCACGGTGGCCAGTGTATTGACCAGCAGCGTTTTACCCAGTCCGGGTGGCCCTTCTATCAGCACATGCCCGTGGGAAAACAGCGCCAGCATTACCCCTTCCACCAGGTCATCCTGGCCCACTATCACCTTTCCCATCTCCATTTTTACTGTTTCAAAAATTCGTTGGATTTCCAAAGGTGTCATTGCATTTGCCTCATTGTCTATTCCTCATCCCGTTGCTTTTTTCGGAACACCTGTCGATGCTCCGCCATTTTACGTATCATGTTGAGCTGGATTTCCGCGGATTCCTGACCATCAAGTACCTGCCGGGCCAGGGACGCTGTCTGCAGCGCGCTGTTGCGTTCGGCCGGTGACATGTTGGCCAGCTGAATCCGTCTTTTGAAAAACTCCAAATATCGCGACAATGCCCAGCTGCTTTTGCGGGCGCCAAAATAAAATCGGCCAATATCGGCGGCCAGGGTCGTGACTTCCCGAACGTCCCGTTCCATGACCGGCGTGTGAATGCGCGTGAGGCGCCGGGTTTTGTACC
The DNA here is from genome assembly GCA_016937015.1 of Deltaproteobacteria bacterium. Taxonomy (GTDB): domain Bacteria; phylum Myxococcota_A; class Polyangia; order JAAYKL01; family JAAYKL01; genus JAFGXQ01. Next base: position 1,040 of record JAFGWT010000004.1, on the reverse strand, counting down.
AGTACCAAAACAGAAAAAAGAGCAGCAGCTGTAAAAACACAGCACGAAACCTTCCGGAACCCAGCAGCGGCGCCAGCGCGGGCTGAATGGAAACCCCTTCGTTGGACTCATCGAACACCCAGTGTTTGTCCCGGCCGATTTCGTCCAGCAGTGCTGCGGCAAAAATGTGAGACTTTTTAAATCCAAGGGATTCATTGCTGAGCAGCGCTGCGTCCGAGAGCTGGATAATCTGACCTGCGCCGTAGGCATCCCAGCTGGCGAGCACCTGTTTGGCGTCACCATACGCCAGCGCCGTTGACGACCCCGCGCCGAGCGCCATCTCGCCGCGCAGTTTCATGGTAAACGGAGCAACCTCCCTTGGTGCGTCGACATTGACCGGCGAATAGGTGACCTCCTGCAACTGAGCCTCACGCTCTTTCCAGAGAGACAGATTCCAGTGGGCCTCCTTTAAAAAAGGGCTTTCGAGCAGCGTGCCGTCCGGAGACCAGAGGGGGTATCCCACCACCAGCGTCCCGCCGGACTCGCTGACCCATTTCATGAGTGCTTCCCGGCTTTGTTGGTCCAGCCCCTTCGACGGCCGAAGCAGCACCAGCACATCCTTGTTCTTTAAGTGTTTGGGGCTCCTGAGCGAGCGGGAGACGGACTTGCCCTGCTTTGCGACCATCTCGTAAAAGATGCGATAGCCGTCCGGATCTTTTTTAACCGAAGGCACCTGGGTGTAGATGGGGGGCGGTTCCGGACGCCAGAAGGCGAACACCACCAGCCAGAGGCCCAATCCCAGCCACCATCCCTTTTCAGCTGCCGTCATGGGCCTCCCTGGTCCGTGCACCTGTCTGCTCCCCGCGTTTTTGGATTCAGCTGCCGACATGGGTATCCTCCTTTTCGAGGGGAAGGAGCGCCGCGGTGATTTGCTGCTGACATACCTCGTACCGGGTGGACTCTGCCGGCTTGTCGCCAAAATACAAATCCTCAAACTGTCGCACAATCACACGCATGGCATCGATGGGGCCGCCGCTTTTGGTGGTCTGGCGCAGTATTTG
>JAFGWT010000225.1 GCA_016937015.1 Deltaproteobacteria bacterium | reverse complement strand
GCCTTCGCGGGCATGACGATATATCTTCGCGAGCATGACGATATATCTTCGCTGTTATACCGCGCTCTGAGCGCGTTCCAGACCCGGCCAGATTACCAAGGCGTTACTGAATTCAAAGAAAGAGTATTGTACAAATGCCAATAACGGCAACATACGGTGCGAAGAGCCAGAGTCGACCCGCCTTGACGAGTCGAATGAGAACATGAAGCGCCAGAATCCCAAATAAAAATGATGCAATCACACCGCCTGTAATTGCGCCGAGTGCGTTGCTTGCGGCCAGCTCAGCCATGTCGATCTCCAGCAGTGCGGCGCCGAGAATGGCAGGGATGGACAGTAAAAATGAAAATCGGGCAGCCTGCTCGCGGTTAATCCCCAGCAAAAGTGCGACAGCGATGGTGGTGCCTGAACGGGATATGCCGGGCATGACGGCAAACCCCTGGGCAAGGCCGATAATAAGTGCCGTTTTCCATGTGAGAGTATCGGCTTTTTCGATTCCGAACCGGCTGGAAATAAGAATGCCGCCGCAGGTGATAAATGAAATCCCAAGAAACAGGGGGGTCTGCGATACCGTTTGGACAATCCCGCTTTTTTCAAACAATATTCCCATGATACCGGTGGGCAGCGTGCCCAGGGCCAACAGAAGAAGGAGCTGGGCGGCCGCATCGGTTTTGACCGTTTGGGTCAGTTTTCCTGAAGGTATTGCGAACAGCAGATTTTTAGCGCCTGTAAACAGACTGAGCACCTCTTTTCGATAGACAATAATCACCGCAACCAATGTGGCCAGATGGAGTAGAATTTCGAGCAGCAGCGGTTGGTCCTTGAGCGATTCGATTTCAAACAGCATCTGCCCGGCAGCCAGATGTCCGGACGAAGAGACTGGAAGAAATTCAGTGGCGCCCTGAATGGCCCCGAGTATCGCGATGTAGATTGCTTCCATTTTTTTATCTGCCTTTCAGATTCGACCTTTAAATTATTCTCGCGCATTTACCATAAACACCGCCGTTAATGAACCGATAATGTGCGATACTGTGTGTGGTATTTTGTGGGATATTGCGAACAGGGCGATTGGATTACATATTGCCTTTCCAAAGATGTTTTCGGATCCAGTATGCGGAGAGAAACAGCGCGCCGATGCCGCCGGCGATAAATGACATCCACACCGAATGTATCCCCGCGTCGAACATGAACACCGCCACATAGGCACCGAGTGCGCCAAAGAGGAGCACTCGCACCGATGTGATAATCAGGCTTGGCCAACCGAATCCCAGTCCCTGCAATATCCGTCCTGTCGTCATTCCCACCGCCATCAGCGGATACGCGAAAACCGCATAGCCAAGGTATTGTCGTCCAATCTGGATGGCGTCCCCATCGGCGACAAACAGGCCGACCACGTGATCCGCAAACAGATAAATGGTGCCACCAAGCAGAATGGATACCGCAACGCCCCAGCGATAGGCGTACAGGGTTGTGAAGCGAACCAAATCTGACCGGTTGGCGCCGGAATACATGCCCACCAGCGTCATCGTTGCAGAGGCGATTCCCAGAAGGGGCAGGGCAACCACCATGTCCACGCGATTGCCTGCCACATAGCCCGCAACGGCAATCTGTCCAAAAGATGACAGAATTTTATTTACAACAATCATGCCCGCCGCCATCACCAGCTGTCCCATTGTGGCCGGCAGACCAATGCCAATAATTGCCGACAGCAGTTCCCGGGATGGCGCCATTGATTTGATGGAATACCGCGTGGACAGGCGCTTTTTGGCAAACACCACATATATCAGTACCAGCAATGCAAAGCCGTGGGCCAGGATTGTCGCGTATGATGCGCCGGCAATTCCAAGATCTAACACAAAAATAAAAATGGGATCCAGCAACAGGTTCAGTGTGGTGGACATGGCGAGAATGATCATGGGCGTCCTTGCGTCTCCTTCGCCATTTATCACGGAGCGCAGGGCGGTTGAAAAGAAGAAGAGAGGCATTCCCAGCCACAGCGGAAACATGTATTCCCATGCAAATGCCGCGGTCGTGCCGGAGGCCCCCAGCAAGGATATCAGCCTGGGCCCCACAAGCAGACCCAGCGCAGTAAATACGGTCCCGACTGTCATGGAAAGCAACAGGCCGTTCGATGCGAGTTGATTCATTCGCTCTTGCTGTCGGGCACCGTATGCTCTGGCCACACACGCCGTAATCCCGGTCGACAGACCATTGGTCAGTGCGATAGCGGCGAAAAAAATCGCACCGATGTAACCGGATGCAGCCAATGCTTCGGCACCCAGTTTTCCGATAAATATGGAATCCACAATTGAGTACAGCGCATGGACCGTGAACCCGGCCATCATGGGGGCGGCTATACGCCAGAGCGCCTTGCGGGGATTGTCCAGAAAGCGCGTGAGCCGGTCCTTTGATGGGGGATGATGTTGCATGATGTAAACGCGTTACTTACCGACGGCGTCTTCTTTTGCGTCTCGCCACATCGTCCAGCGCCGCATCCTCGCCCGACGCGGCGGATGCTGACGACGGGGTATCATGGGATGGGATGTCCGCATTATCCGTTGACGTATCGGCTTTGGCTGACAGTTGTTCGATGCGGCGTCGGGCCATGTCAGCGAACCAGCAGCGTTCCTCTTTGCCCTGCTGCACGGCTTTGCTGTAGGATGCCAGCGCCTCTTTTATTTTGCCTCGGTGTTCCCTTAGCTTCCCTCGGACCAAATGTATCCACACGCGCATGAACGGTTGTGTGCTGTCCGCATCGTTGGGAAGGTCGGACGGTTTTCGTCGATGAACCAGTTGAAATTCTATTTGGGTCAGGAGTCGCATCAGTTCCACATCACCGCTCGTGACATGGGATTCAGCCTCTTCGAGCAGGGCCGCGGTTTCCGGGCCGGTTTTTTCAAGTCCCAGTCTGGCGCGCGCGGTAAGGATGAGCACTTCGGGCAACCGGACTGAGCCGTTTTTTAAAATGGACCGTCCCTCGGCCTCTGCCCGTGCCGCATCCCCTGTAATCAGCAAAGATTTTACATATGCCGATTGCAACCCAGGCAGTTCTGCGGTGGGCGCAAATGGAATGGCGTGGGCCAGGCAGTCAACCGCTTCGTCAAATCTGCCCAGCTGGACCAGCGCAAGTCCCAGTTTTGCATCGACCGGTGCGCTCGCGCCAAACAGTGAGAGAAGCACCTGTCTGGCGGCATATGGCGGCACATCAGCGGCTTTTCCGGTCGAAAGCATCATCAGCGCTTTTTTATGAAAGCGCTGTTCCAGTTTGCCAATGGCTTTAGGTAGAAAGAAAAACAGAAAAATAAGGATTGCCGCGGCAGGAATCACCACCCATTTTTGTCCCAGTCGCCAAAAAATAAACAGCAAGCCGATGGTAACCAGTTGAGCCACGAGGCCGGTGAGAGACATCTTCTTTTTATAGTTGGTATCAATCATACTGATATTGTGTTCCGGTTTGCGTTGGGGTTCCCATTCTGTTTAATTTCTGTTCTGCGCACGCAACCTGGCCAGCATGCGGTCGAGCTCAACTTCGGGCTGGTGCGACGCGTTTATACACCGTACCGCACAGATGTTTGTGGCCCCGCCTTCGAGAACGGCATCCACGTTATCGTGGTCAATGCCCCCCAGACACACCGCCGGCACCGTGGCCAGGGCGAGCATTTGCTGCATTCCGGATATGCCCAGTACCGGGTCAGCGATTTTTTTTGTGGGTGTGGCATACACAGGGCCAATGCCAATGTAATCCGGCAAAAGTGCGCAGGCATCCCTGGTTTGCTGCGGATTATGCGTGGAGAGGCCAATAATCGCCTCTGGGCCAAGCAGCTTTCTGGCCTCGGCGTATGTCATGTCCGTCTGGCCAAGATGTACGCCATCCGCACCACACTCGAGGGCAATCTGTGGATTGTCATTTATGATAAACTTTGTTTCAGCGGGGATGATTGGGCGAAGTTTTCGGGCCATGTTGAGGACTGCTGAGTCCGCCACGTCTTTCATTCGCAGTTGAATGATGCGCACATGCTTTTCAACCATCACCCGGGTCAGTTGCTCATACCCCACGTACGGGTCAGTCAGAATGCCGTAGAAACCAATTTGCAATGAGGTCGGCATGGTTACTTTTCCGGAATGATGTGCTGTTGCACCAGGTAGGTGATTATTTTTTCAACGGATTTTTCAATGGGATCGTCGCCGGTATTGGCCACCACTTCGGCATTCTCCGGTGCTTCATACGGTGCATCAATTCCCGTGAACCCTGTGATTTCACCTGCCCGCGCCTTTTTGTACAGACCTTTGGGGTCCCTGGATTCACAGACAGCGACATTTGCCATGCAGTAGACTTCGATAAAGGATTCCGGCTGCAGCGTACGTGCGATTTCCCTGTCGGAGCGAAAAGGACTGATGAACGCGGTGAGATTGACAATTGCACAATCGGTAAACAGTTTGGCCACTTCACCGATGCGTCGGATGTTTTCAACCCGGTCATCGGTGGAGAACCCAAGGTTCCTGCTCAATCCATATCGGATATTGTCGCCATCAAGCACATATGTGCTGACCCCTCTTTCGTGTAGCGCCAGGGCGACAGCGTTGGCCAAAGTGGACTTGCCGGAACCGGATAGCCCGGTAAACCAGAGGGTTGCCCCTTTGTGTCCATGAAGCTGCGCTTTCATCTCAGATGTAACGTGTTGCTGGTGCCACTTGATGTTGGTTGCTTTTGGGTCTGTCATTAGGTATTTCCTGTCATCTAAATAAAAAGTTCCTGTTTGTATTTAGTGTGATATCCCTGTGAGTGATTCCCTGTATACCCCTGGCGGCATTATGTTTCCAAGTCATAAATGAGATATTCCCCCTGCTGGCGAAAGAAGTGAGTGAATCAGGGGGAAAACGGTGTAATTGTATCGCCAAACTACCTAATATTATTAAAACATGGTGTGGTTTCATCCGTGGATTGCAATGTCTGAAAGTTGCGTTACAATGCCATCATCGTTAATATCTGGTCGACAAATGCATGACGGGTTTCAGCAAAACGAGTGTGAGGTCAACACTGACACTCCTAAAAATCAAGGATTGAAGGTATGAAAAAGACAAACATTTTAAACAGGATTTTGATCGGGGTTGGCGTGATGCTTTTCAGCCTGCCTGCTGCCGCGCAGCTCTCGTTTTCGGCGGGTGCCAAGGCGAAAGGGGACAGCAAAGACGGTGTCAAGGCGTCTGCGGGCGCCGATGGGGATGCCGCCAGTGACGCTGATGCGGCATCTGATGCAGCCGAACCTGCTGAACCGGATGCCTCTGCCGAAACCGAAGAAGCCGCACCGCCGCCGCCACCACCGGAATTGGACCCCGAACCCGCGCCCGCTGCAGAAATCGTTGAAGCAGCCGCAACGGATACATCCGGCGTGGCCGGTTACGATGGCGGGTTCTTTATCAAGACCAATGACGGCAACTTCAAACTGAAAATCAACGGCCGTGTGCATACCCGCTGGAATTTTCTGAACGACGAATTTAATGTGACGTCTCCCGACGGGGAGGCTGGCACCAATCATACCATGCGCTCCAATTTCGAGCTGCCGTATGCACGGATCATCCTGGCTGGTAATGTGTTTGATCCCAGACTCAAATATTGTCTGTACTGGGATATTTCGACCAACACGTTGATTTACGGCTATGCCGCATGGACGTTTATTCCTAACAAACTGGAATTGAAAGTCGGTAAATTTAAACGTCCCATTTCAAGGTTTTATCTGAGCTCTTCAGCGAAACGCGCCTTCATCAGAGCACCACTTGGCAATCTCGGCAGTGGTCTCGATACAGGTATTCAGTTAAGCAACGATTTCGAAAAAGCAAAAGGTCTGGAGTGGGCCGCTGGTATATTCAACGGCACCATGGGGGCCAATGGGGACTTTTCCCCCGTCGTTGTGGGGCGAATCGGATATAACAATGGCATCAAGGGTTACGATGAAACCGACTTCGATGGTGGGCCGCTGCGTTTCGGCGTAGGCTTCAGCGCGTCCACGGAATTCAATCACGACGGTAATGACAACGAGGCCACCCATCAGACGGTGCATTATCTGTCACTCGACGGTATGATCAAAGTCAGTGGTCTGACAGTGAGTGCCGCCGGCACATTGCAGAGCCAGGCCCTCGAATACTTCTGGGATTTCGATGACAACGACGACGGCCCCCAGTCAGGTCTGGCATATATTGGTTCGTACGTCCAGGGGGGGTATTTGTTCAGCGAGCATTTCGAGCCCACACTGCGGTACGGATTTTTGCATGACACCCGAGTGGATGAAGACCTGGCCGAAGAACTTACCGTTGGTTTCAATTTCCATTTCTTTGGCAACCACGCCTTTAAACTTGAAAACAATCTGACGCTTTTTATGAACAGAGGTCCGGATGCCATCAACGATGAAACCATCACCCTCAGAGACATTCTGTTCTCCACCCAGCTCGAACTGAACTTTTAAAATCTAATTTTCGATTCATCTGACATTTTTTTTGTTTCATTTCGGACAGTGTTTGCTGCACTGCTCAGTGGTCAGACAATACAAATCGTTTCCTTTGAAGTGTTCCATTGTGGTATATGTTTCGGCAGCGAGCGAATTAGAAAATAACGCCATCGTCATGTAAAAGGGCATTTCAGGTATGATTGAAGAGCAGGTTGTTACTGACAAGTCCGGGAAAGTTCTGATTTGTATTCCCACATATAATGAAAAACAAAATCTGAGCCGAATAGTTTCAGCGGTGTTCAACGCCGTACCTGATTTGCATATTTTGGTGATTGATGACAATTCGCCTGATGGGACGGGACGAATAGCAGACGAAATTTCTCAAAACGATCCACGGGTACATGTCTTGCATCGATATTTCAAGAAAGGACTCGGAACTGCCTATTTAGAGGGGTTTTCGTGGGCGTTGACGAGAGGCTATGCGTTCATTTTTGAATTTGATGCAGATTTTTCACATAATCCTGAATATCTTCCAGGATTTATTTCTTTATTAAGGAGCGGCGAAGCGGATGTTGTGGTCGGATCACGATGTGTCAATGGGGGAGGTGTGGTGAACAGGGAGATGTATCGTCGATTTATTTCGTGGGGCGGTAGTGTTTATGCCCGCTTAATACTTGGTGGAAATGTGCGCGATCTTACTGGTGGATTTAATGGATTTTGCAGGGAAGCGCTTCAACGTATTGATTTGGAAAGAATAAAGAGCAACGGTTACTGTTTTCAGATTGAACTGAAATACAGGTGCATTAAAAGAGGAATGAGGGTGGTTGAACGTCCGATTATTTTTCCTGACCGAGCTCATGGTGCGTCGAAAATGAGTAATTCCATATTCTCCGAGGCGCTTTGGCATGTTTTGAAACTTCGTTTCGACAAAAATATATAACCGACATATACGCATGGAAGTTGCACCAAATCCCAGCTGCGAGACACCGTCATTGCCGCGACAGCGGCAATTCTGAAAGAAAAAACAGGGACCACCGTATGCGCGGAGACGACGAAGGGTACTTCTTTGATTCATTATCAATGCGTTCCTGTCTGGATTCCACAGCGACCAGCAACATCCATTAAAGTTGTCACTAAAACTGATATTGGCGGCATCGCTCTTTCCGCTGGCAGTATGTTTTTTGCTGTATCCGCTGATTTGATTCTGGAATTGAAGTATCGGTTTTTTTTGGATGTCCTTTATGTTGGGTCTTTACATAGTCAATTAAATGGGTATAAAAGTACTTGTTTGTAGGTTATGACCCAAATTTTTAGACAGGATGACCGATATGCGTTCGAAATTGACCAACATATACAGCCTGATTGGCAACACACCGATGGTGTCTCTCAAGAAGATTGTTCCTGAAGACGCAATCGTTTTTGCGAAACTCGAGATGTTTAATCCCGGCTCCTCAGTGAAGGACCGGATTGCGCTTTCCATGATTGAGGAAGCCGAAAAGTATGGTGGCCTTAAGCCGGGGATGACCATTTTGGAGCCGACGTCTGGAAATACCGGTATTGGTTTGGCGATGGTCGGCAGGCAGAAGGGGTACAAGGTGGTGCTTACCATGCCGGAATCCATGAGTCTGGAGCGACGAAAGCTGCTCCGGTCTCTGGGGGCTGAGATAGTGCTGACTGAGGCCCGCGAAGGAATGACCGGCGCTATTTCAGAGGCAACCAGGCTCGCCGCTGAACTCAATGCATATATGCCCAAACAGTTTGAGAATCCGGCGAACCCCAGAATTCATTACAAGACGACTGGCCCTGAGATATGGAAGGCAACAGGGGGGCAGGTGGACGTGCTTGTGGCCGGGGTTGGCACCGGGGGCACGATTTCGGGGGCGGGTAAATTTCTTAAAGAGAAAAATCCGGCACTTCATGTGGTTGCCGTCGAGCCTGCTGAGTCTGCGGTTATCTCAGGCGAACCAGCAGGACCACACATGATTCAGGGCATCGGTGCGGGATTTCTGCCTCGAAATCTGGACCTTGCAGTGATTGATGAAGCCGTTAAGGTGAGCAGTGCGGATGCCATTGCGACTGCCAAACAGATATCCCGGGAAGAGTGTCTGCTGGCAGGCATATCTTCAGGGGCTGCAGCAAGAGCCGCCATAGAGGTTGCAGAGCGACCGCAATTTAAAGGGAAGACCATCGTCGTTGTGTTTCCCGATACGAGTGAGCGGTACGCATCAACTCTCCTTTTCTACGAAGATTAACCAACATAAAAGGATGCAATATGCCAAAAAAGCTGACCTTCCAAAGGCGAAGTGAGGACGAAGACATAAAAGCGTCCGGGATGTACCTGGACCTGGATGAATTGGGCAAAAAAGGTGCCATGTCGGCTGCGGACGCCAGCATTGCCAAATGGTATGGCATTTATAAAAGCCGGCAGCCTGGAAACCACATGGCCAGGATAGTTATACCGGGCGGCGTGGTGACCAGCGAACAGGCGAAAAATATTGCGACGGTTGCTGAGCGCTATGGTCAGGGGATTGTCAACGTGACCACCCGGCAGGCATTGCAGTTTCACTGGCTGAAGGTGTCCAACCTGTCTGACGTGCTCCGGGATTTGGATGAGTACGGCAATTCGACCAAACACGGTTGCGGTGATGTGACCCGAAACGTTACCGCCTGTCCTTTGGCGGAAACCTGCCCGTCCAGAAGACTCAATGCCAGAAAGTGGGCGCAAAAGACGTCTGAGGTACTTGGGGCCGCCCGGGATTTGGATGATTTGCCCCGAAAATTTAAAATCAATTATTCGGGCTGCAGCGCGGATTGTGCCCAGCCACACATTAACTGCGTCGGCCTGAGCGGTGTGATTCATAATGGCAAACCGGGTTTCAAGGTGGTGATTGGTGGCGGCATGGGCTGGAAGGCGTTTGTGGCTCAGCCGCTGTTCGGTTTTATTCCTGAAGATTCAGCGGTGGACGTATGCCGCGCGGTGGCCATTCTGTTCAGAGAGCATGGCGATAGATTTAACAGAGCCAAATCACGGTTGAAATTTGTGGTGCACCGCAAAGGCATTGATTTCTGCAGAGAGGTGGTGCTTGAAAATCTGAAAGCCGAGGGCAAATCCCAGGATGGGTTTGTGGTTGAATCGGTTTTGGACGAAGGCGCACCCTTTGATGAACGTCCTCTGTTGGATGATACGCCGCTGGGCACTGACGGACTTCATACGGTGAGAATTATCGTGCCCAAAGGGGAGCTGCCATTTGGCCGGTTTTACGAACTGGCCAAACTGGCTGAACAGTATGGTGATCAGCGGCTCTACACAACCAATCGACAGAATCTCGAAATTCACGGCGTCGCCCCGCACGATGTGGCCGAACTCAGTGCCGCCATCAACAAAGCGGGATATCTCACTTCGGGCAGTTTTACCCTGCGGGATATTGTGACCTGTGTGGGAACCACCTATTGTCCCAAAGCCGTTACCGAGACCCGGGTGCTGTTTGATAAAATTCATCGGCTGGTATCCAGCGACAGATACGCCGGAATTTTGTCCAGCGGAATTATTAACATAACGGGCTGCCCCAATTCGTGTTCGCCGTACCGCATTGCCGATATTGGTTTTCGAGGCATGCGCATTCGAGAAGAGGAAGGATCGGTTGAGGGATACGAAGTGCTTCTGGGGGGATCTCAGACGTCGTTTGGGCAGAAGCTTGGCGATTTTAAACTCATTGACTGCGAGGCAGTCGTATCGCTGGTCCTTGACGAATTTTTGAGAGTACGAAAGGACGACGAGTTTTTAACGCAGTGTGTGCGACGCGTCGGCATCGAACACTTTAAGGGGGTGGTTTATGGCGAGGTTTGAATACAGTAAAGCGGCGCCCCCCAGGGAATCGTCGGTGACAACCGGAACGGGCGTGACCACGCTTGATTTGAAAACAGTGGCCAGGGCGATTCCGTGCCAGGAGGCATGCCCGGCCAAAACAAATGTGCCGGCGTACATTGAAGCCATTGCCAGAGGCGCCCATGATGAGGCGTATCGCATTAATCAGCAGGACAATGTATTTCCGGGGGTGCTGGGACGCATCTGCACGCGGGTGTGCGAAGACGCCTGCCGCCACAAATGGACCAACGTGGAGGGACCGGTGCAGATTTGTCATCTGAAACGGTACGCCGCAGATAATATTCGCGAAAAGCAGTCTGCGCTGCCCCCGTGGTTTGATTCATCGGGCAAGCGGGTTGTCGTTGTGGGGGCTGGTCCTGCAGGATTGAGCGCCGCCCGTGAGCTGGCGCGGATGGGGCACGCGGTCACCGTGGTTGAACGCGCACCGGTGGCGGGGGGGATGCTGGTGGATGGCATTCCGGCATTTCGTTTGCCACGGGACATTATTGCCGCCGAGATTTCTCTCATCGAGCAGGGGGGGGTAACAATTGAAACTGGTAGGCATGTGAGCGCAGGGGACGTTGCTGATTTCTGTGACAACTACGATGCGGTGCTGATAGCGGCTGGTACCACGGTCACCAACCAGATTAGCATCCCCGGTGCACAAGGGCGGATGGTAAGTGGTCTGGATTTTATGCGGGACTATAATCGCGGCGAGCTGACGGCGGTCAACGGCAATGTGGTGGTGGTGGGCGGCGGTTTTACCGCAGTGGATTGTTCCCGTGCAGCCAGACGCATTGGTGAGCCGGGCGCAAAGGTGACCATCGCATATCGGCGCACCGAGGCGTCGATGGCGGCGGACAAAAATGAGTTCAAAGCGATGGCTGAAGAGGAGATCGATATTCGCACATTGCTGACCCCATTGCGGTTTGAAACAGACGAGACCGGCGCCGGGCACCTGGTGTTGCAGCGCAACATGGTTGCAGATGGCACCCTGGGCGCCAAAGCGGTTATTGCTCCCATCGAAGGTCGGGAAGTGCGGATTCCGTGTGACACAATCATCACCGCCATCGGTCAGAAACGTGATGCTTCCCTTCTGACTTTTGGGGTGGATTCCGAAGTGGATGGCCGCACCAGTAAACCCGGCTTGTTTGTTTCGGGCGATTTCAAAGGCGGAAGTGCGGATGTGGTGAGCGCAGTGGCGTCCGGAAAGGACGTGGCAAGGCTCATTGACGAATATTTGATGGGCAAACGGCGTTTGATGCGTGGTGTCAGGTACGTCGATACGGATTGTGATGGAGAAACCGGTCGTTATCGCGATCATGATATTCAGTGGCCACTCCCAATGCCGATGGCAGATGTGGCCGCCCGCTATCGCGACAATGCTGAGGTGGAAATCGGTTTTACTCAGCTCATCGCTCAGAATGCTGCCACCCGCTGTTACCTGTGTCACTACAAATTTGAGATTGACCAGGATAAATGCATTCACTGCAACTGGTGCATTGAAGCGGCGCCCAGGGACTGTATCAAAAAGGCTGCAAAAATATTTTATGATGATGATGGTTTTCCCGTTAAGGTGTTTGAAGCTGAACGAAATCAGGATGCCACGTTTATCTACATTGATAACGACAACTGCATTCGTTGTGGCAAGTGTTTGCGGGTATGCCCCACTGAGGCCATCAAAATGCGTAAACTTGAAACCGATGACTGTGTGAAGTGCGGTGAGTGACGAGTCCTGTCTCATCACCAGGGAACAATTATGCTTGATCTTGAAAAAGTAAATTCTCATTTGGAAAGTAAGACGGCGCTGGAGCGCATGGCTTTTGGCATTTCTGAATTTGAGCAGGGCGCGGTGTTGCTGTCCAGCATGCAAAAGACCTCGTCTGTGCTGATGCATATGTTTCATGAGTTGGGTGTCGACAACGAAATCGTTTTTGTTGATACCGGCTTTCATTTTCATGAAACGCTGCAGCTGCGCGACGAATTCATGCGTAAATACAAACTGAATATCAGGACGCTGTATCCAACCCTTACCCCTGAGCAGCAGGAAGAGCAGTATCGCTGCAAGCTGTATCAGACAGTGGAAGGACAGCCGGTTTGCTGTGATATTCGAAAAGGACAACCCTTTTTGCGATACATGAAAAAGGAAGGCCGACAGCTGGTATTTGGTGGGCGACGCCGGGAGGAAGGCAGTGCCAGGGCCAATATCGCCATCGTTTCGGAGGATCCCAGGTTCAAGGGATATAATCTGAATCCCATTGTGGACTGGACCCGGGATATGGTGACTGACTATATAAAGACACATGATGTGCCGGTCCATTCTCTTCACAGTCTGTGCTATCCCAGCATTGGATGCCAGTGCTGCACCACGCCCGTCATGGAAGGGGAAGAGGCACGCGCCGGGAGATGGCGACACCTCCGCGAAGATGGTCGCACAGGGCCTGCCTACTGCGGCATTAACTTTACAGATGGTTCGGGTATCTGATTTTCTCTGTCAGTTTAAAAACTGAAATCCGACGGCTGCGGTAAACACGGTGTTGAGCTGATGGTTGGGGAGCTTTACCGCGCTTAGCGGTAAAAACCAGTTGATTCCCAGTTCCAGACGAATACGGGACAGGAATGACACACTCATGAGGCTCTGCAGCAGAGGCAGGCTACAGCGGTTGGCTGAATCGTTCATTCGATCGTCACATGTGGCATCGGTGAAGTTTCCCCGGGTACTGAGCTGATAGCCCACCCGGCCGATAAGGGAACTCTGCACGACGGCGGTGTTTATCCATGGGGGCTGCCATTCAAAACCGATGGCGTGAGTGAATGTGACTGACTTGATGCGCGTGTGCAGCGTTTCCAGGCCGCCTATCTGCAGCAGATTCCAGTTGAGACGAAACCAGCCAGACTGGGAGTGACTCCAGGAGAGGGACGACTCCCGGCCAAACAGCAGTGACAGAATATTTTTGGGTGGCGAGTAATCGAGAAATGTAATGGCCGGCTTGCCGAGGGTGAGAATGAGGGTTTTGTCGCCTCGATTTTTTGTGACTTCTGTGGTTGGCTGCGAGGGAGTGCCGGAAACATCTGAATACATGGCTGCATTAATTTCCTCATATTTTTTTGCGTATGTATCGAGAATCTCAAACAGCTGGTTCTGGATAACAACACGGATTTCAGACGAATCGTCGCGCGCCAGTCCCAGGTCTTTGAACCAATACCCGTAAGCCCCCATCAGCCTTGTGACATATTGAAAGCTGTCTTCGTTTTTTCGATGATAGTGACACCGTCGCCGCGCGCGCTGCTTTTCTTTTTCGGTGACCGCCTCCCTTTGAGCGATACAGCGGTACCATTCGCTGTCGCCGATTGACGATACGCCGGGCACCTGAGGTGGCCTGGCATTAATCCCCGCGCCAAACGCATCCATGCACATGCCTTTTTCCCGTTTCAGCTCATCCTGGATTTTTTCGGTGTTGTTCAGCAGACTGCAGTGGCTGTAAACGCGGTCAATACTGACCTGCATTAAAATCCTGAAGTTATCGGCTTCTGGCGGGTTGGCAGAACTGCCGTCATCGTAGCCAAAGGTGCATGCCAGCTCTTTTTCTCCCTCGTTGTCAAACATGGCGCGCATGCAGCGATATGGATGCCACGCAGACATGTTTTGGGCAGATGGCGAATCCTGCGGCAATAAAATATCAGTTTTGGAAATCCGGCTGTCGTGAATCCGTCTCAGCTATTCGAGCACTGCTGTGCGCAGGTAATTTTCGGCATCGTGCATCCCCAGGTAAAAATCGTATTTCAGGATTTCACGTTCCATAAAACCAAATTGTCCTGAGAGTTGCGCGGAAATGGGGGCAAAGGAGTTTTCGGTCCGTTGAATGTTGGCATGGGGATCGGTGTTGAGCAGGGAATAAATTTCGCTTGCCCTGGACGAACTGACAAACCCCTGTACAAATTTGGGCAGTGTCGCAAAGAGGTCCACGCCGCGATCATATGTCTGATGTTCGCCCATGCCGCCCCAGCTGCGATCCTGCCGTGGTGAGGATTGCTCCGGGTATCGCAGGTGCTCCGGGTCGAGGTACAGCAGGATCACATCATCGCCAATGGTGCCCTTCTTTGAAACCGGTACATTGTTTTCATTCAGGTCCGCCTGGGTTGAATCGGCTTTTTGACTGAAAATAGCCTTGTGCACCTGGTACGCCAGATGAATGGGGCTGTTGTCCACCACGCCGCCATCCACAAAGGAGTCGGTGTACATTTCGTTTTCGGTGCAGACCGGGGTACTGTTTTCCCTGATTTTGGCAACGCAGTAATCGATGGGTTGAGGTGGAAAGACGATAGGGATGCCGCAGGACGCGAAGACCGCCTGCATCATTACATTAAAATCAGTTTTGGCATCAGTGCCAAAGGGCAAAAGCAGCTGTTCCATGCCCGGGTTACCCCATATGAAGTTGGCCATTGCCGGGGGGCGTCCGTTCCCCTGTCCGGATACGCGAAACACGAATTTGGCCTGTTGATTGGGAATTTCGAGTCCGCCAGGGGTGATGATTTTTTCGGGCAGCAGCCGTGTGGTCGAAATGCCAACGACAACAGAGAAATCCTTTTTGAACCCTCGCAGCCATTCGGCGCGAAGTTGATCTGCAATTCGCCAGAGCAGGTGTCTGGATGACAGCGCCCCTGGGGGGGTTAATGGGCTGTCCACATCAATGAGTTCGCTGAAATTAAGCTGGGTCCAGATGCGGTAATAGATACTTTCCAGCGGGTTATCCTGGGGCGGCGTTCCCAGTGATACAACCGATAATATGGCATTGATGGTGCCTGCGGAGGCGCCGGAAAGCACATCCGGAGTGAAGTGGTCAGGATTGCGTTTGATGGCTTCTGTCAGCATAAACAGATATCCGGCTTCGTATGCGCCAAGAGATGACCCGCCGCGAATCGTGATGGATAGCGGAGTGGGGGGGGCCTCTGGCGCTGTGGCGTCTGCCAGGTGGCTGTTAGAGGAAATGCTGCTGTACTGGTTCTCATCCGGGAGCGCCAGTGCGGGTTCCCCTCCGATGTCGGTCGGGGCGGCCGACACCGAATTATCAGTGCCAGATGCGGTCGAATCGACGGGGGAAGATGGGGGATTGGTGTCGATTGCCGTCATGTCTGAGTTCTCAGAGTGAACGCCGGTGGAAACAAGAATCGACAATGCAATTGACAATAATACGCGTCTTTTTGGTATTGTTAGTGCCATTTTTTAAATCACTTTGTATCGGTTGTCTGGATTGGAGAAGGCCAGATTATTACAGTGTTCAGGAATTGCAACCCCAATTTGTCCAGCGCTTCTCTTTGGCACTTTTTTTGATTACCTATGTAAAGACACGTAATAGTAAGACGTGCTGTCCCTGAATCAGAATAGATTTTTTTTAGCCGTCGCAGTGACACTGCTGATGTTCATGGGATCAACTGTTTATGCCGCGTCAGTTCAGGCCGACGGCATGTCCGCTGAGTGGTTTGACACGTCACGAATCACGCATTTAATTGCGCTGCTTGTGTTCTCCGGTCTGTTTTTCTATTTTGTGTGGCGAGGTAAAAAAGGCAGGCCGTTGCATATTCGCCCCATTGACGCCATGGACCTGCTGGGGGATGCGGTTGGCAGAGCCGCGGAAATGGGAACGCCGATGCTGTACGCGCCGGGGTTGGGCTCGCTCACGGATCCAGTGACTGTTGCATCCCTGAATATTCTGTCGAAGGTGGCTGAAAAAGGCGCCAGACTGCATACCCGAACGCTGGTGCCCAATTACGGGCCACTCACCTGGCCTGTGGCCCAGGAGGTGGTGCGTCAGGCCTACACCCGTGCAGGTAAAAGCCGGGAGTTTAACCCGGACGATGTGCCGTATCTGACCAGTCGTTCCTTTACATATGCCGCCGCCACTGCCGGGATGATGCAGCGGGAGAAAACAGCCACCAATTTTTTCATCGGCCATTTTTATTCGGAGTCGCTTATTCTGACCGAAAATGGGGCGGCGTCGGGTGCATTCCAGATAGGCGGCACCGACGCGGTGGAACAGTTGCCGTTTTTTATTACCACCTGTGACAAGGTGATGATTGGCGAGGAGATATTTGCTGCCTCGGCGCTGGTGGTCGACGACCCGGTGAGTCGTTCGGTGGTTAAGGCAAGTGACTGGTTTAAGGTGATACTGCTGGCACTGTTTGCTATCGGGCTCATTGCTGCTTTGCTGGAGGCAATACTGGGACCGCAACTGCCGGGGGATGCCACCATCCAGTGGCTGACGGCGTTTTCACGGGGAGACTGGCTGTGAGAGATCGAATCGCATATCGCCTGCCCTATGCGGTAATGGCGGTTTTGGGACTATTCATGCTGGTGCAGTACTACATCCCCCATCAGGTGGTGCAGGCGCCCAGACAGATGATGCTGCAGTGGAAACAGCCACTCAACGGATTTATCATACTGCTGGCAATTGTGGGTATCGCAACGGTTCATGTCCGTAAAATATATCGTCAGGAGCGGCGCTGGGGATACTCAATTATCACCCTTGGCGCCATGGCCGCCATGATATTTGTGGGCTTTGCCTATGGGGTGCAGGAAGGAACCATTTTTTCGGACTGGTTTAAGTATTTGATTTCACCTATCGAAGCGACCATGTTTTCGCTTTTGGCTTTTTATGTGGCATCAGCGGCGTTTCGTGCATTCCGCGCCCGTTCCGCTTCGGCTGCCATACTGCTTGTGTCGGCAACTGTCGTGATGCTCGCGCTGATACCGGCGGTATCGCAAAACATTCCACTTATATCAGAGATATCGGCATTTATTTTAAAATACCCCAATACCGCAGCCAAGCGCGCCATTCTGATTGGTGTCTCATTGGGCGCCATATCCGTCGCGCTAAAAACGATTATTGGGATTGACCGCACACTGCTGGAACGGGACGGAAAATGAATTATCTTCGCACTGCCGCCGCAAAGCTTGTGGGTCTGGATAGACGGGTGGTCTTTATTGCGGTTTTTGTGGCCGTGGCGATTCCGTTTTTTTTGCCGGTTCACTTCACCGCTGTTCCTGAAGAGGAGACAATTCAGTTTGATAACGCGCTCGTTCAGGCGCTGCAATCCGAAAAGCCCATTCTGGTGGATGTGGATTTTGGTCCGCAGACGATGGCAGAGATGGAACCTATGCTGCTGGCGTTGCTGCATCGAATATTTCAAAGCGGGCACAAGGCCATATTTCTGACGTTTATGACGGAGGCAACATCACCGATACGCAATTATCTGGCTGAAATGGAAAGCATTTACGATCTTGAATACGGCAGGGATTATGTGTTTCTCGGGTATGCATCCGCTTATGCCTATACCATGTACGGGTTGGGGAATTCGTTTTCGGCCTATTTTCACAGGGACGACAGGGGCACTCCCCTTGACCGTTTGCCACTCATGAAAAACGTGAACAGCTTAAGAGATGTGAGTGTGGTGATAAACATTGCTTCCAACGCATTTCCACGTTTTTGGATACAGTACAGTGTGACACCCCATGGGTTTGATTTTCTGGCGGGAACGACCGCGGTGGGTGCAACTGAATACTATCCCTATCTTCAGACCGGACAGTTAAAAGGGCTTTTGGCCGGTGGCAGGGGGGCAGCGGAATACGAGACATTGCTGGTGGAAAAAGGTATCCTCAAAGGCCCTGGAGATGCCACTGCGGGACTGGGGGCACAGTCTCTGGCACTGTTTACGATATTGGGATTTATCCTGATTGGCAATGTTGCATACTTTTTAAATCGGGGAAAAGCCCGATGAGCACCGACCCCTACATTTGGATAGCGGCCATTCTAACGCTGGGGGTGTTTTCGTTTCTGTATAAGGACAACGCGTTTTTCGCCGTTTGTGAGCACCTGGTAGTGGGACTCAGCGCCGGTTACATGTTTGTGACGTACTGGAACAATGTATTTTTTCCGGAGCTCATATTGCCGCTGGTTCAAAACGGCACGGGCAGCGACGCGCATCTCTGGGTGCCTGTGGGCATTTGCTTTTTGTGGGCCTGCAAGTATGTCGAAAAGACAAAAGACATGTATCGGCTGGCGCTGGCGTTCTGGCTTTCGATTGACCTTGGATTATCGATTCCGACCCATATGGATGCAGGGGTGCTCGCTCAGATAGCGGGCACCATCTCAGCGCCGCTCAATGGGTCACCGGTGGAGATTCTGGGAAATCTGGTTCTCATCCTCGGGACCAGCTTTGCACTTCTGTATTTTTTCTTTTCGACCGAACACCAGGGCGTACTGAAAGGCGCATCCACGGCTGGGACATGGGTGCTGATGGTCGGATTCGGGGCATCGTTCAGCTATGTCATTCTCTCCAGAATATACCTGCTCATCGGCAGACTTTTGTTTCTTTTCAGGGATTGGCTTGGGATTGCCGGATAGACCGACTCAATTCGAATTTCGATACCGGAAAAAAAATCCCCCTCTCCCAAAGGAGAGGGGGAAGAGCAAGAGTGGGTGAGCGGGCAATTCAGAATCAGAAGGTGGTTGAGCGCAACTGGAACATAAACAGCAGTAACGGGAACAGGTGCTTCAACAGGTGCTTACGGTGGTGCATGAGCGTGAACGAGCGTTTCAGGTGGTGCATTTCAACAGTCATATGAACTTCAGTACGTGGTTGAGCTTGAGCTGGTGCATAAGTAACTGGACATTGAACTAGTACGAGTACCTGACAGAAAGAACATCAAATGGAACCTGAGATGGTGTAGGTGCTTGAGACGATTCACTCTTGGTAGTTTGAGGTGTAAATGAATTCACTTTTTCTTTTACGAAACTGGCAATCTCCTTGAAATGGAAGGGGCGGGGGATAAATCCCACCACACCGGTATCTGCTTTGGCAAGTTGAACAGGAGAAAGAAAATAATCGGAAATCAGCATTGTTTTCGCAGCAGGATATTGTTCACGAATCAGACGCGCAAGTTGGAGGCCATTAATATCGGGAATCATGAGGTCAATCAGTACAGCCTGAAAAGTCGTTTCAGCGAGAATCTCAAGTGCAGTTTGAGCATCAGTTGTTCCGGATACCTGAAATCCCTCGGATTCCAGACCGGCAAGCAGAGAACCCAGTTCAGTCGCATTGTCATTCACAATCAGAACCTTCGGTTTTATCTGACGGGATGTCGCTGGTATCATTCTGGATGCCCTCCATTTCAAGGCGTTGCCATTTCGCAGAGCTATAGAGCAACCTTTGTGCCAACTTGGATTTGGGCGCTGAAAATGTGGAAACTGCAGAATAAATGTGGCTTTCCCCGTTTGGCGCCCAATAAGTTTTTAGCAGTATTATCTGGTTCCTTTCAGAATTGAAAACGGCAGCAGCCATTTGTGAAATCCGTGTGCCGGAATTTTGATGACACAGCGCTGAAGTCGGTCGTTGTGCGCGCGTAAGCGGGCAGCAAAAAATGTGAGTAGGATGACACTTCTCAAAAAATGCCCGTGAATACAAAGAGATGACGTCACCCCCGCGAAGGCGGCTGTCGCAAAAAGCTGTTTTCGCAACATGAAAAGCAAAATCCGTCGTCCCCGTAGGCCTCATGATTCTACACAAGTATTGCTTGACTTCCTGGGCGCACCGTCATTGCCGCGCAGGCGGCAATCCAGTTGTTTAAAG
>JAFGWT010000224.1 GCA_016937015.1 Deltaproteobacteria bacterium | reverse complement strand
GCCTTCGCGGGCATGACGATATATCTTCGCGAGCATGACGATATATCTTCGTTGTTATACCGCGCTCTGAGCGCGTTCCAGACCCAACGCAACGGGAAGGACTAACTATACATCAAAAATTTCGCGATGCGCGGCGAACAGTTTCAATTTGTCTGACAGGGGCCCAAACACTGGAAACATAGCCAGAAATATCGCAGCGGCGATACCAAAATGAGTCCACAGCTCCTGACTCAGCAGATCTTTGGGGGGATTGATGGCAATTAGAAATGCCTCCACCAAAAATGAAACCAGGAATGTTCCCAAAAAAGGCCAGACAAAGTGCCAACTCTTTTTAAACAACAGAAATGCTGAAAACCCCAGCGCCAGCAGGATGATAATTTCCTTTACCAGAAGAAGTACCCCCGGCAATTTTCCCGTGGCGATAACGTCCGCCTGGGTGACCATATTGTAAATACCCAAACCGGCAAACATTAGAATTACCCCCAGGCAGATGATCATGTGAATCAACGGAAAGCGCTTTTTCTTTGGCGCAGGGGCGGGCGTTTTATAAATTTTGGGCTCATAATAGGGCGTTGTCTGATGCTCCATAACTGTTCCTTTGCAGTGCACATCTCTGCCTGTATTTAATTGTTGTTTAACAGGCGGTATACCACATCCATTTAAAATAATCTTCTGACATCGTTTTGCTGAAACGGATGCCGCTCAAACAAACGCACAGTGATATGCGCTGGGCTCCAGGATATTCAGTTGAAAAGCTGAATTTCCGGGTATTGAAACGGTGACACCGGCTTCATAGGGAACATACGAATCACTGCCTGGCAGCTTCAGTTCCCAGCGACCACTGATCAGCGTCATTTTTTCGGGGGCACCGGTATTGAACTCGTATTGACCTTTTTCCATTACTCCCACTGTGGCGCGCCCATCGCTGTTTTCAAAGCCAAGAGATTTCACGTTCCCATCAAAATATTCGTTGTTTGCAATCACTGTATCACCTCATTGTGCATAAACATGGTGCATAAACATGGTGCATAAACATGCATGCAATCATTCTGCACACTCAAATATCATTCCACGCGCTTGTGAAACTGTTGTTTTCAAAATGGATTAATACGCAGCGTTTAGCCCGATTGCAATGACAATTTGCGGACTGTTCCTCTAAAGCCAGGTGGCTTCTCGCTCGTGGGATGTGCACCGACCAACCTGCCGTATCAATTTTTTCGCTGGAACCACTGAACAGGTGTGTTCAGATAACGGCTTTTAAGTCAGGGTGAAAATCTTTGAGGAGTGAAATTAACTTTCCGGCAAACGCTTATTCGACGCCAACGATTATCACACAGGAGTTGGTGCAGCCGTCGGTTTCCCCGCCGTCGTCTGTGTCATCATTTCCTTCGTCGCATTGTTCGTATACGGGATCCACCTTGTGGTCACCGCAGTGCGCGGCCATTTTGCAGTTGGGACCACACTCGCCGTAGTTCCCCAGGTTCAGATCATCCCCGGCATCGCACTCTTCACCTTCCTCGGGCTGTATCTGACCGTCACCACAACGCGGGGCAAACTTGCAACCCGGTGTGCAACCGCCATAAGTTCCATCATTGCCTTCCAGTCCATAGTCACATTCTTCGCCGGCCGCCTCGTCCTTGTTGCCGTCACCGCACATACCGGCAAAGCGACATTCATCCGTGCATTCCTTGCCATCGATATCGTCCCCATCGCAATCTTCGCCCCACTCACTCTGAATTACGCCGTCGCCACACCGTGGTGCATCCTTACAATCAAGGCACGCATAGATAGTATTTCCGTTTTTGTCTTTGCTGTTGCCCGCAATGTCGCAGAATTCGTCATCGGTCACCTTGCCGTCACCGCAGAATGGCCCCAGCGTGCAGTCATCATTGCATGCGCCGTACGCCCCGGTATTCTCGATGCCGTCGTCGCACTGCTCACCAAACTGAGGCTGTGTCACACTGTCGCCACAGAACGGCGGGAGCTTACAGTTGGCACTGCACGGCTTATCCACGTCGATGCCATAAAGATCCTTATTAACGCCGTTGTCGCATTCTTCATAGCTTTCCTGCACTTTGCCATCGCCACATCTGTCACCCAGAGTGCAGTCTGTCCGACAACCATTGTAGGCAGAATCGCTGTTCGCCTCACCGTTGTCACACATTTCGCCAATGGTCAGTCCTCCGTCACCGCAGTCCGGCACACACACACTTGCCTGTGCATTAAATCCGCCGAGGGTCAGTTTGTAACTGGATCCATCCCGTTGACGCTCAGCCTGGAACACAACAATTTCGTATACATTCCCATCAACCAGAGAGTGAGTACCTTCAAGATCCTGAATAGTGAACTGATCTTCAAGGGGAACATGAATCCCGCCGAGATCAAGGGCCAGCTTGCCATTCACGAATACCCATACGTCGTCGTCCCCAACAAAGTTGAGAACCTGATTTGCATTTGAATCGTACTGGAACCAGAAACGAATCTCACTTGTAAAAAAGAAGTTATGGTCAAAACTGTAATCCGCCGGGGGATCAACATTGTTTTTATCAAGATACTCGTCTTCATCCATCCAGTTTCCGCCATACACATCCTGAGGGATCTTGGCAATGAAGGTCTCCGGGTCGACGCCCTTGCCATCCAACGGGAAGAACACAGGGTTGCCGTCGTACAGAATGCGTTCATCGTTGCCAATGAATCGGGCGCAAATATCGGTGCTGTCACCCCATGCAGTGCAGGGATCGAGACATTCCCAGTCATCTTCGTTGTAGTCGGCAATTGTATCCGCACAGTCATCACAGCTGCCTGTTGGACCCGCGCAGTACTCCGCATTGTTCACAATGATATTGCGCTCCCATTGCGTTCCGTCTTCGAGCCAGCGATTCACATAGTTACCGTCTGCATCTTTCCATAACGTCATCGTGTCGACCACAATTGCGTCCGGATCGCCCTGGTTGTGGTCATACCATGTTGCGAATGTTTTGGCGGACTCCACGTAGTCGCAACCGGGGCTGCCGCTGCTGCCGTTGCCCAATACAGGCTTGCCCTCCGGTCCCAGCTGGGTCTGCGCAATACCTGGGGACACATCCTCACATCCGGTAATGCCAGTGGTATTGAAATCCGGGTCATCCGAAGATGGCACAAAGTCCTTGTACACAACAAGCACCTTCATACTGTCGCCCAGACCGTTGAGTGAGTCGTCGCTGCAGTCATATCCATCTTCAACTTTACAGTCTTCACTGCAGCCATCCAGATTCCGGTTGTTGCCGTCGTCACACTCCTCGGCGCCAATCACAATCCCATCTCCGCATTCGGAGGTGCATCCTTTGCCAGCCTCACATATGGGCTCTTTCTGACACAGCGGTGAACATCCGTCGCCAATTTCCAGATTGCCGTCGTCACAGGCGATTGTTGACCGCCACGCGCTGCCTGGCACCCCGTCCCCGCATTCGATAACTTTGCATTCATATGTGGAGGAGCCTGCCGGTTTGATGTATTTGCAGGTTTTACCTTCTTCCCATTCGCACGCGGAAGTGCAACCATCGTTGTCATCGTAATTGCCATCGTCACAGGATTCGGACGCGGTGACAATGCCGTCACCGCAGCTGGGGATACACGGCGCCCCCTGGAAAGGACATACGTAGCCGTTCTCCTTTTTGCAGTCAGCGGCGCATCCGTCATCATCCTTGCTGTTGTTGTCGTCGCATTCCTCATTCCAGCCCAGGTTTCCATCTCCGCAAACCGTTTCGATGATTGTGCACTTTCCGCCCTCCAATGGACAGTCATATCCCTTCTCAACACCGCTGCAGTCACCCTCACAACCGTCGCCGCTCGTTGTGTTTCCATCGTCACACTGTTCACCAAGGTCGAAACGGGTTTTGCCATCGCCACATCGCGGCAACCGGGTGCAGGCCTGCATCGGTATCGGACATTCCCAGCCGGACTCAATCTGACAATCCGAATCACAGCCATCACCGCTTTCGGTATTCCCATCCTCACAGGTTTCACCGGTTTCGATACGCTTATTACCGCAGGCGTACATTTTGGTGCAAAGTTCACCTTCTTTGCACACATAGCCTTCTTCCTGAATGTTACAGGTTTCATTACAGCCATCGCCGCCCGCGGTGTTTTTGTCGTCACACACCTCACCGGGTTCAATTTTCCCGTTACCGCAGACAATGGTGGTTTTGCAGGTACAGGGCGTGGCGTCAGTATCGCAGGTGAAGTTGGGCTCAATGGCACAGCGACCATTGGCGCCATCTCCTGGGATGGTGTTGCCGTCGTCGCAAACCTCCCAGTCAATATTTTTAATGCCGTCACCACAGGACGGTGGAATTTTTACTGTGCAACCTTCCGGAAGCGGCTCATCCTCAGGCACGATACAGGCTTTAGCTGGACCTTGATCGCTGTCGCCATCGGCATCAGAATCAGCATCGCTGTCCGTGTCGCCATCCGTATCCGAGTCGGTGTCAGTGTCTGAGTCGCTGTCGCCATCCCCATCCGCGTCACTGTCGCCAGAGTCCTGACGCGTCGTTTTATCTGATTCCGAGCAGCCCCATGAGGTTGCCACCAGAGAGATGGTTAAAATCGCCATGTAAACTAATTTTCTGCTAAACGGCATATGAACACTCCCCTTTCTTCTGCGTTAATGAAAAGAGGTCACTTCTACATAATAGTGCAAATTGACTAAAATTTTTACGAAAAAACTGTAAAATTATTTCTATTTACAAAACCAGCCCAGAAAAAACCTGTTGCACCAATTCCTGCAACTTTTCAGTTCTGCAATTTCCCCTGATTGCTGTTTTTGCAATTTTCCCAATTGGACGCTGGACGGCCATGACATTGCCACGACGAAGTGTAACCAGACTCAATTAATCTTATCACTGGAAGACCACCCAACGCGAATTTTAGCCGAAACAAAAAAAACAAACCACACAGATCGCGTTAAATTGCATGATCGCCGTATCCTTTTTTCGGATCACGCCATGCACCCGTTCGGCAATGAAACCGCCGCCAGTATCTTCCCCGACCGTTATTTTCTGGGCCCGTTAAAATAAACCCTGGTTCCGGTAAGCCAATGATGAATCAGGCGATTATCTTTAAAAAGCGCGCTGACCACGTACCCCGCGGCCTCGGACAGGGCGATGGCATCAGATGCTTCAATTGGTTCCATCACCACTTTGTAGGGCGCTGTGTACGACGAGTGGATAAATGTGACGTTGTCACCGTCAACATACAAAAATCCGATGTGACAGTTCAGACCAATAATGTAGAGACCATTTCCCCACCTGATCATCTGTTCTCTCAGCTGCGCCGGCGTCTTGTGAAAAAAACGTCTCAAATCCTTTTTTTGCGGCGACAGAGACCGCTGGAGATGAATGGCAATAGTCCCGGCAAACCCGCTGGGGTTTCCGATTCGAAGCCCCAAATTCTCCAGCACCGAGACCACAAACCAACTGCACGACACCCCTTTATCCTTTTCGTGGGGCGCCCGTGCATCGGGTTTCAGGCCGTCATTGATAACCGCCATTGTCCACGGTGTCCCCATCCAGGCCGGCGCGATTTTGGTATAAAACTGTTTAGCGATGAAGCGCTCCCCTTCATCAAGTACCGCCTGACGCTCTGTGTTGTTTTTCGCCTTGCGGTATTTTTTTAGCAGCACTTGTCGCGTCTGCGCCACTTCCCGTTGGGTGTGCTCGAACTCACGCAGGGCGTCCGCGTGACAGAGTGGCTCGGCCGCGTGTGCCTGTGCACCGACCAGCGTCACTGTAAACCACAACCATGCGAGATGAATGATGGGGACGACGGGACACACATAACTGGGGTGTCGGCTAATGGACATTCTGTTACTGACGCACAGATTCTGCGAAAAGATCTATTTTATTTTTGTAAAGATATAGGAACACTGTTCACCACCCCTAATGCAACTCCCTGGAACGGGGTTGGTTAGCATGGATTCCTTTGTCTGTACGCCCGATTTATTTACGCCCAATGTCACTAAAATTTAAAAAAAGTGAGTGTTTTCTGACTCTGAGAATACTTTAAGTGTGAAGATGAAACGAAACGTTTTACTCGCATATCATCCAAGGAGGAATTCAATGAGGTTTGCCCTTTATCAATCACAATCACCACTGATGGTGATTTGTCTGCTGGCCACACTCGCCTGGGTCAGCTGCAGCGTTAGTTCCGTCGAAACCAGTGATGATTCGAATTCAGATGCGAACAGCGACAGTGACAGTGACAGTGACAGTGACAGTGACTCCGACAGCGATAGCGATTCTGATTCAGACAGTGACTCGGACTCGGATTCTGACGCGGACTCAGACGCCGATGCTGACTCAGACACGGATGCTGACTCAGACACGGACGCTGACTCGGACACGGACGCTGACTCGGATTCAGACACTGATTCAGACACCGACAGCGATTCGGACTGCCCTGGCACCTGTATGGTGCAGGGGCAATGCAGAGAGATAAATGGTACTTATCTTCCGGATTACACCTGTCCGGTGGATACGCCCATCTGCTGTGACATGGAAACCGTCAGCGACGCGGATACTGACACAGACACAGATACCGATTCAGACACGGACACCGATTCGGACTCGGATTCTGACACCGATTCGGACTCGGATTCTGACACTGATTCGGACTCGGATTCGGATACGGACACTGGCACCAGCGGCTGCGTGGGTGCCGACTGGCCCACTGCCGATCCCACCAAGGCGGGTCCGTTCCAGGTAGCGGCTGACAAAAACGTGGGGCCCCTGGCGGGCGATCTGCCGGATCCCATTTACGGAGACGATCAGCAGCGCTTCAACGTATACCGTCCCAGCAACCTCGCTGATAGCGGGTACTGTCATCCCATCCTCATCTGAGCCAATGGCTACACAGACAACCCTGAACCGAATCCCCCGCTGTGCGTCGTTGACAGCGGCGCCAACAAGTGGTGTGGACAGTACTTGCCGATGATGAATCACCTTGCTTCCCACGGCTTTGTGGTGGTTGCGTCGCTCAGCACCGCCACCGGCAGAGGCAATCCGCTCCCCACCATCGTGGGTTTGGACTGGATACTCGAGCAGGCTGAAGATCCCAGCAGTCCGTACTATCACCGCCTCGATACGACCAACATTGGCCAGCTTGGCCATTCATTTGGCGGCATGTCCACCTGCATGTCCGCATCTGAACCGCGCTACAGGGCGCTGGCAACAATTTGTGGCACCAATGCGCTCACCGGTGTGCATACCCCCATGCTGTTTTTCTGTGGTGGCAGAGACTCGACCGTTTCCTGTTCCGGTGTCCGGGACACGTTCAATACGGTGACAGATCAACCGGCATTTTTCATCAATGAACTGAATTCCGACCACGGCAGTTGGGTGTACCAGGGCGCGGGCGGTGTGTCTCTTTCCTCGGCCGCTGCATGGTTCAGGGTCCACCTGATGGATGATACCGAAAATCGCAAATTCTTCTATGGCCCCAACTGCACATTCTGCACCGACAATCGCGTGGAAACGGCACAAAACAGCCTCATGGCCCAGTGAGACGAACCAGGGTGCGTTTACACCCGATTGCCCGATTATCGCTCCTTTATCCCTGGACCGGCATACAGGTGGCACGT
Organism: Deltaproteobacteria bacterium; assembly: GCA_016937015.1. GTDB lineage: Bacteria > Myxococcota_A > Polyangia > JAAYKL01 > JAAYKL01 > JAFGXQ01. Next base: position 955 of record JAFGWT010000224.1, on the reverse strand, counting down.
GGCACACCGGTCGATTCGCGTTCGACCGGTGGCAGATTCCGGCGTATATTTTCCACGATGGAAAAACAACCCACTCTATCAGCAGTATTGGAAAAAATTGCGCGACTGGAGCAAATCGCCGCCGATTTATATGAACATTTTGCGAACATTTTCAGCAATGATGTGGCGCTGAATGCGCTGTTTTCCCGAATGAAAAGAGAGGAAATGAATCACAAATCACAGGTATTGCTTCAGAAACGCCTGTCGAATAACGATTTGTTTGAGCATTTGCCCCAACCCGTTGATCTGACCGCCATTGATCAGACTATCGACATGCTACGCGAACAGCTGAGTATTGAGACGCTGCACCCCAAAGACGCGCTGGAATTCGCTATTATGTTTGAGAGTCAAGGCATCGAATCCGCATACCGGGGTGTCCTCAGTCTTCAGAACGTCGCCCTTGCCAAACTGGCCAAAGCACTCAGCGCGGGTGACGACGCACATGTGAAACGCCTGAAGGAAATGCGCCAAAAATACGAATAGATGAAAAATCCGACGCCACTGCCAGGACATCCGCCGCAATAAAACCTTTTGTTACACTGCGCGTGTTTCAACAGAGTTATTCAATCGAGATATTCACCGCCCAGGGCATTCTCCTCTATCAACTGAACGTCGTTTCGACCCGGTTCGTTAAGGTGCTGATTCGATTGGATATGCGCGCAAGTGTGCCATAATTTCATCAGCGACGACCTGCGGCTGTTCGTCGACAATGAAATGACCGCCTTCCGGCCTGACCACGCGATAGGGGCCAATCATGAGTGGGACAGTGTCTGTCACGGCGCGTTCTCCAAGGTCTGTACTGCCATGGATGAGCAGCGTGGGTACATTCACCTCCCACAGGTCGAAATCCTCAATGACGCTCTTATGACCCTCCGAAGCCCGATACCAGTTCAATGCCGCGGTCATTGCGCCCGGC
>JAFGWT010000223.1 GCA_016937015.1 Deltaproteobacteria bacterium | reverse complement strand
GCCTTCGCGGGCATGACGATATATCTTCGCGAGCATGACGATATATCTTCGTTGTTATACCGCGCTCTGAGCGCGTTCCAGACCCATCCTGAAGTTGGCGCGGCGCTACTTTTTTTGGGGCACCCGCGGTTCTCCGGTGCGGCAACGAATCCAGTATTCCTGTTTGTTGACGGCATGTATTCGACACAGCGCCTGCTTTTTCGATACCGATTCCCGGTGGGCCTCGGCAATGCATTGGGCCAGCATGTCTTTATCCTCCGGAACATTGCGCAATTCGGTGAGGTGAGTGCACATCCGGTGAATCTCATCGTTACTGGCCATCTCTTTGCAGCCGCCCAAAAAAATCGACACCGGGACGCCGATGGTCACAACTGCGACCATGCCTGCCAATCGCCAATTATTTCGGATAGTCTGTTTGGGTCCCATCACTGGGACAGTGCCATTGTTCTTTAAAAAAGAAAATTGAATTTCCCTTGCACCGGCATGGGTCAATCCCGCTTCAGTGGGTCAGGTTTGCATCCGGACGCGGTAACAGGCGACAGACCTGGGGCGCGCAGGTGTCCAAATTGACATTGTACAGGGTCAAGTGTCTGGAATTATTACTTTTTATCGAGTTGCCACTTTCGTTTTCCGTGTGAATGTTTTATTATTGAAGTATTCCCGGGGGGAAAGAGGACCACATGTCGACAGCAAAAAAAATCAAAACACCTGCCATGGATCCGGGGATTTACGCAGATATTTTTATCGACGAGATGCGGGAGCAGACCGGTTGCAGTGATCATTTTCTGGCGGAAGCCCGTCCGTCGCTGATTAAACTGTATCGGGATGTCACCGGCGAACCCCTTGAAACCTGCCTCAACGATATTCGAGAGTTGATTCAGCAGCAGGCCGACACGGAGCGCATCTGCGCGCAGGCACGCAAGGACGCCATCGCGCTTGAGCAGACCCAGCGACAGCTGGACAGTGAGTTGAAATCCATGCATCGGCAGGTGACCGACATGCGCAATACCTTGCGTGCCACCGCCTTTACGCTGTTTTCAATGAAGGGCAACAGACCCATCGGCGACGCCTGAGAGATATCCTTTCAGGCGTTGGGCGCCAGATCACAACCAGTGTGGAATCAGTCGGTGCTCACCAGATTCAATAGCATGTAGTAGCGGTTGAGGACTTCGTCTTTGGTTAGACGGGCGGTGTTTTCGGTGCCGAATCCTTCACAGGTGGCGGATGCGGTGGCGGTGCCGAATATCATGCCTTTTTTAATGGCCGACACGGTGGTTTTTCCTTCGCCTGCCAGGTAGCCTGCGAGTCCGCCCACAAAGCTGTCGCCGGCGCCGGTGGGGTCAATCACTTCCTCAAGGGGAATGGCCGGCGCAAAGAACATGGTGTCTTTGGTAAACAGATAGGCGCCGTGTTCGCCCCGTTTGATAATCAGCGCCTCCGGCCCCATGGCCAGAATCTTTTTGGCGGCCACGCGAATCTGCAGTTCGCCCGAAAGCTGCACCGCCTCTTCGTCGTTAATCACCAGCAGATTGGTGCGGGCGATAACTTTTTTCAGTTCATCGAGCGCAATGTCCATCCATAGATTCATGGTGTCGGTAATGACGTATGGTTTTTCGTTCAGCCGGTCGAGCACCTGCAGCTGAACACTGGGGTTGATGTTGCCGAGCAATACGATTTGGGCGCCCTGGTATGAATCGGGAATTTTGGGGTCAAAGTGCTCAAACACCCCCAGTTGGGTGTCCAGGGTCTGACGGGTCGAAAAGTCATCCGCGTATTCTCCGGCCCACCTGAATGTTTTGCCCTCTGCAAATTCAAGCCCCTCCACGTCAACACCCTTTTGGGTCAGCAGATTCACATGTTCTTCGGGAAAGTCGCCTTTGCCCACCACTCCCACCAGGTTCACTTTGGCAAAATGGCTGGCGGTGAGGGCGATGTATGTGGCGGCCCCCCCTAAAATTTCATCCCGTTTGCCGGCTCTGGTTTTCAGACTGTCAAACGCCACGCTGCCCACAACAAGCAGTTTGTTACTCATAATATCCTCCCAAAGTTGTCAGATGCCACGCTGCACGCGACACGCAGTTTATGATTCACAGAATCCGCCCAAATATGGGTGAAAGGGATTCCTTTACCGCTGCCGGAATTAAAGAACGGTCTGTCATGACCGCGGTATCCAGTGCGGCCGGACACCCGCATCCCCGGGGCAAGGTCGACAGCTCGGTCGCCACATCCACAATCATGTTCCCCGCCTTTTCAACGTTGCTTCTGAATGTTGCCATCACCCCGTCCACGGAAACGTCTTCCTCGCCCTCCCGCCAGCAGTCATAGTCTGTTGCCAGCGCCAGCGTGGCGTAGCAAAGCTCGGCTTCTCTGGCCAGTTTGGCTTCAGGCATTGCAGTCATGCCGATAATGTGCGCGCCCCACTGTCTGTGGCGCATGGATTCGGCCCGGGTCGAAAAAGCGGGGCCCTCCATCACCACCAGGGTGGCATTGTCGTGTACGGTGTAGCTGCGTGCCTGCGCTTTGTTTAAAAGAAGCTGGCAGAGCTCGGGACAAACCGGGTCTGCAAACATCACGTGCCCCACAATCCCATTGCCAAAAAAGGTACCGGGCCGACCGTGGGTGTTATCAATGTACTGTCTGGTCACAACCAAATCCCCAGGCGCGATTTCCTCTTTCAGACTGCCAACGGCCGAAATGCTGAGCAGATGAGTTGCGCCCAGCTGTTTCAGGGCAAATACGTTGGCCCGGTAGTTCACTTCCGAGGGCAACAGCACGTGGCCTTCGCCGTGTCTGGCAATGAACAGCAGCCGCGTATCGCCAATGCGGCTCTCGAAGACCGGTGAACTGGGATGGCCAAACGGCGTGGTAACGCGGTGAGGGGTGACGTCATTCAGCTCCGGCAGGCTGTACAGGCCGGAGCCGCCAATAATTGCAAGTACGTTATTCATGGATATTCTCCTGTAACAAGGCGCCAGGGTTGGGTTTAATCATACAGGGCCAACGCTCTGGCGGCACTGGGGGTGACACATCATTTGGCTGTTCACTGTTCAATAACGGATTTTCCCGGCAGTGATGCGGCGGGGCCATTGGCCGTTTTAGTAAGGTCAATGACCACATGTTTCAGATTTTCCTCGTGCAGTTCCACCCGATACTTTTTCTGCAATTCCATAAGGGCCTGATCGGCCTTTTCCCGGTGAAGATTTCGCTGGACCAGTTTGACAATGCGATCTTTGGCATCTTCGAAAGGCAGGTCGATGGCCTTGCGATGGCCGGTTCGCATGAGGATATGAAACCCGGCGTCCGTTTCAATCAATTGTGGATACAGCTCACCGTTGGCCGGTATCTGATATGCCGCTTCGATAAGCCGGGCATCGATGCCCTGTGCCGTGTCGTTCCGGGTGAAAAATTCCAAATCTCCGCCGCTGGCCGCTGTCTGCTCGTCTTCGCTTTGTTCCCTCGCCACCTTTCGAAACTGGTACTGGCCGACGGTTTCCTTTTTCAGCTGATTGAGCAGTTCCTGGGCTTTTTTTCGATCGGAAAGCAGAATATGCCGGGCACGGATTTTCTCCGGTTTGTTATATCTGGCATAATTCTGTTGGTAATACGCCCGCAACTCCGCTTCGGAGGGCTCAACTTCTTCAATCCGTTCGGCGATGGTGGTGTGCATCAGTGTCGCCAGCCGGTTTTTTTTGACCGCCACCACTTCGGGATTGGCGTCATATCCCCTCCGTCTGGCCTCGTCGGCCAACAGGTTCATGTTGATCAGCTTTTCAAGCAGCTGCATTTGCTTTTCGCTGCTGTGTTTCAATTCTTCCTGCGCCGCAGGACTTTGGGTCCGCGCAATGTCGACGTATTCATCTAAGGTGATTTCGAATGAAGTGGCTTTTGCCACCAGTATGGGGGGAGATGCGGTGGCGGCAGCCGAAAGGCAAGTGGCGGTGATCCCGGCGACAATCAGGCAGGCGGTCAGGCAGCCGGAAACGACCAGACTGGAAAAAATGGCGACATGCTTAATTCGACCCATGAATAACCCATCCTGAAAGCGCGGACCGATTGGCCGTATTTTGGCCCGAAGCAGATCCGGTAACCCTGCCAATCCGTTTTGCGGCGCCCGTACTGTGGCGGTAAACCGCCGGATGCCGATTTGCAGGGAGGTTCGGCCGCCATACTGGCACATGGAGGGACATGGGGTCAAGCCGTCAAAGCCGCGTATGCGGTTTTTTAAGCAGATGGCTTTTTAATTGAAAAACCGGGCATGCGCCGAAAAAAAATATGGTAACACATTTTGAATTTCACGGTGTTTAATCAGACAGGAGGCCCAAACAGTGGCGATTGATGTGGAGAGCTACTACCGGCAGTATGGTCCCATGGTATTGCGTCGATGTCGCAATCTGCTCAAAAGTGAGGAGGCTGCGGTGGATGCCATGCAGGACACGTTCGTGCAGCTGCTCAGGTACAAAGAGCGTTTAAAGGATGAAGCGCCCAGCAGCCTCCTGTATCGGATGGCGACCAACGTGTGCCTGAACCGGATCAGATCCGCAGGGCGCAAAAAGGAAGATGCCGATACCGAAATGTTGCACCAAATCGCGTGCGCAGAGGTGCCGGAGGAACGGTTTATGGCGGCGAATCTCATGAATCGTCTGTTTTCGAAGCATCAGGAATCCACGCGGACCATTGCCGTTTTGCATCTGTTGGATGGCATGACGCTGCAGGAAGTGGCCAATGAGGTGGGAATGAGTGTTTCTGGCGTTCGCAAACGCCTCCGTCCGCTCAGGTCACAGCTCGATGCGCTTCAAAGGAGTATTGCGGAATGACGCAGTCTACAAAAACACCGGAACTGATGGTCGAACAGCT
>JAFGWT010000222.1 GCA_016937015.1 Deltaproteobacteria bacterium | reverse complement strand
TGGCAAAACTGATGGCCTTTTTCAATTAATTTTCAGAAAGTGAGCTTCTTAAGCGAACACGCATGCTCGCAGGATATATCATTGTTACCAAGCATTTTTTTAAGACGCTGCCCTTTTTGCAGCGATTTGAATCCGTCGTCCGCCATGGCCCTGGCAATAGCGGTGCAGAAATTTAAAAATACACCTCGCGGTTCCATATGATTCTCCCATTCAGTTGGAATTAAAACCGGATACGCCGGCATCGGGCAAAACCAAATTCACTGCCGCAAAAAGTCGATGGCCTGTTCGAGGCACTGTTTGGTTTCGGAGCAAAAATCAATTTTCATGTGTCTGGGTTCTTCTGGCGGTGAATTGATTGCAGTCAGGAACTGATTGTTGACATACTCGTTTTCAAATGAGTATCCCTTTGCAATCCCCCGCCAATTCAAAGTGGTGCTCTGGCTTTGTGCGTCGATAAAATTCTGTGCCGAAATATCCAGATTGGCCGCCCTTGCAACCTCGCGGACAGCGCCATTGATCATTCCGGAATTGGCATATCCATCCACACATAAACCCAGTATCCGGTCTGTCATTTGTGTCCTTTCGCTGCTTTTGCCGGCAGTATGGGCGCGTCGGATGATTTACCCCCATGGATTCCGGATTCCTCTTCAGCGCACTCATGGTTTTCTGTATTGCACTATAACCACTAAACGCCCATTGGCGAACAGTTTCTCCACCAGGCGTGTCGCCCCAAATGCCTTCTTTTGAGTAGTTTTTTTTAGTGGCCTCAGCCACCTGCGCGATTAAACTGCAGGATGTGGCAGTGATGTTGGAGAGAACTGCCTCAATTGCTGGAATAGTGGTCTGGGGTTACTCTCGGTTGAGTGTGATGCCCCCGATGATGGGGCCGCTCACTTCGTTGCTTTGGGGCGACAGACGCATGGTGCTTCCCTTAACGCAGTACGTATACGCCTGCTCGCCTGACGCGATGGTAATTCTGCTGTCCCGGTTCTCGTAAGGTCCGGAAACCACCGGATAGCCCGGCGCCACGCCCATTCCAGCCTGGTCAACTGTCGTTGCGCAGGTGCAACCGCCTGTCGTCGGGTTATCCACGCATTCGACTTCAGCGAAACCGGCAGCGCCAATGGGGCCATTCATCCTGTCACATGTGGTTGTGGTCCCCGATATGTTCAAACAATCCGCAGACATCTCAATCGTTTCAGCGCCCATCGTGGCGGTGTTATCCGTAAATGTCCCATCTTCATTGGCGGTCCACGTTCCTGTGACGTCAAGACTTCCAGTGATCGTTGCGTCGCACCAGTCACCCAGGCCTATATATGTCATGTCCAGCACACCGTTCACCGCAAGACATGAGGACGTCACATTCCAGGTGCCCACCACGTCGCCGCCACAGGGGGATACATTTTCACACTCGTCAACGGAATCGGTATCGGCTGAACTGCCCGTATCGATGCCGGCGTCGCTGTCAGCAGCACTCTCTGTGTCCACCTGGGCATGACTATCGGTGTCCCCTTCATATTCATAGTCATATACTGTGTCAGTCTTTCCGTATCTGGCCTGGACAATGGCCGACTGGAGGTTATCGAGGACACTTTTGTCAAGCGGAGCGTTCACGATAGCAGCTTCGTAAAAGCGTCCGGCGCCGCCGTTGCTGTTGTCACCCGCGATACCAAGAACAAGGGAGCCCTGCTTTTGCATCGGCACGTAGCCAACTTTTTCGGGACGGATGCCATCATACATTTCGTTAATGGGTCCGGTCTGCGCATCACCGGCATAGAGTGCAAACCGACCTTTGCCGTCATTCTTATCCGCTGTGTCACCCACCATAATCGCCGTCACAAAGTCGTACTGAGCAGACACATTGGTCGATATTCCCTGATCCTGGGCGTTTTCCCAGCCGGCATAGAGACCATCTTCAAGGTCTGCCATTACCCATGGACCTTCGCCGCTGCCTGTACCCCAAATCACGCCGTGACCAAAATAGAGCGCTTCGGCAGTGCCGTTATGATCGTTGTTGCAGGAGGTTTCGGCGTTGCCATAGTCAAAGCAGCATCCATTGGCTGTGTCGTACTGACTCGTTATCATGTAGATTGTCTGGGGCTCATCGCCCGTTGCGAGGTCGGTGCCAACAGGAATAGTGCAATCGTTGCATCCGGCGCGATAGCCCACGCCCGGCAGTAAGCGCAGTCCGTACACCTGATGTCCGTTTATGGTTACCGGCAAATCCGTGGCGTTGGCAGGTCTATCCGGTGACATTTTGGCGCCCCCTTTGGGTGCGGGCTCCAGGTCATTTGGCGGTCCACCGGCATGTGGGGCCTGATCGTAGACTTTGGTGATGGTGCATTGCGACCCCTGGCAAAACGCAGCGTGTGACGTAGCGTTGGCGTAGCCGTTGACCGCTCCGATATCCAATTTTTCGCCCTGACACGAATCGGGTCCGGGATTTGCCGTGCCCTTACAGAGCTCGTAAAGGGGCCCTGTGTACGCGGCTCTTAAAACCCTGACCGTGCTGTGGGCCGCCACGCAGGAGACGCCCGCTGCTTCGAAAACGTCGCAAGGCAATGGGACTGCAGCCATAATTTCGCTGCCGCTGTCGGTATCAACAGAGGCAACACTGTCTGTCCCCGCCACTGGCGCACTGTCGCTCTCGGTCACCGCGGTGGTATCGGTGGTGTCGCTCGTAATCGCTGTTACCGTATCCGTGCTCTCATTAAAGGTGGAACTGCTGTCATTATCATTTGAACAGCTTGTCCTGCAAACCCCATCGCAGCAGACATAGCCGTCCGCACATGGGCACGCCGCTCCTTCGAGTGAAGCGTGGTCCATGCACCCGCTCAAAACGATCAGGCATAACACCATCAGCGGTGCAATCCCTTTTAGCAACTGCGTCATGCTCACATCTCCTTTCAATTGCTTTTTATGGCAATTGGTTGCGCCTTTTTAAAAGTTGTTGTCTCTGCAAGTATCAATGCGCTTCCCGCCTAAAAGGTTCGAACAAAAATCATTCCCGCCAACTGCCCCCTCAAATCGAGGGTGGGCGATAAGGACAGGCCCTTTTTTTGATTTCGAACATTCATCACCGTCAAAGCAAGCCATGAAATACCGGCAGCCGCAGCGACGCCGTAGCAGACCGCCGCAGTTGTGTTAAGGGAATCAATGGATTGATTGATTTCGAAAATTTTTTGCTGGTTGCGCCCCTCCGCCTTCCTCAGCCGGCTGTATGCAACCATGCTCAATGTCCCGCCGGCAGCCAGAGAAACAACAGTTGCGCCCAACAGGGTGTTTCGCAGTGTATCGGAATTGTTCAGCCGATCACGAGGGATGCGCGTGCCACTGTCCTCAACAGCCCCTCCTTCGCGGGAGATTCGCTTTTCGTTCGATTCGTATGCGCTCACTGCCGCACTGCTGAAAGGCGCGAGAAAAATAGATTCAAATGCGAGATTGAGTGCCCCTTTTCGGGTAATGTGGGCGGGTTTCATTTCCAGTGCCGACAACAGAACCGGCCGATCGTGATGGAGAATGCCCTCTTTGGTTTCACTGGCATTGCGCACAAACAGGGGGCGTGACTCCGGCAGATAAACGGTCAGTGACTGGTCCCCATCCGGATGCACATCTGCAATTCGAACCCCTGTGGTCGTTTCAATGAAATAGTGCCCGGACGATTTTGCATCCACTTCGAGTCGCCCCTTTTGCCTGCGCCAATTGAGCAGTGGCCTGGCGTAATCGGGCTTGCCGCCAGGGGGACGGACAAAAAACTGCGGTCTGAATCTGGGGTTGACTATTCCCGCATTGGCAGTGGTGATAAACCCACCAAGTTCGCCGTAGGTAATGCGGCCGTCCTGATTGGCGTCAGCCCCGCCACGCAGCGCTGAACGCACTTCATAACTGAAGATGCCCGCCTGAAACCGCTCCCACTCATGACTGTCCTGGGCAGACGACGCAGAAAGTACAAATCCAGTTCGGTCCATATTTTTTCTGGAGGCTGAAACGTCAAACGCCTGATGGAATGGCCGGCGCGTACCGCCCGGCCCTTTGTTAAACGCCATGAGATACGACTTGCACGCATCAATAATGATGTGATTCGTATGTGCGGGGGATTTTGCAATGATTTCGTTCATCAGCATTGTTCGAGTCAACCGGCCATTTTCCAGCACCACAAATCCCTCTCCGTCCGCCACATCGCCATGTCCGCTGTAAAAGAAAATCAGTTCGGTTTTGCGACCGCGCTCACGTTCCTTTTTTATCTCATTCGAAACCCGGGCAAAAGCGGTTCGCAAGGCCGCCAGTGTGGGCCGAGTTGTGGCACCCAGTTGATGTAGCGTCCCTGTATCCCCATCAGGATGAAGCAGCAGCGTGCTTTTTGCCCCCGCCTCGGTAAGCAGCTGGTGCATCAAAAACGCATCGTCATCGGCGTACTGCAACGTTGCCTGGTCGGCCTGTTCAGGCTCATTTTTTCCAATGACAATCGCAAAACGGGCAGCCGGTGCCGGAAAGGTGTCCTGACAAACCGCCGCCCCGGTGTGGCACAGGCACAGCATTAACGCAGCGGTGCACAACTGAATCTGTTTCATTTTGTAACCGTTACTTTCAACGTCTTGACCCGAACCCCGCTGAATCTCTTTTCGAATCCCTCCGCGGTCGAGATTCCCTGATGCACCGCATTTTCAATATCTGACACCTGAAGCGCCGTATCCGAAAACAGGCCAAAAAGCTGGAGCGTCCCCTCGTTGTAAGGATGGGCGATGACCTCGGCCAACCCCTCGCGGCTCACCCCGTTCTTTATCTGAATTCCCCGTGGATTGTCCTTTGCGTCCAGGAATGCGGGATAGTACCAGTAGACCTGCGCTGCATCGTCTATCGCGAACACCATCAGATGAGCAAACGGTGCGGGACCGAGATTTGTATAGGAGAACACCAGGCCGTCATCCGGATGCAGGGTGTCGGTGATGCGCGTGGGGGCATCGTTTTGTGACAGCCGAAATGCGTTCAGGGCAATCCAGCGTGTGCGCGTATCCGCCCCTGCGGTCGCAGTTTTGGCTCGGATTCCCTCCGGAACGGTCGCAGCTTCATTTTTTAAGTATGCGTTGTACAAAAAAGCGGCCGCCAGCAACAGTCCGGCTGCTGCCAGCACTGGGATTATCCGTCTGAACACCACAGACCGCTGCGGTGCACTCTGCTGCGGCATCAACGCAATCCGCCGGCGAATTCCCGGCAACAGATCGACATCCTCTGCGTCCGACATGTCACTGATATGATTTACCGCTGTTCGCACCCGAATGAGCCGTGTGCGACTTTCCTGGGAATTGGCCAGCGCACCATTCAGTACTTCTGCCTCTGAAGCGGTCAGTTCCCCTGCCACATACCTGCCAAGCTGCATGTAGGTTAAGTCAGACTGTTTCATTTCTCATAAGCCTCCAGACTGGCACCAAGCCTGGCAATTGCCGAAAAAATCCGGGACTTCACCGTTCCAGGCCGAATGCCTAAAGTCTCTGAAATTTCCTGATAGGAGAACCCCGCAGCGTATCGCAGCACCACCACCTCCCGAAGTTTGGGACGGAGTGCGCACACCGCCCGGTCGAGAAGACGCTGCTGCTCCGTGGTGTATGCGTTGGGCGTATCGAGAGTATCCATTGTCGATTGGGCCGCAAAAGCCAACAGAGTCTTTGCCTCGCTGGTCATTCTGCGTCGGGTCATTCGGCACTGGTTGATAACGATTTTGGTTAAAAATGCGCGAAGCTTCCCTTCCGGCCGATACGATTGGGTGTGACGATACAAATCCAGAAAGGCGTTTTGAGCCGCATCTTCAGCGTACAGGGGATCCCCAAGATACTTTCTGGCAACGCAAAGGACCATCCGCTGATGTCTGCATACCAGCACATCAAAGGCGCATTCCTCCCCCGAACGCGTCATCACCATCAACGTGTCGTCATCGAGGTCGGCCAATGATATGGACTCATTTTTCCGGCTATCGAACCTCAGTGGCAGTCGCACGACCTTCTTCACAGTTCAATCCCCTGGCGATTTTTGTTTTGTATAACTCTATAGACAATGCACTGGGATGTCTAAAAGTTCGAAAAACATATTCAAAATGCTTTTTTTTTGCCCCTGTGAAACCGAAACCGTCAGATAAGTTGAAAAAAGATCTGTTAAGAACAGGCTGACCAATGGCCTTATGTACGTCGTAACAGCTTCCTTTGCCTGTTAGACAGAAATCTTCCAAGTGCAATGGCCGGGCGTTCAATCAGCCGCCAGGTGACAAAGGAAAACATTATTACCAGCGCGATATACACAGGCAGAATCAGCAGCAGAGGGAGATAATCGTGCAACAGGAATATGGTCAGGTACAACATGGGAATATGGTTCAGATACACACTGTAGGAAATATTACCGAAGAATTTGAACCCCGGCTTTCGAAGCAATTTTCCGGCCTTGGCCGATCCCAGGGAGACAATCATCAAACCGCATACGCCAATCACTGAACCCCAATCCGAAATCAGCAGCGCCCTGGGATTGACCAGCCAGACTTCCATTGAAAATCGGTACAGCAGTGCAGAAACAATGAAGAGAAGCACTTTCTTCCATTTTTTCAACCTGCCGAACCATGAAATAATCGGCGTTTTATGACGGGCCAAAAGAATGCCGACGATAAAAAAAGGCCGCCACCTGCAGCGTATAAAAATAACCGGTTTGCCAGCCATTGCTCGTTTCCCATCCATACACCTCATTAATGAGCGCAATACCCGACAATACCATGCAGACAAAAATACTGACCACCGGCTTCATCCGCAACACGGCGGCAAACAGCAGCGGGAATACCAAAGACAGCCGCATTTCGTGCACAAGGGACCAGACCGCGTTGTTGTATTCCATGATATGGATATTCCCCACAAGGAAGAGATGCTCAAGTGCGGTTTTAAGGGAAAACGGCGCACCGCAATAGTCATTGAACCAATCACTGAGATCCGGAATTTTTTTTACCGCAACAAACGTCCGCACAAGGATGGCAAGGGCGACCAGTGCAATATATGGCAGATAAATTCTGCAAACGCGGCGAAGCGCAAACGCACCATATTGGGGACGCGGCTCCTTCAGGAACGGAAGCGATAAAACAAATCCACTGAGGATAAAAAAAAGAATGACCGCAGCGCGGCCCTGAAACAGAACGTACAGACTCATCACCACCGACCGTGTTCCCGCATCCGGGACGGTGTATGTGGCGCAAACAAAGTGCCACAGAATGACCGACAGAGCGGCAAGTCCCCTTAGCGCATCCAGTTCGTCAACCCGGGTTTGACCGGAATAGGTTTTTTGAAAAGAATCCATTCTGGCCAGCTCCGTTTATACAGGGGGTTGCATTGATTAAGGCGTTTTCGATTATCTTGTCAACGGCATACGCATTGAAAATCACTGGCGGGATATGGCTTCAGTAAATAAGCCATCACACGTATGCACGCATCGTGGACGCCCCAAAGACCTGGGTCCGACGCTCATCAATATCGTTACCCCGGCTGCAGTGATATCCGGGAATCAACCCGGGGGCGCCCCCGCCCTTTGTCCCCCCAATAGCCTTGCCCCCAATAGCCTGACATGGTGTGGCTATTCTTCGAAACGGTTTTGAGATTAGCGTTTTTATTTTAATCATGGGTGAGAAATCTGTATTTCTCGTTAAGACAGCCAAAGTAAAGCATATGAAAACATAAAATGTTCGTATAAAACAAATTGACATGAAGTCGCAGAACATGTGCTCGTGCCCGGTTCATCGAGAGCGACGGAGGGGCGTAAGCCCGCCTGAACTTCCGGGATTGCATCAAGGATAGGAACTATGTTGAAAAAGTTGTTTACGAAGAAAATGTCATACAAATTTAATGAACCCAAATCTACAGCTTGCATTGTTTGTTGCCATGTATTGGAACAATCATCATCTATTCTATATGTAACACATGACGACGATGACGGAATGTGGCAATTTCTTTGTGGTGAATCGAATCATAATGAAGAGACAGCAAGAATTGTATCTCTTGAGCAAGTTGTTGAAATTGATTCAAGTATTAATGATTTGTTTGAAATGCCATGCGGAGTTGGTGCTGAACGCGATGAAATGAATTCGAAATGGAAACCGTTTAAACTGTAGTTGTGAAAATATTAACACCACAATGATCATGGCGTGTTCACAATGAGGGCATAACGGTCTGGATGGCGGGTTGTTTCCGATTAATGGCGGCGCGGAATTGAGGAGCAATTGAATTTGATGCAGTGTTCCGGAAGCGTTGCCGTGTAAAAAACCCTAATCCATGGCGCGGAGAAAACCTTTGTACTCTGGATGGTACCCTTCAGAGAAAACATTCGAATGGACGTGTGGAAATTCCCGTGGCCCCTTTTTGAAAAAAGGGGCATGTGAGGGCTGTCTATCTGACAGTGCAAGACAATACATAATATGCGATGAATGATCAGAACGTCATTCCCGTGCAGGAGACTGTCGACAAACGCGTTTAACGCAAGTGCATTCGGCGACATCATCACGTCGTCCCCGCGAAGGCGGGGACCCAGCGACGTCGTCCCCGCGAAGGC
>JAFGWT010000221.1 GCA_016937015.1 Deltaproteobacteria bacterium | reverse complement strand
CTTCCTCGACAGCCTTCGCGATTTACATAGTACTGTGCAACATATTACGCCCAATTACATTGCGCCCTATCGGCCGCTCGACAAATTTGAACTGTTTGATTTGGATATTGTTCGTCTCAGTCTGACTAATGAAAACATATTGGAGTGGAATCGACTCAACCTGTCCGACAACGACGCGGAAAGACTTTGCCGAAACCACTGCATTGATTTAAACGACCCATCTGACATCGCACTGATTGAGCGCATTCGGGACGAGTCCATTGCATATCTGCAGGAGGAATTCGATTTTCCCATGCCCAAACCGATTCGAAATGCGTCGCTGCTGGAGCTGTTTCGAATCGCCTCAAACACCAATATCCGACACCGGCAATTCTGTGCGTGTACGCTGCTCAAGGCAATGCATATCATAAATCATTTCGATGCGAACGAAGCCAGACAGGCGCTCAATGTAACAGATCAGCAGCTGTTCCATAAAGCCGAGGCGCGCATTTATCAGACCATCAGCCATATGATGGCTGAACAGTTACCCATTGTTGAATTTATGGGCGGCCGCAAGCAACGTGCCAGCATGGTCACCAAACTGCTCTCCAAACGGGACCCGCTGGCCGCACAGCTTTTTGACAAAATCCGGTTTCGCGTGGTGACGGCCACCAGGAACGACGTCATGCCGGCGCTGAATTTTCTGTCGCGAAATCTGTTTCCCTTTAACTACATCCTGCCCGGTGAATCTCAAAACTCCCTGCTGTCCTTTTCCGAATTTACCAATTCACACCCGAGACTTCGAGATCTGGCAACCCAGACTGGCGGTTCGCCAAACGGAAACTCGCGATTCAGTTGCCGTCCCGAAAATATTCACTCATCCCCCAGATACAAGGTCGTGCACTGGGTGGCCGATATGCCCATTCGAATCGATGATTACAAAAATGCGTACATTACCGATGGCGTCAATCCTGTGCCAAGACCGATTATCTACATCCGCACCGAGATTCAGATTCTGGACAGAAAAACACATCGTCAAAACGAAGGCGGTGATGCGGCCCATATTCGCTACAAGGAACGGCAGAAGGCATCCGTACTTGAAAAACTGAAAGTCCGAGGAAACTGAATTATCCGGCGCGGAATAATCCATGTGGAAAACTGTTGAGAATCTGACAATGTTTTGATTCACCCACAACTTGCTAAAAAAGATTATCGGCGATATGAATCACGCAATCACTTTGACAGCACTGGAGACACGGATTGGAGACCTGGCTTGAAGTTTCGATATTTTATGCATAAATTCTGGTACGCGGTATGGTTTATTGTGCTGCCCCTTTCCATTTCGTGGGTAACTGTCGACATACTCGACCGCCAACGGGTCGTCGATGAATTTGAACCGTGGTATGTCCTGCTGTTGTTTGCCGTACTTGTGGTGATGCTGTATTCCGCCAAAAACAGTCTGCCATTCTGGCGAGACAGGGATTTTGATTCTGAATACAACCGTGCAAGACGAATTAAAAACGCGCAGGCAATCATCAGACGTGTTCAGAAACTAAAGCGCAAATTTCCAGCCAGAGTGTCGGAAAAGGGCGCCCGGGAACTGGACGAAAACATTAACTCCCTTGAAAAGGCGATTGAGAACCGCACCCATGAAGCGATTCAATCCGGACAAAAAAAGCTGGAAGCGTCCGCCAACAAGCATTTGGCGTTCGCGCAAAAAAGTCCTGGAAGAGAATATTTTGAGTCCATTGGCATCGCAGTGCTGGTGGCATTCGGTCTGAGACTCTTTGCCGTGGAGGCATTCAAAATTCCCAGCGAATCCATGGTGCCAACCCTGATGGTTGGAGACCATATCTTTGTCAGCAAATATCGATATGGCATTTCGCTCCCATTTCAGAACAAAAAGCTGATTCAGTTTGCACCCCCGAAATACGGTGACGTGATTGTCTTTGCCAAGCCATCCCGACAGGAGCAAGGTTATTCCAGCGACGCATTCGATGAAGAAACACTGGTTGGCACAGACTTTATCAAGAGAGTGATTGGACTGCCCGGCGATGTTATCGAAGTGAAACGAAGTGTCGTGTATGTGAACGGCAAACCCATTCAGCGGTGTAAAGTGGGCAAGCGAACATTTAAGTCCAAACACAACCTTTCTGATGAGTGGGTGGATCGCACCAGTTCGCTGTGGGTTGAAAAGCATGGCGATCACAGCTACACCATCGTGGAAGAGTACCTCTTTGATGATTTTGAGCCGGTCAAGGTACCGGAAAACCAGGTATTTGTAATGGGCGACAATCGGGACCGATCAAGCGATTCCCGCATATGGGGGACTGTGCCGCTTCAAAATATCAAGGGACGGGCGATGGTCATCTGGTGGTCCAACAAGCGGCCACATGGATTTGAATGGGATCGCGTTGGCAGTATTATCATGGGAGAGCCCGATCTGACCGCAACCCAGGAAAAAGCACTTGAAAAGTGCGCGCTGAAGTAATTTAATCTGCAGTACATGAAATCACTGAATCCAAACTCACTGAAACCGATTGTGTTGCGCATTTGGATCACATCCATGGTTGCCGTATCGATGCTGCCATACATCTGCGTGGCATCGGAAAATGCACCAGATGCCGTATTGACTGGCAGTGACGCATCATCAGATGGTGCCCAAACCTCAACGCCAGAAGATGCAGGTAACGCGGTTGACTGGCGCAACGATTCCACCATCAGACGCAGACCAGCCTCCTACATCGGCGGTTCCCTCAACTATGTTCAGGCGCATACCTGGCTTGCTGAAAACGATGACCACAAAAAGCTCACCTATGGGCCATTGCACTCGGGGACAATGCTGATGCGAGTGGGTGATGCCTTTGGCGACAAATTCGCCATCGGCTTCCAGGTGCAGACAGTGAACATAAAATCGCCTGACGTACAACTTTCCGCATTCGCGCTGCTGCTCGATCTGTCATTTTATCCCTGGAAGGGGCTCGGAATCCGACCATCCGCCGGTTTCGGTTTTGGCTTTGCCCAGGGAGAGAACAAGTGGGAATTTGGATTTGGCGGGCCGGGCGCCCTTGCCCTCTCGCTGCTGTACGAATTTCGCGTCACACGGAAATTTACGCTGGCCCCGGTTGTAACCACCACCTGGTTGACGGGGGATGGATATGATTCGATTTTTACCTTCGCCGGTATTGAAGCCCTCTTTTGGCTTCCAAACAAACATCGCTACGACCAGTAGCAAAGCAACCAGCGACAGGCCAATTTTTGCTCACGCCGATGCCGTTGACGACAAGCGTTCCACTTGTTCGCAGTGTGGTTCAGGCAGTGGTCATCATGCGCTGAAAATACGTCTTCCAAAACGCGGCGAAAACGACGGTTCCAAACGTACCGCCTATCAGATCCGCGACAACATCCGCCAGCGACGCGTCCCGGCCGGGGACAAAGGATTGATGAAACTCATCGAGCCCTGCCAATATGCCAACAATGAAGATGGTTAGAACAATAACGGCCGGCGCTTTAATACTGGTCCATTTGGAATGAATCATTCCTGAAATCAGAAAGCCCACGGGAAAATACTCAATGCAATGAACCGCCTTATCCCAGTAAGAAAAGGGAATAATACGCAGCTGGAGGGCGGACAGATGAGAGACGATAAAGATTAACAACAGATAGGATAACAATGCCGCAGCCCACACCCAGGGCTTTTCAAAGATCTTCAACAGCTTCACACAATCTCTCCCTCAAGGCTATTGGGATGAATATCTGTCACCCGCACGGTGATTAACTTGCCAATCATCTGCGACAGCGGGTGCGCCGAGACAAAATTAACTATCTGATGATTTCGCGCGCGACCGCTCAGCTGGCTTTTCATCCGTCCTTCACCTTCAACCAATATCTCCAACTCAGAATTCCGCAAACCGTTTCGAAACGCTGTTTCCTGTGCGTTTACCAGTTCATGCACTGCGGCCAGTCTGGCTGATTTTACATCCTCCGGCACATCATCATTCAACTTCTCTGCAGGGGTGAAGGGGCGGGGAGAAAATTTAAATGAAAACGCCGAGGAAAATCCGACCTCTTCGATCAGTGACAGGGTCTCACGGAAATCGTCTTCGGTTTCCCCTGGATACCCGATAATCAAATCTGTTGAAATGGAAATGTCCGGTCGGGCCTTTCGCAATCTTTCCACGATGTTAAGGTAATCTTCGCGCGTGTATCGCCGTCCCATCCGTTTGAGCGTGGTGTTCGCGCCCGCCTGCACAGGTAAATGAATGGCCTCACAAAGGGTCCGTAACTGTCCAAAGCAATCAATGACCTCAGGGGTCATGTGTCTTGGATGGGGCGATGTGAACCGCAGTCGCTCAAGCCCTGCCACTTTATCAATTTCCATAAGCAAATCAAAAAAACGCCGCTCGCCTTCCTGCCATGCGTTCACTTTTTGCCCCAGCAGGGTGATTTCCCTGACCCCCAGAGAAACAACATGCCTGATTTCATTTAGAATCTGTTCCGCCCCTCGGTGTCTCTCCGGTCCGCGAACAGTTGGCACAATGCAGTATCTGCACCGTTCCTGACACCCTTTCATGATAGTCACAAAGGCACTGACTTCGTTTTCGGACACATGCTCAATGGATAGAAAATCCTCAGCATTTCCCTCTGAAAAGCCGGTCACCGCAATGTGTTTTTTCTGCCGAATCAAGTCATCGATAATCTGGGGCAATTGCGCGTAATTGTCAGGAGAAACAACAAAGTCCACGTGAGACAGCAAATCGAAAACGTTTTCGCCTTCCTGCTGCGCCACACAGCCGACCAGACCGACAAGAAGGTTTTCGCCACTTCCCTTGAGTTTACCTTTTCGAAGTCGCCCGGTTTCAGATATGGCTTTGTGCCACGGCTTTTGCCGAATTGTGCAACTGTTAACCATCGCCAATTGCGCCTCGCGAGACTCCTGGGTGGGTTGGTGCCCGGCTTTTACCAGTATTTCTTCTATCCGGCGGGTATCGTGTACATTCATCTGACAGCCGAATGTTTTTATGTAAAATTTCATGATAACCCCTTAGTACTATTTGCTAATTTTGGTCAATAAGGTAAATTGGAAAACGTGGCAGACGAATTATTGCCTGCCGACAAATCAACAGCCGCTGCAGAGACGCACAACAAAAGGGTTATCCAAGGTGGAACACATATCTGATGACGATCGCCGAAATTCTCCCAGGGCGCCAATCGAACTGAAAGTTGAATATCGCCGGCTCAATACATTTTTCGCGGATTATACGCGAAATATCAGTCGGGGCGGCACTTTTATAAAAACTGAAACACCGCTGGATATCGATACAGAGTTTGTGTTCAAACTGAAAATTCCATCTCTTGTTGATCCGATCACATTAAAAGGCAAGGTAAAATGGGTGGTCTCGCCACAGAACGCTTCATCCGAGTCACCAGCGGGGATGGGCATCAAATTCATTTACGCCAGTCAGGAAGAAAAAGAGCTAATCGAAAGCAAGGTTGAGCGACTGATGATAGACAGCCTTGGCCAGCATCTTTACCACAAACTGCTGAAGAAAAAATCCACGCCACCCGCCAGCTAAGACGTTCACTCATTTTTGCGGATTGTGTCTCGTCCCTGATATGTCCAATGCCATTCATACACCGTATATCTGATTAATTTCGAGTATTTTGCTGTTTTAACCTTTTTCCATCCAGCAAAAAATAAAACGTGAGATTCTCTTGACTCCACTGGTTTAGTGGCATACGTGTTATTGAAAAGATTGTTCAAGGAGTTTCCAATGGCAAAAAAGGACGTAGAACAGGGGCGAGTAAGAATATCTGCCCCTCCCCCTGTAGAATCCACTTTGAAGCAGGTCGACGATGTTTTTATTGTGATCACCGAAGCATACTGCCCCAATGGTCACAATCTGATAACCGACGACAACGATGACTTTGATGGATACCCTGGAATTAAAGTCTATTTGAAAAGCGATAGCAACGAAGGTCTCGTCTTTCTGTCACCTTTCCATGGCGATGGTACAAAAAAAGGAGACCAGAACTGGAAGGACGGACAGAAGTTACAGTTTTTCTGTCCTGAATGCCAGGTGGCATTGCCCACATTCGCCAAGTGTCACTGCAGTTTCGAAAACGGACAGGATGGCGACCTGGTGAAGCTGTACACATCGTCTGATCTCACGGACAGTCACATGCTTGCATTATGCAATGTCTGGGGATGTCGCCGCTCCAGAACAATAGACAACTGGAACATCATTTCCGAATTTTTAGATGGTCAAATCACTGACTAATAAGTAGAATGATCCTCACTGAATTCCTTTGAAACAATTCTGGAAAATAGTTTCAAACGGAAATCGCAATATTAAGCATTGGACGAAAGGAGCCCCAGCATGGCAAACGGTGAACGCGTTTACTCCGTCAAGGATGTTGCAAAGATGTGTCAAGTGTCAAACGAGACAATTCGCAGATGGATTCGAAAGAACAGCCTCAAGGCGTACAATACCACAGGTGGTTTGGCGATAAAAATTCTGGAGTCCGACCTGAGGGAATTCTCCGCCGCTCTCAACGTGTTTGTGGACTGGAAAGTCACCAGCAAGTAATTCCAACGCTCAGCTGCGTCTGGTTAGCGATTTCGTTCATATTCTCATCTCGATCACTGGAGCGCAGCAGGCGGGTCGGTTTCAATTCATTTCAGTCACAATCTCATTGCGACAACAACCGCATTTTCTGAACAATAACGGGAATCACCGGAACGTCGTCCATCACAGCGACATCCGTTTCAACGGAGTGCGTTTCAACCTGTGATATGGCGGTGGCCACATCGAGGCCTTCTTCAACCTTTCCGAATGCAGCATATTCGCCGTTGAGTTGCTCCGTATCTGACACACAGATAAAGAACTGACTGGTTGCGCTTTCAGGGTCAGATGTTCGAGCCATGGCAATGGTGCCAGCGGTATGTTCAATTCCCGGGATTAGCTCCAGGGGAATGGGGGCGCCACTCTCCACCTTGGCCATGTCCTTATCGTATCCGCCCCCCTGGATCATGAAGCCTGGTATCACACGATGAAAAATCAGACCATCATAGTAGCCCGATTGCACGTACGAGAGAAAATTGGCCACGGTTTTGGGCGCAGCGTCTCCATACAGTGCGACAACTATGGCACCTGCACTGGTTATGATCTCCACGCGCTGGGTCACAACGGGGTCATCGGTCACCTCAATGGGTTTAGGAAGCATCTTTTCCACACGATCGGCATCGTACGGTGTCGCTGTTTCGGACAGTCGTTCAAGCCGAGCAGTTGCGCAGCCCATCACGCAACCCATAACAATGATGCACGTCGCAAAAATAAAATATCTTTTCATACTGTAAACTTGCCTCAAATTCTGTAAGGAAAGGAAAGCGTGTGTCGTCAATCAGTGGCGCCCTGGCACCAACTCAGGGTTTTACCATAAAAGCAATCACCAACGCGTAAATTACCAGAGATTCGATAAGTGCCAGACCGAGAATCATGGGGGTAAAGATCTTACCGGAGGCATTTGGATTGCGGGCAATCCCTTCGAGGGCGGAACCGGCAGCTCGTCCCTGACCAATGGAACCACCCAACGCCGCCAGGCCAATTGCCAGCCCCGCGGCGAGTGCTTTGAGTCCCACCTCACCTTCAGCGGCAGCAGCAGCAGCAGCACCATCTGTCAACTCCTGCGCGAACGCAGACGAAGCAATCAGCAGCGAAACCAAGCTTGTAGTAACTAATGTGACTATTTTACGAAAATGCATAATTCGGTCTCCTTTGTGATCCGACTTGGGGATCAGTGTTCTTCATGGGCAACCGCCATTCCAATATAAACCATCGACAGGATACAAAAAACTGCAACCTGAACAATACAAACCAAAACACCGAGCAGTAACATGGGCACCGGCAGCAGGATGGGCACCAGGAGCGTAAATGTGGCAACCACCTTATGATCAGCAAACATATTCCCTGCAAGTCGAATGCCCAACGACAGAGGTCTGGACATATGACTCACCACCTCGATGGCGAACATCATTAGCATGAATGGCAACGCATACCATTTGCGGATTGGCCCGAAAAAGTGGGCCACATAGCTAAGGCCGTTTTCTTTCAGGCCATAGATGTGCGTCGTGAAAAAAATAACGACAGCCATTGCCAGCGTTGTGTTGAAATTGCCGGTTGGCGGCTCGAATCCAGGAATGAGTCCCAGAAAATTTGAAAAGAAAATGATAAACGCGCAGGTGCCTATCAGGGGTAAAAAGAATTCGGCCTGTTTTCGACTCATAATACCATCCATGGTATTCAGTGTGCCTTCTATCATCATTTCGAAAAAAGTCCGAAGTGTCAGTTTTTCATCGGGCACCAGTCCCTTTTCCACACTTGCCAGCCTGGAGCGAGCGGTGAACACCAGCAATATGATGAGCAGCGAAACAAATGCCAGGCCGGTAACAAACTGAATGGATACAGGCGCATGCTCAATATAGGATATACCGATTGCATTTTGCAGCTGCTCCCGCCATTGAGACAGTTGCGGCAGTATCAAGTCGAACCAGGTCATTCCATGGGGCATTGGTCAGGTTTCCTCTCTATCTAATCTCAATCCCTGCTTCGAGGGTACTAATCACTGTATAAAAATCTCCCGAATGCCCTGTGTTAATATCCCCATAACCAACACTGACAAACCAATCATAAAGGCAACGGGTTCAACCGGCGTAAATGCCAAAATGGACACAATCACACCGATCACAACTAACATTTTGATCGACAGCAGGATGGCAACTCTCTGCTGATGTTCTCCAAAAATAAGTTTGACGCCAAGTCGGCGTGACAAAACCCAATTTACAAATGCGACCGCAGCGCCTGCTGCTACACTTAAAAGACTCCGGTTGTCGTAAAAAAAAAATGCGCCAAAACATAAAATCACTGCATACAGAATAAGCAGCAAATCAATTTTTTTTAGAGTCTTCTGGCTCATCAGCGCACATTTCTTTTCGAACCTTTTGTGCCGCGTCGATCACCGCTTTGGCCGCAGCCCCCAAACCAATTCCAAATCCAACCCAGAATAACACTGGCTCAGTCCCGAAATAGGAATCAGCCCAGTTTCCCCCCATAATACCAATCACCACGGACACGCCCATCTCAATTCCGACAGCCATCAGGTTTAATGACTGCTTCATCATTTTTTTTCCGTCCGGGTCCGTGGTTTACCTCACAAAAAAAACTGGTACAGCAGTAGCATAATCGAATTATAGGGTCAACTCAAAGCGAGAGTAACCAACTAAAAATAAAGAACAATCTCATGTTTTCGTGTGCCAGTTTTGTAACTTTTTAACCGTTGCGTGACCAAAGACGGAATATGACCCATACAGCAGGCACGCCACGATCGCACCGAGTGAAAATGTTTTGGATGCAATGAGCGTCACAATGCCGCCCAGGACCACGGCAAGTGGTGCACTGAAATAGGAACGTGAATATTTACCGACGAGCATGCCAACTCCAAACGGAGCGATGAATACGATTGCGCCAAGCCCCAGTATGGAAGGGACTGCCAGCCGCTGCAGTGTTTCCGCGCGAATCGCATCTTTCTCCTCGGCGGTGATATCAGATGCGGAGACACGCGCGATGGATTCGTAAAAAAATGACTGGGTATTTTCATCCACAAGTCGCCACACCAGCCATTCAGCGGCAGTGAGAACCAAAAATATCAGAAATGCACCCAGTGCCATAAACCGAATATTGAACCGCTCGGCGGGAACTATCGAATCTCCATTTTCGGATGTGTTCATGGTTAGCCCATCTTGTCCATTTTGCGACCACCAATCACATGAAGATGCAAATGAAACACCACTTGCCCGGCCGTCTCCCTGCAGTTTATGACCTGTCTGTAGCCTGTAGCGCCGACGCCTTTTTGCTTAGCCAGCTGGGTCGCAACATATGACATTTGGCCAAGGGTTTCCGCATGATGTGCTTCAATATCATCCAGAGTGGGAATATGCTCTTTGGGAATTACCAGAAAATGCACCGGTGCAATGGGGTGTATGTCTTCAAACGCCATCACGTTGTCATCTTCGTATAATTTAGTGCATGATATTTGACCGTTGACTATCTTGCAGAAAATGCATTCATCACTTAACATTTCGTCCCTTTCTGTACTGTGGCAAATGAAAACCAATCCAGGAAAAATAATTCAAAGAAAACAGCAGTTTCACCTCAGCGATCATTTCAACTACTACGCCAATAAAAATTCAACTTCTTTTTCATTTTCATTGCAATTTGAGCGGATAGAATTTAAATAATAGCTGTTTTTTGACAATAAAGACTCGTTAGGAAAGGACGTCGGCAATGGAAAATTATAACGCAATCAAGGTGTTTTCCGCTACGAAAGCGCGGGAGCGGAGTGAGTTGGGTGAAGAGATAACAAGATGGATTGATGAAAATCCAGGTATTAATATTAAAGCGACTCAGGTGAAACAAAGCTCTGACAGTGAGTTTCACTGTCTTTCGATCATCATCTTTTATGATCGCGCACAATAGTTCCGCCACCTGATTCCTCCCCAAAAAAAAGATTCCCAAAAAATAATAGTCTCCCCGAATCCGGCAACAGTTATGGAAATACAGCCGCTTCGATTCTGCGGTTGTCAGGAAGGTACCCTGTAA
Organism: Deltaproteobacteria bacterium; assembly: GCA_016937015.1. GTDB lineage: Bacteria > Myxococcota_A > Polyangia > JAAYKL01 > JAAYKL01 > JAFGXQ01. The sequence continues at coordinate 18,899 of JAFGWT010000221.1, read as the reverse complement.
TGGAGTGACTGTTCAGCCTTGCTCGCTATGCTGTTTGAGCGCCTCCGCCTGAAAGAAGGCGGCAACTGAATCAAGGAAATCCCCCAGTTCCCCCTGAAGAATGGAATCAAGCTTGTGAACTGTCAGTCCGGCGCGATGATCTGTAATGCGTCCCTGAGGAAAATTGTAAGTGCGAATTCGCTGACTGCGATCACCGCTACCCACCTGATTTTTCCGGTTTGCGGCGCGTTCGGCATCGGCCTCTGACTGGTATTTGTCATAAAGTCGCGCCCGAAGCACAGTCATGGCTTTCGCCTTATTTTTGTGTTGAGACTTCTCGTCCTGGCAAATCACAATCATACCTGTTGGCAGGTGTGTAATACGAACCGCAGAGTCGGTTGTGTTTACGCTTTGTCCCCCCGGTCCGCCCGCACGCATCACATCGATACGCAAATCCTTGTCTGCGATTTCAACTTCAACTTCTTCCGCTTCGGGCAACACGGCCACTGTACACGCCGACGTATGCACTCGCCCCTGACTTTCTGTCACCGGCACACGCTGAACCCGATGCACACCACTCTCGTACTTAAGCGACGAGAAAACCTGCTTGCCGGAAATGGAAGCCACGACTTCCTTGAATCCGCCACTGTCAGTGGCGGATGAATTCATGATGTCCACTTTCCAGCCTTTGATCTCCGCAAAACGCGTATACATGCGGAAGAGATCCGCAGCAAATAACGACGCTTCATCGCCGCCCGTACCTGCCCTTACCTCGAGAATAATATTCTTGGCGTCATTGGGATCTTTGGGCAGCAACAGCACCTGAAGCTGCTTTTCCAGTTCATGCCTTTTTTCGTTCAACTCAGGCAGTTCCATTCTGGCAAGCTCTTCAAGTTCACGGTCTCCACTGTCGAGAGACTCTTTGCATTCTTCGATATCGTTGACAACCCGTTTGTAGTCCCGAAACACAGGTACAATGTCTTCAATCTCGGCGCGCTCACGGGACAGTCTGGTAAACGTCGCACGATCTGAAATAATATCCGGATCACACAATTTCTGTTCTATCTCTTCGAATCGTTCTTCTACTCTAGCCAGTTTGTCTAAAAACATGCCACCACACCTGAGTTAAAATTACGTTATGGACGCAAATTGGATGAAGCACTTTCGAATGCCTGAAAGTCCGAAAACACCAGAAGCTCATCACTGACGGACTCAGCTGACTGACCCACTTTTTCCCGCCACAGCGAGGTGCGAAGTGCAGCCAGCGCAATTTCAAGCTGATCATCGGTAGGCTCTTTGGTTGTGATGAGCTGCATGGCGAGTCCTGGCCACATCAGCGGCTTAATCACCGCCAGATTGCAGTGTTTGCCTGCGAACCGGTTGAACTCGTACGAGATACCTGCGACCGGAATGAGCAATGGCAGCTTGGCCAGCACCAGAATCAGATGATAGTAAAATGGCTTGCCTTCCCCTGGCTTTATCCAGTCCGGTAAGACAGGCAATATGATTGCCGATACGACAATGAATACAAGAATAACCACCATCAAAAACGATGTGCCACACCGGGGATGCAGTCGCGTTTTTCGACGGGCGTTTTCGACTATCAAGTCCTCGCCCGCCTCATAGGTATATATCGCCTTGTGCTCTGCGCCGTGGTACATAAACACGCGACGAATATCCTTGAAAAAACTGATTCCGGCGACATACCCGATAAACAGGACCACTTTGATCAGTCCATCCACAAAATGATAACTTAAGTCATCCACTGTCCATGGCGTGCCTGTAAATAGACTGCCGGCATAGGTGGCTGCCAAATGGGGAACAAACTTAAACAAACCGATGGCAAACACCACGCTCAACAGCATGGGCAGCGCCATCATCAGCCAATCACTCTCCGAACCGGAGCCATTGGATTTGGCCTTTTCCTCGTTGGACAGCTTTTCCTGCTCCTCTGGCGGCATGGCTTCCCTTGCAGAAAAATTCAGCGCCTGAATGCCATTTACCATGGCTTCTATCATGACGACTGTGCCTCTGAAAAATGGCCATTTCAGAAATCTGAATCGATTCCAGATAGAACGCCATACCGCTTCCTTAATTACGATTTTCTTGTCAGGTCTGCGAACTGCGACAGCCAAACTGTTGGGCGATCGCATCATCACGCCCTCTATCACTGCCTGTCCACCTACGGGTACAGAATTATTCATTACTACTCCAAATCGCTAGATACAGCTGAACGAATATCACGTTCATAAAAACGAAACCAGCACGACAGGATTAATATAACCAAACAGAATAAAAATGGGGATTATTTGCCGACAATTGTGGCTTTGTCGCCGTATTTTCTGCGGAATCGTTCGATGCGACCGGCGGAGTCTACCAGCTTCTGTTTGCCGGTAAAAAACGGATGACACTCGGAACAAATCTCTATTGAGAAATCTTCGGCTTTAGTGGATTTTGTTTCGATGGTCGCACCGCAGGCACATGTCACGGTAACTGCTTCGTATTTAGGATGTATTCCCTGTTTCATATTCTCTACCCTTTTTTGGCAACACCGGACGCCCAATTGTAGCCCGGCTTATCATGCCGCTGTAATTACTGATTCATCGACTCCAGGAACTCCTGGTTGGTCTTTGTTCTACGCAGTTTATCCAGCAAAAACTCCATCGAGTCAATAACATTTAGCGGATGCAGCAACTGGCGCAGCAACCATACGCGCTGCAGAATGAATTCTTCAAGCAGCAACTCCTCTTTACGGGTGGAGGAACGGTTGATGTCCATACACGGGAAAATCCGCTTTTCCATCAGCTTGCGGTCCAGATGGATTTCGCTGTTACCGGTACCTTTAAACTCTTCGAAAATCACTTCGTCCATACGGGAGCCGGTATCAACCAGCGCCGTGGCGATAATGGTCAGGCTGCCGCCGCCTTCGATATTACGGGCAGCGCCAAAAAATCTTTTGGGTTTGTGAAGGGCATTGGAGTCAACACCACCGGAAAGAATTTTTCCGGACGGCGGTACAACCGTGTTGTAGGCGCGGGCCAGACGGGTGATGGAGTCAAGCAGGATAACCACGTCTTCATTGTGCTCAACGAGTCGTTTGGCCTTTTCGATAACCATTTCAGCGACCTGCACGTGTCTTTGCGCCGGCTCGTCAAACGTGGAGCTGACCACTTCGCCGTCCACGTTTCTGGCCATATCCGTTACCTCTTCAGGGCGCTCATCAATGAGAAGCACATGAAGTTTCGCTTCGGGATGATTGGCAGAAATTGCATTGGCAATCTGCTGCAGCAGCACTGTTTTACCGGCGCGGGGCGGTGAAACGATGAGGCAGCGCTGACCTTTGCCAATGGGGCACAGCAGATCAATGATTCGAGTGGAATCATTGGGGTTTTCCGGCGTCTCCAGCTGGAAACGGGTGTCCGGATACAGCGGTGTCAGGTTGTCGAACAGAATTTTGGTCTGTGCAACTTCCGGTGGCTCGCCGTTGATTTTTTCAACTTTGAGGAGTGCAAAGTAGCGCTCAGACTCTTTTGGGGGGCGGATGTTACCGGAAACGATATCACCTGTGCGCAAAGTGAATCTTCTGATTTGAGACGGAGAAACATAGATGTCATCCGGACCGGGCAGATAGTTGTAATCAGGTGCACGGAGAAATCCGAATCCATCAGGCAGCACTTCGAGTACGCCTTCACCGGTAATAGAACCATCTCGCTCTGATTCTGTCTGTAACAGCTGAAAAATCAGCTCCTGTTTCCGCATGCCGGCAACGCCGTCAATGCCCAGTTCCGTAGCCATTTGCGCCAACTCTGAGACGGGTTTATTCTTCAGATCCCTAAGATGCATTTGTTTCCTCTCGCTTTTTTACGTTATGTGTTGTTAGTCGTGTGATCGCATTTATGCGATGTTGGATTGACGTTTATATCTGAACGGATGTCCTTAAAAATTTTAAAGTTACTGGCTGCTTCTGTCTGTCTGTAAATTGTTTTGGTATTTAAGCAACCGGTGTGAAAAAGTTTGAACAGTTTTCTAATTCCTGGATAATGGGTTGTCAAGAATTAAAAAACGAATTTATTACAAAATTTCGAAGGAGTCCAGTGATGCCTGATCGGCTGCCCAAAGTTTTAATAAATATTGTGTTATTTTTCTTTTTAATCGGCTGCAGCAACAAAACAGACTCAGCTGCGGCGCCAGCCTCTCCCCCTCCCCCAGTGCATGATGGCATGTGTCAAATCGTGGATTTGGGTGAAGCGTCATCCGCTATTGAAAAACCATTGCCCAATAATCAGTATGTGGCGTTGGAGGGCATGTCCAGTCCCAAAACCCTTGTATGGCAGGATGTGAAAACGCAGCAGATATATTTTGCCACCAAAATCATGGGAGCCGAAGGCCGGTTGTTCTACATGGATACACTTAAAACAGGAGAAACGCCGAAAATAAAAACCAAATTTACAGGCACCCTGTTGCTTTGGAAACATCTGCCCGAGGCCTTGCTTATGTCAATGAAAACGCAGTTCAAGGAGCAGTGGGACGTTGATGTCGACGTCAACACCACATATATCCTGAAGGCAAACGAGAAACCGGTCGGCTGCAATTAAGCCTTAAGCCATCCATCGCAACGCTTTATCCAGCGGGATGTGACATCATCCGCTTTTTTTGGGAATAAACAGGTCAGTGACCGTGCCTTCGAACACTTCTGCAGACATCAGCACGGCTTCAGAAAGACTGGGATGCGGATGAATGGTTTGGGCAATCTGTTTGACGGTTAATCCATTTTGAATAGCCAGCGCCGCTTCCGTCACCAGTTCCCCCGCGTGGGGACCAACCAGCTCTGCGCCAATCAGCACATCATTTTCGGTATTGAAAATGAGTTTTACAAATCCCGCAGTGGCGTTGAGTGTCATTGCTCTGGCACTGGCGGCAAAAGAAAACTTGCCAGTTCCAATCGATATCCCGGCATTGACGGCCGCATCTTCGCTCATCCCAACTGTCGCCACCTCGGGGGTTGTGTAGGCCACCTGAGGGATACACAGGAAAGGCCTTTGAATATCCAAACCAGCGGCGACCTCCGCTGCGATTTTTCCTTCTGCCGAAGCGCGGTGGGCCAGCATGGGGCCAGAGGTCACATCCCCAATGGCAAATATATGCGGCACACTGGTACGCTGCTTTTCATCCACGACTATTCTGGACTGTTCATTGAGCGTTATGCCTGGATTCTCAAGGCCAATCCCATTCACATTGGGACGCCGCCCCACCGAAACCAGAATCGCATCCACTTCAATCTGAGCGGGACATTTTTTCCCGGATAGTGTCACGAGGAATGCACTGTCTTCCTTTGTAACGTCTTGCACCTGAGTGTCGGTATATATTTCCGCTGTTTTCTTCATCGATAAGAATAGCGGGCGAACGGTGTTCCTGTCGACACCAGGCAAAAGACTCTCCGCCAGTTCAACCACGGTAATACGTGCACCCAGACGCTGATACACGGTGGCCATCTCGAGCCCAATAACGCCCCCACCAATTACCATCAGCCGTTTTGGCACAAAGGGCAGACGCAGCGCGTCCGTGGAGTCCCAGACTCTTTCATCATCGGGTACAACCGCCAGTCTGGCCGAATGCGAACCGGTGGCAATAATAGCGTTCGCAAAATGAATGCGCAAAACACCATCCTGCGTCTCCACATCGACTTCGTTTGTTGAAATAAAACCGCCTTTTCCCTGTATCACTTCTATTTTGCGACGTTTGGCCAGTCCACTCAGTCCCTGAGTGAGATTGCCTACGATTTTATCTTTCCAGGCGCGCAGCGCGTCCGTATTGCACTGGGGAGCCGAAGAGAAAATACCCTCTTTCATAAACTCATTCGCATCGGCGATTACCGATGTCGCGTGCAACAATGCCTTGGATGGCACACATCCCACGTTTAAACAGACGCCACCTAAAACATTATACTTTTCAACAATAGCGGTCTTGAGGCCGAGGTCCGCACCACGAAATGCAGCGGTATATCCGCCAGGGCCACCACCGAGCACCAGCAAATCCACAGTGATCTGATTTTTCATTTGGTTCATCCGTACCGTTTCCCAATAAAATAAAAAACCCCGAAGACAACTGGGCCCTCGGGGTTTTAAAAAGTTATCTAGCCGCTATGCACCGATAATGATTCCCAGTGACTCTCTAAGTCTGAAGTACTCTGGAGACACGCTGAACAGCACCAACTCCTTAATCTTGTCGGTTTGAGACATGTCATCGACAGATGTGGGATCGGACTGAATCATTCTGGCGGCGGTTTCCAAATCATTGCAAAGCAGCAAACCGGCGCGACAGGCTGTTAATTCGAGACTGCGCAGCCATTTTTTCAGATCCGCCTGCTCTCCGGATTTAAGGAACTTACCAACGATTTTTCTGAGACCTTCCATTTCCATGGGGCTCATTTCGCCAGCCAGCTGCTTCATCAGCTGCTTCAACGCGGGATCATCCGGAATATTCGCAGATGGACTTGCCATTTTTATTGCCGCGAGCATCAGTGCCTTGAGTTCGGTATGGGATGGCAGAATCCAGCGAATGTAATGCTCAGGGCGATAATACGCGAGGTGTTTGGTCACCATGAACAGTAATTCATTGGGCTGATACCCGGACAGCAACGTCGCACCGCATGCAGACGCCATCGGATCGGTAATGGCAAAATTCAGTCCACCGGCTCTGTCGTCCTGTAAATACAGCTCGGGGATAACAGGCAGATTTATTACCTGTGCGGAATAGAAGAAGGTTTTGGAGAACGTCAGCGTATCGTTGATTGGTCGCTTCTGTCCTTTCCTCAAACCATAATTTTTAATGGGCAGCACTTTAAATTTGCGCACCGCATTGGTAACAAACTCGAAAATTTTGCCTATGTAAACGGATTCGTCAGGATGGAACAGATCTTTAATCCAACGCTCATTGTCCAATCGGGCCTGCGCACGGACTGTTCCTTTACTGCGATACTGCTCAAAGAACTGCTGTTCTTCGGGGTCTGCCTTCTTGAGGAACGCCAGGGTCGCACAGAGGCACCAGGCTTTATCGTATTGACGGTGCTCAAAATAAAGTCTGCGCAGCGCTTTGTAAGAATCAACCTTGTAGGGCTTCTGTGCAATCAACGCCATATGCTCGCGAACCGCATCATCGAGGCGATTATCCATGCGCGAATACAATTCAGCGAGAATTTCATGGCGCAACACATTCTCCGGATCGAGGGTGGAAGCCATTTTGAATGCCTCGGCCGCGGCTTCGAACTGCCCCATTCGCGTTCGATAAATTTCGCCAAGGAAGTGCCACAGATGAATCTCCATATCCTTCTTACCTTTTCCGGAAATTCGGTGAATCATCTTTCGGTAGTTCCGCTCCAGTTCCTTCCAGCTCTTCTTCTGTGTCAGAATGCGATCGATGGCCTCGAAGGCCTTCAGATTCTCAAGGCTGTGGTCGAGAGATTTGTTGAAATATTCAACTGCATTTTCGGCGCTCTTAATTTCATCCCTGAAAATAACAGCGATTGTGTAATACAGGCGGGCAAGCTTTTCTGTGTCCTCCTCCATCTCACAAACGCGCACCACCGTTTCCACCACGTTCTGCCACTGTTTGGTTGTCTGATACAGGGGCATCAATTTATGGAGGATAGGTCGATTATCGGGGTCGATACTCGTGGCCTCCTGATATGCGGATATTGCCTTTTGCGGATTTTTCAGTTTATTTTGCCAGATGTCGCCAATCTCTTCGTACAGTTCAAATTGTTTCGCTTCATCGTGCACGGAATCGATTAGGATCTTCTTGAAGTGAATCACCTGTTCGTAATTCTTCTGCTCTTCCTGCAAAAGAATGACCGCTTCCAGAGTCGGCACGTGGCCACTGTCGATTTCGAGCGCTTTATCAAACATGTTAAGGGCTTTTCGACGCTCTTTCAGTTGAGCCTTGATATTCCCCAATCGATAGAAAATGTCGACGATTTCTTCTTTGCTTCTATCATCGCGATGATGAACAAGAACCATCTGATAAAGCTTAAAGGCTTTGTCCCATTCCTCACTGCGATAGAGACAGTCGGCCAGATTGAGCAACGCCGGCAGATGCTGCGGGTTCAAATCATAGGCGGCCTGATAGGCTTTCAACGCTTTCTCAAGGTTGTTTAACCTGTCAGCAACCCGGCCCAGTTTTGTCTGCAATGGCTGCATTTCCTCCGCTGGCCGTTTGCCACCGAGGCGAATCAGCATATCCAGCAGTTTTTCGGCCTGCTGATACTTCTCTGCTGCCATGTACACATCAACAAGCGGCTCAGCGGCATCCTGATTATCCGAGTTGGCCTCCAATGCCTTCTCAAACCACTCAACCGCGCTTTCCTCGTCGCTCAGTTTGTCTCTGAACAGTTTTCCAAGCTCAAATTGAAGTTTGGATTTTTGTCGCCGGTTTTCAGTGTACTCCTGCTGTGCGGCCAATGTTTCACTGGCTGCGAGCCATTCGCCTTCGTCGATATGAATGGCGCAAAGCGCTGACAGTGCCGGCAGATGCCCCGGATTAATATCCAAAGCTGATCTGAAGTGATCAACCGCTGCACCGCGATCCTGAAGCTGTCTCTCATTCAACTCACCCAACCGGAAATAAAGATCAACCTGTCGTTCCTCATCCTCCACAGTCTGAGCCAATCGGGTCAGTGTATCGAGTGCGGACACCCAGTCCTCTGCTTTGACCTGCATTTTTGCAAGGTTATCAAGTGCATCGATATTCTCCGGGGCGATATCCAGAATCTGCGCGTAGCAGTCCATTGCGCGATCAATATCCTTCAGCTCGTGAGCGAACACTTTACCCATGTTCTCAAGCAGAGGAACCCGGTCTTCACGTTCATGGGTCGCATCAATGTGTTTTTCCAGCACATCAATCAGAGACTCCCACTTTTGAACAACACGATAGAGTCGCTCCAACGCTTCGAGCGCGCGAATCTCCGAGGGGTCAATCTCCATCACTTCTTCGAGACGCGCAACGGCCTTATCGGGTTTACGGAATTCTTTCTCGAGCATCGATGCCAATCGCAGCAGCAGCTCTATGCGTTCGCCTTCACTGGAGACGTAATCCAGCTGAATTTCGAGCACATCCAGTAAATCCTGCCACAGTTCACGCTTTTCGTAGAGCCGTTCCAGCCCTTTGAGCGACGGCAAATGTCCGGGGTCGATTTCAAGATTGGCTTTGTATTCCGCTGTGGCTTTGGCAAGTTCGTTTAGATTTTCCTCATAGATTTCGGCCACTCGCTGTCGGGTACGAATGATGGATTCCGTATCGGTCTCATCCAGCACCTCCAGCTTGCGGCGAAGTACCGGAATAAGCTCTTCCCAGTTTTCGGACGCTTTAAACATTCGTTCAAGGGCAAGCAGGGCCGGTTCGAGCGCAGGATCAATCTCCAGCGCCTCTTTGTAGACCTTTCGCGCCTCGGGCATATCCCCTACGTACTCGAGATAAATTTCGCCCAGGTCAACCAGGATGTCTTTTTTCCTGTCAGGGTTGTCCTCACAGCTGACGGCTTTACGCAATACCTCAACGAGTTCATTCCATTGCTTGGCACCGCGATAGAGCTCACCCATAAGACGCAATGCCGACACGTTGTTGGCGTCCAGGGTAAGAACCTGCTGGTAATATTGAATCGCATACTCGGGATTGCCAATGGCGGAATACCATTTACCAATTTTCAAACACAGGTCGATTTGTATTTTGGCATCGGTGGTTGCGGCCAGAATCTGATTACAGCCACCGAGCAACTCCTGCCATTTTCCGGTCTCCGATGCCAACCGTTCCAGATGATCGCCGGTTTCATCATTTGAGTAATCGATTTCAAAGGCGCGCTGCATAACGAGAAACGCATTTTCTGACTGGTTCAGCTTTTCCTCGTAAATCACGGCCGCCTTGTGCAGCAGGGGAATCTGCTCCTGGGCATCGGTGACCTGCTCCAGACGTGCAGAGTACAATTGAATCAATTCTTCAAATGCTTCTTCTTCGGTCAGAATTTCAGCGGTTCTTTCGAAGGCATGGTCGTGCAGCGGTGAAACACCCAAAATTCTGATGTAGGGTTCTTTGGCCATCAAAGGCTGCAGCAGATTCTCTTCCATGGCAGACGCCTGCGCCAGCCATGTGTCAATCTGCTCATCGCCTTCCAGTAACTCAGCCTTGCGACCAAGCATCTCCACCAGGTCTTCCCACTGCTCCTGTTCACGGTACAGTTTTTCGAGGGCAGCCACCGTGGCCAGTTCGGAAGGATCCACATCAAGAGAACGCCGCAGCGCTGTAATGGCATCGAAAGGACGTTCCACGACCTCAGCAAGAATTTTGCCGAGTTTCGCATAATAGCCTTTGATTTCTTCAACTTCAAACGTTGCCGCCCCCACTTCGATGATTCGCTCGAGGGTCTCGATTAAATCCTCCCACTCCTGATTGGATTCATGAATTTTTGCGATGGCCTGCATGGCAGGAATATTTTCAAGGTCGATTGACAAAACATTCTGCCAGTTTTCCAAAGCGGTTCTGTCTCGCTTCAGACATTCGCCCCATACCGTACCCAGCTGACTGTAAATGCGCACGCGGGATTCGTCATCTTCGGCAATGGACACTGCTCGCTCCAAAACCTCCACCAGGTCATCCCAGTTTTCCTGGCGGGCATACAGATCGCCCAGCGCCTCGAGTGCATGAGAATCCTCGCCCAAAGTATCCAAAACAGACTCCCAAAGCTCAATGGCCCTGGGAATATTCTCGAGACAATCAGCCGCAATTGTTGCGAGTTTGGCATAAAGGTCTGCCTGATCCGCATCGTTTGTCGCGCAATCCCGCATTTTCTCGTAAATTCTGTAAAGCGACTCCCAATCCTCCAGATTGGCATAAATCGATTCGAGACGCTCAAGCGACTCGATGTGATTGGGGTCCAGATTATCTACGATTTTATGGAAAGCCACGCGGGCCTTTTCGACTTCGTCGAGCTGCGTTTCGAGAACGTCACCCATGCGATAAATGTATTGCACCTGTTCCGGAACCGAATCCTCAACGCCAGCCAGCATTTCGAGAATAGTGACAAGATGTTCCCATTCCATATGCTGCGAGTAGATTCTATCCAGCGCCTGAAGCACTTCGATGTCGTCATCACCAAGTTCAAGACATGCGCGATAGGCTCTTTCCGCCCGCGCAGCATCGTGCAACTCTTCCTCACTGACACGTGCGGCCTTTTTGGCAACCAGCTTTTTGGCGTCCTCATCCTCAAACTGCCCAAACAACTGCTCATACGCATCGGCCAGCTCGCTCCACGCTTCGGTGCTTCCCGCCAGTCGCTCAACGTCAATCGCGGATCGCTCGTTATAAGGATCTGCGGCGAATCCTCGGCAGTACCAGTTGAATGCTTCCACAGGATCGATGAGTTTATCTTCGTATGTTTCAGCAATTCTGTGATGCATGGCAACGCGGTCGTCCAACTCCTCAATGACATCGAGCTGGCGCTGATACAGGGAAACCAGTTTTCCCCATTCGCCCTGCATCTGAAGCAGGGGTTCAAGAATCTCAACGATCTCCGAGCGCATATGACCTTCTGTGAACAGAAATTCAAGCGCGGAGATAGCCGCATCATACCCCGGTTCGGCGGCCAGAATCTCGCGATACACCTCAACCGATTTTTCAACTTCCCCAAGTTCCTGCTGATACAGCTGTCCGAGACGGAACTGAACATCCAGACTTTCTTCCGGATCGGCCATCAGCATCGTTTCCTTCTGAAGAATGGATGCCAGAGCCTGCCATTGTTCACCAATCTGATACAGCTTATCAAGACTCAACACCGCATCGCGATTCTCTGAATCAACGTCAAGCACCTGACGATACCGCTGAATGGCAGCATCCATGTTGTCGAGATTGATTTCGTAGACAGCCGCGGCTTTCAGGCCAAGCACCACCCGAGCCTCGTCATCTTCGAGATTTTCAAGACGTGCATCGAGTATTTTTGCGTAATCCGCCCATTTGCCAGTGGTGTGTGCCAGTGCGTCCAGTTGCGTCAGAGTGGTCTCATTGGCCGGATCCACCTGCAGTGCGCGCGCATACATCTCAAACGCTTCAGCGGGAGAATCCAGATGCAAATCGCTCTCCAGCAGTTCCGCGGCGCGATGATACAACTCCACTTTTTGCCAGTCTTCATCGGAGAACTTCAGTTTGACTTCGATAAGACCGATGAGCTTGCGCCATTCTCCCATATCCTGGTAAAGCGGCTCCAGCACTTCTGCGGCAAGGATGGGTTCCGCATCGCCGGCAACAAGCTCTTCCAAAAGAGCGGCAGTCGGCTCATGATCCGGGGCAATAGTGAGGATGTCCTTCAAATACTCAATTGCGCGGGGAACATCTTCCAGCTGGCGCACATACAGCTCGGCCACGCGATACTTAAACGACACGGCTTCGTCCGGATCTTCCACCAGCTCAATTTCCCGCTCCAGTATTGAAAGCAGCTCTTCCCATTCTTTGGCCTCGGTATACAGCATGTCCAATCGGGAAATCGCCTGGAAATCGTCCGGATCAAATTCAAGAATGCGCTGATACGTGGTAATCGCACGGGCCGTGTCATTGAGCTCACGTTCGTACATGGCCCCCAGCACATACAGCACTTCCTTTTTCTCGTCCGGCATATCAACCAAATCAACCTTCTGGTTGTATATACTCTGCAACTCATCCCAACGTTCCAGTCTCAGGAAAAGACCTTCGAGCTGATTAATGGCGCGCAGTTCATCAGAATCAATCTCAAGAATGCGTTGATAAACGTCGATGGCCTTTTCCACATTTTCGAGGACGTCCTCATATATCTGCGACGCTTTAAACAACAGTTCCTTCTGTTCGAACACGTCATCGACCATATCTGTCTTGCGCAGATATATGCCGGCCAGAGAATTGTAATCCTCATTTAGCTGATATGCCCGCTCCAGCGCTGTGGCGGCATCCAGATGCATGGCATCGAGTTCGAGAACGGCCTTGTAATGCGTGATTGCGCGCTCCACATCCTGAAGCTGTTCTTCGCAAATACCGGCGATTTTAAGATGATATGTCGCCTGAATATCCGTGTCTTCAAGTGTGCTTACCTGCCCCGAATAGAGTTCAACCAGCGGGCCATAGTAATCAAGCATGCGCGCCATGCGCTCAAGCTCTTCCTGCGTTTGATCCAGCTCCGGGTCTTCCTTTAAGGCACGGCCCAATGTCTCAAATGCTTTTTCGGGATTGTCACCAACGGTCTCGTACAGGTTGGCGATCTCATGAAGCAGCTCAACACGCCGAACGACGGTCTCCTCTGCCTCCACCATGATTTCAATCACCTCAACCAGCTTTTTCCAGTCACCGCGGTCGCGATAAAGCGGTTCCAAAATCTCGGCAACCACATTTTTAAATTCCGGGTTCCCAAGTATATTTTCGAGCGCATCAACAGCAGCATCACTGGACGCATCCATTTCGAGAACTTCCCGGTAGATTTCAACCGCCGCAGACACTTCATCCAGCCGGTTCTCTCTTAAATCGGCGAGTCTGAGTTTCAGTGCCACGACGTGTTCCGGATCTGATTCGAGTCCAAGCTGCTGGGAAAGATTATCCGCGAGATCCGTCCATTTTTCGAGAACGAGATACAGCCTGTCAAGCGCCTGAAGCGCATCCAGATTGGCGGCGTCAATGTTCAGAATTTCGAGCATGCAGCGGACGGACGCGTCGGGCTTTTCAAGCATCTCCTCATATATCCGCGCCATATGCCGATATATGTCCTGCTTCTCGTCGGTATCACTGACCGCATCCACTTTTACCGAAAGAACGTCTACGAGGTCCTCCCATTTTTCTTCGCGGCTGTAAATATCCTCAAGGGCCACGATAGCATCCATGCATGCGGCATCCGCTTTTAAGGCATTGCGATAGGCCGCAACCGCCGACGAACTTGAATCCAGCTGAGTGTCGTAAATCTGCGCGGCTTTTAACCACAGGGCTTTCCGATTTTCTGTGTCCTCGGTAATGCCCGCGCCTTCTTCGAGAATGTCAACAAGCGCCTTCCAGTTGTCGAGAATAGTCGAAATTCCTTCGAGCTGTTCAAGCGCCTCCGGATAATCCGGATTGGTAATGAAGGCGCGGCTGTAGGCGTCAAACGCGCTTTCGGATGATTCAAGCTGATGATTGCAGATGGCGCCAACTTTCATTAGCAGGTCGTATTTCTCTGCACTGTCATCCGACGTGGCCACCAGAATCTCAGTGGCTTTTACCAGCTGCGCCCACGCTTCCCGCTCTTCATACAGCGGCGCGAGAATTTCTGCGGCCTCGCCGCGAATGTTCTCGTCCTCGAGCATCGCCTCAAGAGCGGCATTGGCAGACTCGTGTTCCGGACTGATGAGAAGCACTTCGCGGAAGCACTCCAGCGCTCTGGCCGAATCACCCAAATGCTCAGCGCACACCGCGCCAAGCCGGTACTTCAAATCGACCTCTTCTTCAATCTGCGCCACACCGACAGCCAATTCGCGCTCAATAATACCGGCGACATCCGCCCATTTCTCGTCACGGGCATAAAGTCTATCCAGCGCGGAAAGCGAGCGCTGTTCGTCGCCCGCCATGTCAATAATGCGATTGTAAACATCTATGGCCTTGGCGGTATCGTCTATCTCCTCTTCCCACAGCAGCGCCTGATTGTAGAAAATTTCCTTGCGCTCCTCATCATCTTCGGCCATTTCAATCCGCTTGGCGTAGATATCAAGCAGCTCTTCAAAACGTCCCATTTGCGCGTAAATGCGCTCCAATGCATATATCGCCTTTGAATTTTTGGGGTCATCTGCAAGAATTTCATCAAAATGCTTCAGCGCCTCTTCCGACTTGCCGAGTTCTTCATTCATCACTCGGGCCATGCGAATGCGCAAATCGACCTTATCATCACCCCTGGCTGCGTTGTACGCTGTTTCGTAGGCCTTGAGCACGTCTTCCCAACGACCAGCCTTACCGGCGGTGCGCTCCAAATCTTCCTGACAGATTTCATCCAGGGGTGCGTACTGAAACGCCTTTAAAAAACCGACAAAAGCGCGGTCCGCATCGCCAACCTCATTTTCCACCAGGCGGCAGATGCGCTGCAGCATGGCCTGCGCATCATCGGGATCTTCGATATGAGAGAGCTTCACTTCCAGGACAGCGGCCAGACTAACTGGCTGATCGCCCGCGTTTTCATAAATCGGAATAAGCAGCTCTGCCGCATCCAGATTACCGGCATCCAGCTTGAGCACTTCTTCGAGGGCAGCCGCTGCCTTGTCGACACGCTCCTTTTTATCGCGCTGCAGCTCAGCTATCTTGAAGTACAAACCGACTTTGGCGTCAATCTCTGCATCCTCACGACCGGCTTCCCGCTCCAACACGCGGATAAATTCATCCCACTTGTCGGATTCCGCATAAAATGCCTCAAGTTCTTCCCATGCCTGAAGCGCCAGATATCTTTTCTTAAGCTGCTCCTGAGCCCGTCGATCATCCGGGTCAATATCCAGAAGCGCCTTCAGCACTTCAACGGCTTTGACGTCATCGTTTACTTTGTCACCGTAAACGATACTCAGCTTTTGATAAATGTCCTTCTGTTCATTGC
Organism: Deltaproteobacteria bacterium; assembly: GCA_016937015.1. GTDB lineage: Bacteria > Myxococcota_A > Polyangia > JAAYKL01 > JAAYKL01 > JAFGXQ01. The sequence continues at coordinate 3,316 of JAFGWT010000221.1, read as the reverse complement.
TGTCGGAACTCAGAATGACTTTTTTTTCAAGAATATCTGCCAGCTTTTCCCACTCTTTGGCGCGCTCATAAAAATTGGCAAGATCCTCGATGGCATCCGGATGCTCCGGATCCTGCGCCAACACTGCCTCCCAGCATGCAATGCAGATTTCCGGCTTCTTTAGCCGCTCCGCTGCCATCTTTGCAATTTCAACCAGCGCATCCGTCTTTTCCGGGCCATCCGGCAATGTGGCGGCCTGGAGTTCCATCATGTCGATGAGCTTCTTCCAGTCGCGACGTTTCTCATACATTTCCTTTAGGAAGTCGATTGCCTCGGGGTGCTCCGGATCCGCTTCCAGCACTTTTTCAAATGCCTTGATTGCTTCGGCCTGATTCGAAAACTGATTCATGAACAGGTTGGCAACCTGAAGCCAAATCGCGACCTTCTCGTCTTTCTCGGTAACAAAATCGCCTTTGGCTTTTAAAATCTTAACCAAATCCGGCCATCGCTCCATGGCCTCATATTTCAGGGCAGCCGCATCAAGTGCCGGCATGTAGTTTCGGCGCTGTTTCAATATTCCCTGATAGGTATTTACAACCATGGCATCCTGATTCAGGTATTCGTCGTAAATTCGAGCAAGAAACATTTGCGTCTCAATGAACTTGGGCAGGTCCTCGACCTTACGTCCCATTCGCTTCAGGAAATCCGCGAGAACACTCCATTTCCCGGTTTCCAGATACAGCCGCTCCAGCGCTTCCAATACGAGAGGATGTCCGGGATCCGCATTCCAGGCGTCCGCCTGCCAAACCTTGATCCCCTGCTCTGCCCCTTCCGCTTCCGCAGCCGCCGCGGCGGCCATGGCTGCTTCCAGCTCGTCTGATACTTCTCTGCTCACTTCAATGGGTTCGGAATCTGCGATATCTCCCTGGTCGGCTTCAGAAACATCATCCTGCAGTTCAAAATCCTCTTGTTCAGTTTCATCTACCTGGTTGTTGATATCCGTACCGGAATTGTTTGTCATTTTGCACTCCTCGAAGTATATTTTTTCAACCTCGTTTTGCGGCTGTATTTAGTAAGTTTCGCTAAACAAAACATGGGTTATTTGAGTGTACAGACAGGCGCGGCCCCACGCAAAGAATTGGCGGTAACAAATCCACACCGATGATGAAAATCTGGATAGAACCGCCGTCCGTGTAGAGGCTGCTGCAAGCTGTCATTTACACCCGCTCCGAATCATCCCCGTATAGTTCGACTCTCGTTCGCGCATCAATGGCTACTGTATTGGTGAACCAACTTCGATTTCTGTCAAGCGAGACTGGGCAGCGGTAATATAATCTGGCGGCGTGTCTTTGTTCGCAGACTCCATGAATTTCTGAAGCCAGATTTTTGCATTTTCCTTGTTCACGTACGAATAATTCCATCCAAGACTGAACATGGCGTCAACCATATTGGGCTTCAGTTCGAGCGCCTTTCTGAACTGAGTAATGGCTTCTTCGTACTGCTTCTTCTCAGAGTACACAGCACCCAGTCTGGAATGAAGCACTGCGAGTTCATCACCACGGCCTACCAGCGCCTTAATGCCTTCCTGCAACACCTGTTCTGCCTGAGGAATAAAATCATAATCCAGATAGAGGCTCCCCAGCTCACGATACGCATCGAAGAATTTGCCGTTTTTCATTAGCGAGTCGGTATATTTCTGAAGTGCTTCCTGGGGATTGTCCATTGCCTGGTATACGACACCCAAGCGATAATGGGCCTTATACAGATTATCATCGAGTTCGATAGCCTTCTTAAACGCCTCAGCAGCGCGTTCCCACTGCTGCATCCACTGATACACTTCACCGAGCTGATAGTGATACAGTGGAATTTCGCCATTAAGACTGATTGCCTGCTGAAGGTTTCGAGCCGCCTGCTCATACTCTTTCGTCTCTATGTAAACAATTGACAGGTTATGAAAAGCCTTTTCATTTTCGGGGTCCAGACTGACGGCCTTGCTGCAGTCACGAATGGCCTGGGGAAATAATTTTCGCCGATGGTACTCCACGCAACTGTTCATCATTTCGACTGAATGAACATGTTCACGACTGCACTTCGCACCGGACAGCATGGTGGCCAGTGCACAAACTGCTAAAATCAGCTTTTTGCTCATAGATTTACTCCTATCCTATCTTTGTATAGAACTTCAAAATTAAATCAGACAGGAATACTAGAGAATACATCGGCGGATGTAAACCCTTTTTCATCCACATTAAAACCGTAACAGCGATTTTATTTATTCGTCAGACGAACGACTTTAGACAGGGGTTTTCAGGCGTTTCCGAGTCGAATGATTTTTCCGGACTTGTCCTGCTTGAACCCGGCGGGAAGAATGGAGGCAACCTGTTTTTTGGCACCCGAGGTATTCCATTCAAGGCTGCAGAAAACCTCAATCACTTCATTTCGCACCCTGATGCTTTCATCTTCGCACATGACCTTCAGTAACGGCTCCCTTGCCAGCTCACAGGCCAGTTTGGACAGGGCGACGACCGTCTGGTAACGCACTGTTTCATTCACATCCTGCAGAAACCGCACCAGTTTTTCGGCGATATCCTCGCCGTCCAGCTCCGCCAGCGCCATCACCGTCTGGATTTTCCGATCCGGATTGCGCTCGTACTCGGTGTCGAACTCATCCAGCACGTTCATCAACTCAGCCTTGTAGGCGTCGTCATCCACGATATTGCGCAGGACCCGCTGGACCCAGTTCACCGACTCTGAAGTCCGCAGTGCATTTTTGATTCTGGGCAGCGCCTTTTCGCCAATGTCAATCAATGCATCGCACACCCATTCTTTTTCCTTTTCGTCTTCGATTGAGGGCTCTGCATTTACTGCAAATCGCGCCAGAAGCCCCGATATGGCCTGTTCCTCCCCGCTCTTCGCCAGTTCAATCACTTCGTACAGCGCCGCCTGCCGGTACTCCTTGGGGGTGTACTTGTTGTTTGCCCGTTTGACGTTTTTCGCTATCCTGGATTTGGTCCGGTTCTCTTTGCTCAGAAAATCAAAAATTCCCATGTTGGCCTCACAAACGCTGCGTGTGTAATTTCAGCGGCAAATCGGAACGACCTGCAAATTCAATTAGGTCTTTTATCTGACAATCAGAAATGCACAACAATAAAGATGTGATACTGCAGGAAAGCCAACCGTGCACGAGACGCTAAATAAGAAAGCATCGGTGTGGAACACCTGGCCGGAAACCTGAGCATCCCAATCCGTTATCCCCGCGCAGGCCTCATGATTCTACACAAGTATTGCTTGACTTCCTGGGCGCACCGTCATTGCCGCGCAGGCGGCAATCCAGTTG
>JAFGWT010000025.1 GCA_016937015.1 Deltaproteobacteria bacterium | reverse complement strand
GCCGTGCCCGACCACCCATCCAAACCGAAGATACATAATGACGCCAAGAATGGTCAGAATGGAAGGAGTGAACACCCCTTTGAACGTACCGAACTTTTCCTCTCGATGTTGACTGTCTTTCAAATTACGTCGAAACATATTCCCTCGTACAGCTGTCAGGCTAAAGACTCTGTTGATGATGCAAATTTTAATTATTGGAAGATAATCCCAAACCACAAATTGTTTCAACTCGAATGATGTAAAGTGACAAAATAGATGACCGCTCCATGAATGAAAACGAACCATCGGACGTTTGGTTATCCAGCAAAGCCTCTTCTAATCGCTGAAACAGTCATTGAAACAGAAGGAGGCACATTTTGATTTTTACAAACTCAAGGCGATGGCCGCTGCCAATGGTCGCGATAGTGCGGTGGTGGATGCGCTGTTGCCCTATCAAACATTTCTCGTTTTTAAAAAAAATGTAATATCGAACGTTGATTAAACGGGAATTTTGTTTCAAATTGAACAACTGTTTTTTACGACCGAAAGTCAAATTCCGTGAAAATACTCATCGCTATAACCGCCTGCGCCCTCATTGCATCGTACTGGGCCGATCGCGAAAAGACGCATCAGGCGCTCAAACTGACATTGCAAAAAATCAAACGCTTTGGGGTTCCGTTCGCCTGGGCAATTGTCCTTGCCGCAGCGACGGTGGAACTGTTGAACGAACTGAACCTGTGGCGACAGGTTTTCGACGCGTCACCCCTTTGGTCGACCCTGAGTGCCGCCGGCGTGGGCAGTTTCGCCCTGATGCCCGGTGCGGTGGCGTTTCCCCTGGGGGCCATTTTGCTGCAGCAGGGAATTTCCCACATGGTAGTGGCGGGATTCACGGTAGCCCTGATGACCGTGGGGGTGGTAACGTTTCCCCTGGAGCGGGCTTTCCTGGGAACTCGGGTGGCGGTGATTCGAAATGTCATCGGCTTCGCCATCGCGCTGTGCGTCGCCATCGGAATCGGGTTTGCCTACGGAGAATTGCCATGACCCGACTGCGCAAATGGGCGAGTCCAATTGCGCTGGGAACAGTGGCTCTGACGGGAGCTCTGGCCATGTATTTCAACGTGGCGTTTGCGGAGCGAATCGCGGTTTCCACCTGGACGTTTTCCAAAGATCTGCTGATCATTTTACCCCTGACGTTCGTGCTGGCGGGACTGTTTGAAGTGTGGGTGAAACGGGAACACGTGGAACGTCATCTTGGCGTGGAGGCGGGATGGCGCGGCATTGTGTGGGCGATTCTGCTGGGCGGCACCGTGGTGGGTCCCATGCTGACCGCCCTTCCCATTGCCGCAGCGCTGCACAAAAAGGGCGCATCATTGACAGTATGCCTGGCCTACATCGGTTCGGCCTCCGTATGCCGAATTCCCATGACCCTGTTCGAAATATCATTTCTGGGGGCGCGGTTCACGCTGGTTCGCTACGGTATCGCCATTCCCCTGATCGCGATTTCGTCAGTACTGCTGGGCAAATGGCTGGAGCGAAGACCGTTTCACTTTGGCAAGGTGAAACACGATTCATAAAAAATCCCGTTTGCCCCAGTCTATTTCCAGTCTATTTCCAATCGATTTTCACACCGTATTTCTGCAGGTGTCCAGACGCGTCACCGAAATATCAAAACAATAACCCCAACCCTGCGTACAGCATCCGCCCTGGCGCCAGGGTTTTATAAAAAATGACAAGTTCAATTGCATGTACTCGCATAAGCGGTTATAAGGGTACGTAAGGAGGTATCATGCGAACATTTGCGGAAATTTTCAAAGCAATGGGAGACGAAACACGATTGACGATTTTGTTGCTGATTTTACGCCATGGTGAAATGTGTGTGTGCGATGTGGAAGGGGTGCTGGGGGTGTCTCAGTCGAAGGCGTCCAGACATCTGCGGTACCTGCGGAACGCCGGGTTGCTGATGGATAGGCGTGAAGGCATCTGGGTGTATTACAACATCCCGGTCAAAACCGACAGTGACGCCGGGCGGATTATCGCTGCGAATAAGAAGCTGATTCTTTCGATGGATAATGCCGAGACGGAACAGAAATATCAAAACTGGATGTCGCGCAAGCAGGCGGGAGAATCCTGTGGTTTGCAATTGAAACAATAATTGGAGGATGATGTGACTTCAACAGAAGCATGCATTACCAAAGAGCCCAAGGGGCTTGGTTTTTTTGAAAAGTATCTCACCTTATGGGTGCTGCTGTGCATCGGCGCGGGCATCGGGCTTGGGAAACTGGCCCCCTCGGTTGCCGGGTACCTCGACAGTCTGTCGGTCAATGTGAACGGTGCGCCGGTGGTTTCCATTCCTATCGCCATCTGCCTCTTTTTTATGATGTATCCCATTATGGTAAAAATCGATTTCACCGAAGTGCTGCAGGCGGGTAAAAACATGAAGCCGCTGGGCCTCACCCTGTTTTTGAACTGGGCCATCAAACCGTTTACCATGTACGCCATTTCGGCGTTTTTCCTTGGCACCCTGTTCATTAACTTCATCGGCATGGAAGCGGTGGATTTAGTAAAAATGCCCCTTGGGCTCGATCTGAATGTGGGACAGACCTATGGGGAGGGGACCGTGGTGCTGCATAACGGGATAAAGATGCTGCAGGTCCCCTTGTGGCGATCGTATCTGGCCGGGACCATTCTGCTGGGCATTGCTCCCTGTACCGCCATGGTGCTGGTGTGGGGATTTCTGGCCCGAGGCAACGACAGTCACACGCTGATGATGGTCGCGGTGAACTCGCTCACCATGTTGTTCTTGTACGGGCCGCTGGGTGGTTTTCTTTTAGGCGTGGGCAAATTGCCGGTGCCGTGGCAGGCGTTGCTGCTTTCTATCGGTGTCTATGTGGCGTTGCCGCTGCTGGCCGGATATGTTTCCCGCAAGCTCATTTTGAAAGCCAAAGGGGAGGAGTGGTTTAAAGAGAAGTTTTTACACCTGCTTAGCCCCATTACCATTGTGGCGCTGCTGGTGACTCTGGTGCTGCTGTTCTCTTTTAAAGGTGATGTGATTCTTGATAATCCACTGACCATTTTGTGGATTTCGGTACCGCTGTTTATTCAGACCGTGTTGATTTTCGCCATTGGATACGTACTGGCAAAGCTGCTCAAGCTGAAGTATTCGGACGCCGCGCCCACCGCAATGATCGGCGCATCCAACCACTTTGAAGTGGCCATTGCAACGGCGACCATGCTGTTTGGACTTTCATCCGGGGCGTCGCTGGCCACGGTGGTGGGTGTGTTGATTGAAGTGCCGGTAATGCTGATGCTGGTGCGAATCTGTTTAAAAACCGAAGGATGGTTTGGTCGCAAGGCGTCCGAGCCTGAAGCCCAATAGGGAGATTTTATGAAAATAGAAGTGAAGTACACAGAAAAAAACGCCACTGTTGATGCCATCGTAGCGCTGGCAAAGTCCGCGCTTGAAGAACTGGAGCTGTCTGCCGATATCGCGCAAACTGAGGACGCCACTGTTGAAGGTGGTGTGGCGGTGACAGTTGATAACTACACACTGCCTGCTCAAGTGGACGGTCAAGCATATCCTAAATGGCTGATTGAAGCGGGAATTCTTCGCGCATTGAAGCCAAAGGGATTGCTGGTGCTCTGCGTGGCTAACTCTGCCCGCAGTCAGATTGGCGAAGGCATCGCCCGCATGCTGGCTCCTTCGGATGTACGGGTACAGAGCGCGGGCTCCGACCCCACCAGCCCCAGACCCGAGGCGATCGCCGTGTTAAAGGAAGTGGGCGTGGACGCGTCCGGGCATACTTCGAAAAACGTAGCGGACATCGACCCCCAAACAGTCGATACGGTAATTACCCTGTGCGATGCTGAATCGTGCCCGGTGTTTTTAGGTAAAGCGTACCGGCTGCACTGGGGACTCCCCGATCCCAGCGGCGATGATGAAGAAAGTCGCATGGCCGCCTTCCGCTCCGCTCGCAAAGAACTCATTAAAAGATTCAAAGTTGTTTTTGGCTGATAAGTAATTAAAAAAATGACAGCAACCGACGTTTTTGTGAAGGAGTTGTTTTCGGAAAAGCGGTCGTAAAATCATCGGCTAAGTGATATTCCCGGTATGACCATCTCTGCGGAACACAGGAAGGTATATTCCCGGAAGAGTTCCGTGTCGTGTTTAAGCCCTCGATTGGTTCCGGTTCTGTTGGAATTTTTACCATCCTGGTCACAGCGTAATCGAAACAAAGTAATCAGTGATGCTTTTCTGTTTTTTGCCGTTGCGCTTTCCTTGATTCGTTGCGAATGTCCCCCAGGAAAAAATGGAGTTTCAAATGACATACGCAATTATCGCATTAATCCTTGGGCTTGGCGCGCTGGTCTGGAGCGCCGATCGGTTTGTCGAGGGCGCTGCGGCGACGGCGCGATATTTCGGCATGCCGCCTCTGTTAATTGGAATGATCATCGTTGGGTTTGGCACCTCCGCGCCGGAGATGGTGGTCTCGGCGCTGGCGGCAACCGAGGGAAATCCGGGCATCGCCCTTGGCAATGCCTATGGATCAAACATTGCCAACATCGCGCTTATTCTCGGAATCACCGCGCTTATTAATCCTGTACTGGTGCATTCATCTGTGCTGCGCAAAGAGCTGCCCATTCTGACGGCTGTCACAGTGCTTTCGGTCGCGCTCATCGTTGATCTCGACCTCGCCCGAACTGACGCCATTATTCTGCTGCTGGTTTTTGCCGGGCTGATGACCTGGACCATCTATCAGGGGGTGAAGAGAAAAGACGATACTTTAGCCAGTGAAGTGGAGATTGAATCCGCAACAAAGGAAATGCCAATCAGACGTGCCCTGATATGGCTCGCAGCAGGTTTGACGCTTTTAATCGCCAGTTCAAGGGCGTTGGTATGGGGCGCAGTTGAAATCGCCCATATCCTTGGCGTCAGCGACATGATCATCGGCCTGACAATCGTTGCTGTTGGCACTTCGTTGCCGGAACTGGCCTCATCTGTTATGGCTGCCCGCAAAAACGAACACGATATTGCGCTGGGAAACATTATCGGCTCCAATCTGTTCAACACACTGGCGGTTGTGGGCATTGCCGGTTCCATTCATCCATTCGATGTAGGCTACGAAACGCTCACCAGAGACATGGTGGTGATGGGCGCACTGACGCTTTCGCTGTTTTTCATAGGATACGGATTCAAGGGACGCCCCGGTCGCATTAGTCGGTTTGAAGGCATGGCTCTGCTGCTGGTATATGTCGGATACACCACGTGGCTCATTTTCGAAACAATAAATGGCGGTTGAAATAGACAACGCCTTACATAATATTAGGCGACATATTTGAATTGACTGCTCGAAACTGCAGTGACAAACTCTCGCGATGTTGATTTTGATTTCTCTCATAATTGCTACTTTCATTCTGGGGTCTGTTGACGGGTTTGTTTTTGCGCATGGTTCGCCTCTCGACAGATTAATGTCAGTTCTGTTTGGTTCTGCGGCGGCCACTGCGCTGGTTATACCGTTTGCAGCTCTGTTCGCTGTATGGATGATTGGCGCGAGGATGCCCGCGAAGATACCGATGCTGCGAAATGTTGCAGGAAGAATGACGGCGTCGTCGCTGCTGCTGCAGTCTGTCTTCAAACGGAAACAATGGCGGATACACCAGTTGCGTTTTACCGGCTATTCGGTTGCGTTCTCGATACTGACCAGCATTTTCATCGTAGCCATTTCTTTTCGCTGGATGAACAGGATTCTGTCACGGATTGAGGATTCCGCGTTTTACCACGATGTCACCGCTATTGCCTTTGCGATACTTGCCTTAGCCGCCATGATCGTTGCATGGATTCTGTACCCACTGGGAAAGCGCATCGACATCTTCATTCGAAACCGCCCGCCGATTTTTCTTTCAATCTGGTTCGCGATGCTCGCGGCACCCATTATTGGTGTACTGTACAGTTTTTGCATTATTTATGGAGAATACCTGGGAGATAAAGGACAATCTGTGCTGCTGCTGATTGTCATCTTGCCGCTGGCGACAGTAACGGTGCATGGCCTGCTCAGACACATGAGAACATCGCGTTTCAAGCTTACGGGAGCGATTATGACAATTGTATGGGCGGGATTGTTTATCGCCATGATGATAGGATATAAAATTCAGTCAGCGACCGCCATGAGTCTTGAAGAAGGAATCCTTTCTCAGCCTGGCGTCGCCCTTGCTCGAAATCTGACGGATGTAGATCGAGACGGCGCGTCCAGCCTGCTTGGGGGCGGCGATTGCGACGAATTCAACTCAGATGTCAGCCCCCGTACGCGGGACATCCCCGGAAATGGTCTCGACGAGAATTGTGATGGCAGAGATTCAGTTTCATCCAAAGAAAATATCATTCCAACGCCGCAGTACTATGAAAAACTGCGTCCTGACCAGGTGAAAAAGTTTAATATCGTGCTGGTTGTTATCGAAGCGCTGAGAGCCGATCATGTGGGCGCTTCGGGTTATGATTACGAGACAACACCTAATCTGGACCGGTTAAACGATGAAGCGATCTTTTTTGCACAAATGTACAGCCAATCTTCAGCCACCGCGTATTCGCTGCCCAGCATGCTTTCAGGCGAGCTGTCAGGTATGATGTCGTGGCATCTGGATAAAATATATCAGATGTCCGATAAACACATAACGCTCGCTGAACGACTCAAGGGATATGGATACGAGAGCACTATAATTGTCAATAATGACCTCAACAGACGCTTCACAAGTCTTCACCAGGGATATGATTCAGTCCTCAATTACTATGACAGCGTCTCAAAAAAGGATAGACACTATTACTCGCGACACGGCGCACCGGTGATCACCACCAATGCCATAGAATTCATTGAGGACAATCTTAGAAAAAGCGACCGGGCGCCATTCTTCCTGACGGTGCACTATCAGGATCCCCATGCGCCCTACGAGGAGCACTCAGTAGAAGGCTATCCATCATTTCGTACGAATGACAAAGGCAGGTATGATTCTGAAATCGCCTATACAGATCGTCATCTGGGTCACCTCATTGATTTTCTCAAACATAGAGAGAAAGGCCTGTGGGATGACACAATACTGATTGTAACCGGCGACCATGGCGAGGAATTCAAGGAGCATGGGAAAAAGACGCACGCTAAAACCTGTTATCAGGAATCTGTCCATGTGGCGTTCTGGCTGAAAGCCCCAGGCCTTGACCCGCAATTCGTGAACCAGAATACCGCGCTGGTGGATGTGGTGCCCACCGTGCTGGAGCTGATTGGAGAGCCGGACAAAAGTGGCGACCTTGATGGCCAAAGCCTCCTCGTCCCCATATTATCGCCGGAATCTGTCGACCCCCTGCGCCCGATATTTTGCACCATCACCAATTACAAAAAAACGCCGTTTCACATCAGCAGCGTCCGAAGCGGCGACATGACACTCATTAAGGATTTATACACTGGCAACGAGTTGGAGCTGTATGATCGCTCTGTCGATCCCAAAGAACAGAACAACCTTATCAACAATCAAAAGAAGTTTGGGAATATGACTCGCAGACTGGAATCATGGCTGATGACGTCCAACCGGGGAAATTTGAAACCGGTAACGGAATAGCCAACTGCCGGTTTTCCTACGTCCATAACTCGACGCATCTCTATGCATTTGTAATCGACACGAACACTTTTTCGCCTGTCATGACATACTGATTTCAATCGAAGATATCGGTAAGAGATTCCAGCCAGCTTCGCTTTCGATGTTTGTGATGACTGTCGTGATAGCCTTTTCCCTTATTCTCATACTTGGGAGCGTATTTATCACTATATCCTTTATCCCGATTGTCATAACCCCCAGAACCATGATTGGGAGGTTCGGAGGTCATATCCTGATCGGCCATCGCCCGGGTAATCAATTTTTCAAGTTCACCTCGGTCAAGCCATATCCCCCGGCAATCCCGGCATACATCAATG
>JAFGWT010000220.1 GCA_016937015.1 Deltaproteobacteria bacterium | reverse complement strand
GACACCGCCACTGACACCGCCACTGACACCGCCACCGACACCGCCACTGACACAATAGACACCACCATCGACACCACCGGCACCGACACCATCGACACCGCCACAGACACAATAGACACCGCCATCGACACGTCCACTGACACACCAGACTCAGCCATCGATACGGCTATAGACACTGACACTGCCAATACGGATGGCGACTCGGCAGATACGACCAGCTCAGATACCGGTATGGACACTGTCGATACGGACTCCGAGATTGCAGGCACGGATACCGGCTCTGACACCGAACCCGTGCCTGTGGTCCATTGCAACGAACTGCCCTACATGAACGCGTCTCCTGTTATTGACGGGGTGATGGAAACGGGATTCTATCTGGAATTTCTCAACCCCGCAGGCTGGACCGGGAACGAACCGATTCCGGCCCAAACCAACGTCTATTTTGCTGCGGCGTGGCGGGAGGATGGACTGTACTTCTTTTTAGATGTGACAGATCCAGACAGAAACCCCTCTCCTCCCGATGAGCGCGTCTGGAAGGGAGATGGGGTGGAGATATACGTGGACCACGACGCGGCTTTCGATACGCCGCCGCCCGGATTTGATGAAGTCGGCACGCGGCATTTCATGGTGGAAGCCCCCGCAGATGAGGTTACACCCGGCACCCGCGGCCTGATACGCCCCGAGCAGGGCGTCTACAATCCCTGGAACCTGCTGCACTGGATTTCGATTCCCACGCCCACGGGGTACGCGGTGGAGGCGTTTGTGAGCGGAACAGATCTGGACGTCGCGGACTGGGTGCTCAGTGCCGGTAACCAGGTGGGGTTCGATTTGGCCCACAACGTCTCTTTTCCCCCCGGACAGACAGGCGCGGACCTGAACCGGCTCGGTCAGTACTTCCTGCAAATCAGGGAACCCCCTCAGGGGGACGTCAACGACTATCCCCACACCAACGAAGCGGTCTTCTGCACACCAACCCTCCTGGCGCCCTGAATCCCGAGCCCCGCCATCCTGGTAGGAAATTTTGCATCCCTCCTGGCATTCGGTAAGGCGCTGAACGAGGATTTAAAACTCAGATTTTTAAATAACGATAACGCCCGAAAGAAGGTTTGAGCCGGTATTTGGCGCTGGATTTACTCGTCGTTTGAGCGCTTTGCGATGGATGTCGTTGCGCATGTGCGTTTTGTAACGACTCGAATGTGGATTGTTTCAGATACTTATTCTTTCCTGCCGCCGGCAAAACGGGCAAACCGATCGGCGTCGATGGCGTGGACAGGCTCGCGGGTCGGCCAGGGCCAGCCACCAAATTGAGTGCGCTGATAATCAGCAATGGCCTGTTCAATTTCCTCACGGGTGTTCATTACAAATGGGCCATGTTGTGCCACCGGTTCGCCGATAGGTCTCCCCTGAAGAAGCAACAGATGGCTTTCCCCATTTCCGTTGGTGAGACAAATCGGCTTGTCCGACGCGATTTCGAAAGAATGATTGACGGGGATTTCAGTATCTTCCGCTTTGAGTCCGCTCCCCTGGTAATAGTAAATGTTGCGACGTGCTTCAACCGATGCTTCGGGAAGATTCCAAATCGCATGGGGCGCCAGTTTTACAATCCAGATAGCCACATGATTGTCCGGATGTGCGGCCCAGGAATTGGGCGCCGGCGCCGGTGCCTGGTCCCCGTGAAGCCCGCCGGCAATAATTCGTATGGAGACTTCCCGCCCCTCTGCATCCATCTCGCGCCGCACGGGAATGTCTTTTGCCCAAAGCATTGTATAGTGTGGCGCCACTAACTTGTCTTTGGCCGGGAGATTCAGCCACACCTGAAAAAGATGCAGTGGATTGGTCTTGTCCTGATGAATGCAGGGAAACATCTCTGAATGCTGCATCCCGCTCCCGGCGGTCATCCATTGCACATCGCCCTCACCGTACCGCCCTGCCCCACCAAACGAATCGGAGTGATCGACAAAGCCTTCCAAAACAATGGTGACGGTTTCAAACCCCCGGTGAGGATGCTCGGGAAAGCCGGGGACCTGCTGTCCATGATACATCCGCCAACCGTCTTTTGCCGTAAAATCCTGCCCGATGTGTCTACCGGCAAGAGAGGCATCCGGCCCCTGTAATTCATTCCCTCTGGGATAATGATCGTGATGGTGGGCGCAAAACAGAAAGGGATCCTGAGTTCGCCAGTGAAAGCCCAATGGTTGCAAATTGCCAATAATTTTTTTCATACGTCCATCCCCTCCGGATTTAAAAAGAGATATAACTGTCATACAGTATTTGAAGTCCCTTTGCAGCAATGCGCCACAGGAAATTGAACTTCTCTCCTGACAACTCCCGTTCCCAGCCTATGAATGTGATCGATTGTCCGCTTTCGTTTGTCGTTTGTCCTTCTTCGTTTGTGGTTTGTCCGCCTTCGTTTGTGGTTTGTCCGCCTTCGCTCGCTGCGCCAGCTTCGGCGGATCGTTAACTTCGACTTGTAGGTCGACTGGCGAACTTCGATGCTGGGCAGGGAACTGGTTATTTTGTGAGTGCAAAAGCGCGCTTTGTTCAGAACGCCCCGAAGGGGCCTAAGCATAACAGCCCCGGGCACCGCCCGGGGTCTATTGAATTAATTATGTTTTTAGCCCTGAAAGGGCGTTCCATATAAATCAGTCCCACAAATATTTTTCATTATAAGCCACGCCATATTTCTCCAAAAGGTGACGCAATTCTTCTTTGAAGCCGTTCGACTTATGGTGTTCCTGCTGGTTATCGATATACCGCAGCAATGTGGGAAGCTGGGATTGCCCCAGAGAAAAGATGCCGTAACCGGACTGCCACGAAAAATGTGCTGTTCCACCTTCCTGCTGCTTCATCCACGCTGAGGATGGCTTTTTTATTTCCTCAACAAGTTTCGCCATTGTGAGTGTCCGTGGCAGTGTGCAGGCAATGTGGACATGATCGTCTGTTCCGCCGACGCGAAAGGCTTCAGCTCCGATTGCCCGGCATATGCCGGCAAGATACGCGTGCAGCTTTGAATGAAGATGTTGGGGGATAGTATTCTGCCGATTGTGGGTACTGAAAACAATGTGAAGCAATACCATGGATAATGATTGCGCCATTACTCAACTCCACCGCGAAACTTTGTCCCATTGTTAATCATTCATCAATAGCCTTGCTCTCTGGACCTCATTGTGAAGAGGCACTGAGAAATCAGACTGCAAAAATGAAATCAAAAAAAAACGGGCAATTCATGTGATTTTTCACTTAATGTGGCGCCCTTTCAGGGCTTTTTCTATTGATATTCTTAAACCCCGGGCGGTGCCCGGGGCTGTTATGCAAAAGCCCCTTCGGGGCAAAGTCAGGCAATCCAAAGGTCAATACCCTTTTTGAGACAAAGCCTGGTTCATTTGAGCCTGGGGCTGTGTATTCGCCTCCCTTGTTGGCTTTGCATTTTCACTGATGGCAGCGTTATCTGCTTAAGTAATTTCATTTGCCATTTCTGGCTTTTTTCCGGACTTGTCGGTTTGCTGCGTTTGGTGTGCCATGTGCGTGTAGCGATGGCCTTCTTTAATCGAGTCAACCACATTACCAATTCAGTTGCCGTTGCCCCCACCACTCGTCCGCATTTGGGATTTGTTGCAAAAAAGTTAACTTTTTTTCATTCGGTTGATTTTTAGAGGATTTCCGGTGCGTCATGCCCGTTGGAACAACGGTTCTGACCTTAAAAAAGGATGCACTCCTGCGAAGAGCTTACGTAAACAGATTTGATCATGCACGGCTGTTCAAAAGAGCTTACGCAAGCAAAACGGAGAGCGTCGGTGTTGAAAAGTGCTTACGAGTTGGGTTGACACCTTATTATCACTGTAAGCATCCCAAAGGGGGTATTGCAAAGGCTGCTACCGTCTCATACCACTGGGTTGCCAGGCGGAACCGCCGGCCAGCTGGATAAATGCCGTGGAGCCGCCGGTTTCGAGATTGGTACTGTACTCAAATCGGACTTCGCCGTTTTCAAAAATCTGAACGCCAAATCCCAGCGACAGCTGCTTTTCGTTGGGCATCATATCCGGCCACACCATTGAATACCGCGCCGTGACAAAGACAGGCTGAAAGTCATAGAGCGCAACACCGTACATGGCGTGCGTGCTGACATCCGAATCAGCTTCCAGTCCCTGGGTCTGGTAGATGTACTCGCCTTTAACGGTCAAATCCAATACGCTCAGCGCCGCATCCACTCCGGCGAGCAGCTGCGCTATTTCGGCATCGGCATTGAAAAACGTTGCCAGGGACCCACCAATTTCCAATGGCTCAAGGGGAAGCACACCCAGTCGCGCCCCCATGGCCAAAGAGGTGGGATGTTCAAACACCAGTTCGTCGCCGGCCACGTTCTCCTCAACGGTTTCATATCCGAACCCATTGACACCGTAAAGCACCGCATTGAAACGCGGCATTATCAGATACATCTGCGCCCCAA
Source organism: Deltaproteobacteria bacterium (assembly GCA_016937015.1). Classification (GTDB taxonomy): domain Bacteria; phylum Myxococcota_A; class Polyangia; order JAAYKL01; family JAAYKL01; genus JAFGXQ01. Next base: position 4,006 of record JAFGWT010000220.1, on the reverse strand, counting down.
GGTCGTTCCAGCCATCGTGGGTGGCATCCACCGCAATGGGACCCGTCACCAGACGCCGATCGATGGACGCGTATTCCATATAATCAATACCAAAGGGGACATCGAACTGTCCCAGAATCACCCCCAGCGATTCTATCTTTTTTGACTGAAGCAGGTGTGATTCATCGGCACCCAGCAGACGGCCGTCAACGGTAAAGGCCCCCACCCCTATGGATTCCGCTTCGCTATCGTAGGCAATGGCAGCGGTAATCGTGACGTACGTAATCAAATCCTGGGTCAAATCCAGTTCCAGCTGGCCAATGGCAAAATCGTCCGGACCATCTTCCTGAATCACATACATAAAATCCCCAAATGCAAATATTTCCACCGGCAACAGACTGTTGAGTCTTTCGAGGGGCGTCAGCTCCTCGTCTTCAACCTGCTTCTCATCGCCCTTGTTCCCGTCATCATTCTGTTTCAGTTCGGCTACTTCCTTTTCAAGACTGGCAATCCGCGCTTCGTTGTTTTCGAGTGTAAAGGAGAGGGACGCCCGCTCTTCATCCGACGCCAAACGGACTTGCGCCATTTCGTCCCGGGTGGCTGCCATCTCCGCCTCGAGCGTCTGCAGATTCGACATCACCAGCGCCGGGTCAAGCCCCTTATCAACCGCCTGAACAAGCGCCATATGGTCCGCTCGCAGTTTTTGCAGTTTTGTTTCGAGTCGCCCCATCTCTTCCCGCTGTGCAAACGTGAGAGACGCCCCATCTTCCTGAATGCCCGCCCGCGCCAGCATTAATCGCATCTCCTCCAGCTCATGTTCAAAACGACTTACTTTTCCTTCGACCGTTCCCGCATCCGCCTGTGCCGGGTCGTCACCAAACGCTTTGGGCACTGTGATTTCCTCAACCACCCGCGGCGTTTCCGCCGCACTGGGCGGTTTGGGTCTCACCTTTTTCTTTGGTGCCGGTTTAGGCTCGGTTTTTGCACTACCAGCGGCCGGCTGGGGCCCCTTCTGTTTTTGCCGAGCATACGGGTTGTATTGTGCAGTGGCCGACGCGGCCCACACAATTGCAATAAGAAAAACGATGGTTCTCAAACAAATTGACATCGCAGATGCCCTCCATTGATATTGCATATACAGGTTCACGTATCCATTTAATTGTTTCGTGAAATCGTTGTGTTGCAAGGTAGGCGCCGTCAGTTTTTTTACGGTGACGGCTTTGCGGAAAAGATGAGGATTTAGAGACGCGTGAGCCGGTGTAAAAATAATGGGTCGCTTTGCTATCGCATTGTGATACAATCTTCCCAATCAATTCAATGAAAGGCGCAGTCATGAAACAACCCGGATTAATTGTGGCAATATCTTTGCTCGTTGCTGCGGCAGCATGTGGCGAATCATCGGACTTCCTGGATGGAAAAAAGCAAGGCGATACGGACTCGAAACCTGTGGATACTGGAACCCAGGCGCAGCCGGAAGTTGAATTGTCAACGGATAGCGGGAATGACAGCGTTGAATGCACGGACGGCGAATATTCCTGCGATGGGGATATGCTGCTGAAATGCGAAAGCGGTGAATGGCATCAATGGACGGACTGTACCGTTAATGAACAGCGATGCACCGTGGTTGAAGGGGTTTATCAATGCGTCGGCTCAGTGATAATTATTTCAGACAGCGACAGCGACAGTTACAGTTACATTTACAGTGACAGTGACAGTGACAGTGACAATGACAGTGACAGTGACAGCGACAGTGACAATGACAGTGACAGTGATACAGATTCAGATAGCGACACGGACTCCGACGCAGACACGGACGCTGATACCGACTCCGACTCTGACTCCGATTCCGGCTCCGACTCCGACTCCGATGCGGACGAAGGTTATTCTGAATGCGATGGGGAAGATAAGGACTGCTTCACGGAATGCTGGGGCTGTGCGCTCAGTTCCGCGGCGTTATGCAAGCCGGTTCTTGAAAAATGTCTGATGGATGTCAAATGCGCGGCCTACTATGACTGCAAGGACAAGACCTGCTGTGGGGGAAATGACAATTGTCTTACCGGAGACGAATGGGACGAATGCATGCTCGCCTGTGCAAACGAGGCTGACGCCACGGACGATACACTCGAATTGTACCGCAACATTGAGGAATGCGTCGGCTGCCATGCCTGCGTCATCTCCTGCGCTGAAAATGAGGCTGAAGATTTCGTATTCTGCACTGAACCTTATAATATGAATTCCCTGGACAATCCCTGTTACGCAGACGATGCTGAACCAGGTCAGACAGCCTGCTTTTCGTGGGCGGCAATGGCCGGTCCCTGCACCGAAGCAGTTGCTGAATGCAGAGATGATGACAACTGTTCAACCCTTGAAACATGCATAAACGATACCTGGTCGCAAGCAGACTGGGCAGCGCGTCAGGACGTGTGCTTTGCGGATGCCGGTTCAGCGGCGGAAACCATGTACTGGGCGTACATGCAATGCATTTATTGCGACGCATGCAGTATCTCCTGCCGCAGAGACGCCGGCAGCAAAAACTGCAGCGAATACACACCATAGCCCATTCTCCTCCAAAAAAGTTGCCAACAGCGCCCTCAATGACAATACTGTCAGCACCATGACTGATACAGATAAGAACAGAATAAACAGACGTGATGCAATCAAACTGACCGCAGCCACCATTGCCGGCGCCACCGCTGCGGGTGTGCTGGGCGTTCCCACGTCCGCCGACGCAAAATCGGACACCGCTGTCAAAGTGACAGGCACCGGTCCTGGACATGTGGTCAAAGTTCATATGCCTGGTATGCGGGTGGGCGCTTACCCTCATCCGGACGCCGCCAGACAGATGGTGGACCGGGCGCTGACGGAGCTGACCGGCGAATCCAGCGTAAAAGATGCCTGGCATCGTTTTATTTCCCCATCTGAGACAATCGGAATAAAAATAAATTGCCTCGGCACGCGGTGGGTATCCAGCATGAAGGAAGTGGTTTTTGCAATTGTGGATTCTCTTAGAGATGCAGGTGTCCCCAATGAGAACATGATTATTTTTGACATGTTTGCCAGCAACATGATGGGTGGCCGCTACGACCAGCAGCCTGCGGCCAGAAAGGTTCGCGTCCTGGCCCATAAGGATTACAATAAATACGGCGACTGGGTAAGCGCCGGGCCGGCAAAAGCCAAATTCACCAAACTGTTTTTGGATTGCGATTCAATTATCAATGTGCCCCCGATAAAGGATCACGATTTGGCGGGAGTAACCTGCTGCATGAAAAACGTCACATTCGGATGCGTTGAAAAGCCCCATATCAATCACGAGGTTGTGAATGAAGCGATGGCGCATCTGTGGTCGCTCGAAGAAGTGCGCAAGCGGATAAAACTGAACATTATCGACGGGTCCACAATCCTTTACGATGGGGGCCCCAAGGCCAATCGTCGGGCGCTGGTTGCCCATGAAAGCATATACGCCACCACCGATCCCGTGGCCATGGACAGCATTGCATACGAGCTCATTGAAAATCTGCGAAAGGAAAACGGCCTGCGCACACTGAATGAAGTGAAGCGTGGACCGCACTTTCTTAAAATGGCTGCAGACCTGGGACTTGGCGTCGGCGATCGAAAGAACATCCGGCTTCAGACCGTGGACCTCCCCAAATTTGTGGGCAACCCCGCATAACCCTGGACATCAATTTTCTCTGATTACATTCCACCGCGACGCTCCCCGAGACGGGATGGCGGATAGAACCGGCCACCTCGCGCGGCGTCGCGTTTTCCAGCGCTGCATCCAAAAGATAACTATGACCAACAGATTTTCGGCAGGGCCTTTGGCCACAACACCAGTATTCGGCCAGTGCACGGGGGGTTCATATAAATCGATGTGCGGAAGTGTCCTTTCCAGGGTCTGGAACGCTCTCAGAGCTCGGGTTAAGAGGAAATACTGTTCGTCATACCCGCCTTCGCCTCATGATTCTACACAAGTATTGCTTGACTTCCTGGGCGCACCGTCATTGCCGCGCAGGCGGCAATCCAGTTG
>JAFGWT010000219.1 GCA_016937015.1 Deltaproteobacteria bacterium | reverse complement strand
CCAGCCAAAGCCGGACGGGTGTCTTTGCCCCCCTCCAATCTGGGCGGCACAGCCAAATTCGGCGAAGCGGGAAGAACCAGCAACCCACTTATTTCGAGCAAACCGGAACAGAAACCCAGTCCGCTGCCCACACCTAAAAAAAATTCAGCAAAGGAATCCTGATCCGGCGTGCCGCATCGCCCCTGAAATTCGCTATGCTCCCTGCGGATTTCAGTTCAGCCGGGCCCCTATGCTCCTCTGTCTGTCGGGTCGCGCGCTTGACGGTTTGATACGCAAAAGCGTATAAGCCTTTCTGAAAGGACGGACGCATAGGCTTTATGACTGGCGCGCGGACAAAATATATTGTGGCTGGTATCGTTGGCACTCTGATCATTGTCATCGCTGTTACATACATTACAACGGTCAGACGCCTGATGGTTTCAGCCGGGAATGAGGAAACCCATCCGTTGCCGGAAGCGCCCGCCCTCCCACAGGCACCGGTTAAATCCAGTCATTCCGTTGCCGCTGTGCCCGCCGGCCCCGCAACATTACCGCCAGAGGAAACCGACGCTATCGAGACACCGGATACAGCCACTTTGCTTTCCGGGCCTCAATGTGTTGTCGATGGTGACTGCAGGGGCCCCAAACAGGCCGACTGCGTATCGTCAAAGTGCGTCGAAAACACATGTCAATACAATCATAGCGCATGCGAGTGCACCGGCAATGACCAGTGTGACGACAATATCCCCTGCACACGGGACCTGTGTTTTTCTTCCACCATGAAATGCATTCATATAGAGGACGCATGCAGATAAACCGCATGATCCGGCTGGCCTCTTTCACACCCCTCAAAAAAAATATACAAATATCAAATTTTTTCAAAAAAGTTACACTTCGGTCCCTTTCATTGAAGGGTAAAGCTGTTATAATTGAGTGACGGGGGGATTTTGGAGGTATCGTTGCAGCCGCTGCCCAACATGCATAAACCATTGAAAAAATTTGTTTTCTTGCTGACAATCGCGATTTTGACCATTACCGGGCAATCTGGTATTTCGAACACGGATTCGTTATCAGGCACTGATGCCGATACAGGGGCGCCGTCAGAGACAGACACTCCCACTGAACTCATCGACTCGGCGCAAACCGCCCCCACACCTGAATCACCAGCGAGCGCCCCAGTAATCTGCCTGTCGCCTGGCCATCCATCCCTTGAAGGCGACAAATATTACGAGGCCATCATCAACCGCAAGGTCGCCTGGTTTTTAACCATTCTGCTTTTGGAAGCGGATTTCAATGTCGTCCTCGCGGTCAATGACGTCCCGCCGGACAACCTGTTTTTTGCCAACCTAAGCAACGAGGATGACGCGCTGTGGTCAGATTTGCAGGTCATGCCCCCCGAAGAAAAGGCCAATCGCTGCAACGACGCCGGTGCGGACTACCTCATCAGCATCCATCACAACTTTGCGTACAGCCCGACCATGAATGAAACCATGGTGTTTTACACTGTCGACGACAACTACAGACCCCGTCACACTGAAGTCATCCCCTGGGCGGAAAACACCGCGTCATACCTTGGAAAAGTGATGGAAACCGACGACGAATACGCCATCGCGGATATGGAGCGCATCGGATTTCAGCTGGGGGTTCTGTCCAACGCCGAAATGCCGGGAATCCTCACCGAAGCGTCGTTTTACTCCAACCCGGACGAGCGCGCCCGCCTTAACGACGACCTGTACCTTGAAAAGGAAGCCGAAGCCATCTTCCGTGCGTTTGTGGACACATTTGTGCGCGGACATCAGTCCCCGACGCAATAACAGTCCGCTCCAAAGGGCCCGCTAATTTGTCAGTTCGTCAATCAATGCGCGTATTGTACAAATGATCCGTCTCCCTGGCCATTAGCAGATCATTCATGTGAATCCCCCCAATTTTGTGGGTCCACCAGCATACAGTGACGCGCCCCCATTCCAGAAGGATTGACGGATGATGGTCTTCAAATTCCGCCAACGCTGCCACTTCATCGGTAAAGTTCACCGATTGCGTATAATTTTCAAATGAATACGCCCGGCGAATTTTATCCACACCATCTTCCTCGATAAACTGCCAGTCGGGATGCTCTTTTCGAAACTGCTTCTTTTCAATATTCGGGGCACTGGGCGCATCGGCGCTGCACGCCCCGCAAGTTCGTTTCACTCTCTGATTCATGGTTCTCTCCCCTTTCCTGTGGGTTCCACAGGAACAGGTTAATCACCATATGACAGAGACCCAACCCAATAGTGGTCGACCGTTGAGCAAAGGAACGTGCTGAATGAACCGCATTCATGGTCAGGGATTGGATTAATGGATTAAGTCAGGAAGAGCCTGCGGCTGGGGAATTAGTCCTAAAGACGATCGAGGGCGTTCAGGTCAGCGAATGCCTGTTTGACGCGCGCAACCATGGATTCCTGCCCCTTGCGCAGCCATACGCGGGGATCGTAGTATTTCTTATTGGGCTTGTCTGCACCTTCGGGGTTGCCGAGCTGACCCTGCAGATAGGCTTCTTTTTCTTTGTAGAAATTCAGAATGCCGCTCCAGGTGGCCCACTGGGTGTCGGTGTCGATGTTCATTTTAATTACACCGTAAGAAATCGACTCTTTGATTTCTTCGGGTGAAGAGCCGGAACCGCCGTGGAATACGAAGTTCAGCGGTTTGTCATCTGTGCCGAATTTCTCAGCAACGTATTTCTGAGAGTCGCGCAAAATGGTGGGTGTCAGTTTAACGTTGCCGGGCTTGTACACGCCGTGCACGTTACCGAAAGAAGCGGCAACAGTGAAGTTGGGGCTGATGGCTGACAGTTTTTCGTATGCATATGCCACATCTGCGGGCTGGGTGTACAGCTTGGACTCCTCCATATCGGAGTTGTCAACACCGTCTTCCTCACCACCAGTGCAACCCAGTTCGATTTCGAGGGTCATCCCGATTTTGCTCATGCGCTCAAGATATTTGCAGGAAATCTCGATGTTTTCTTCGAGTGTTTCTTCGGAAAGATCGAGCATGTGGGAGCTGAAAAGGGGACGGCCTTTTTCCTTAAACCATTTCTCCCCCTCGTCCAAAAGCGCATCGATCCAGGGCAGCAGTTTTTTGGCTGCATGATCGGTGTGCAGAATTACTGGAACGCCATACGCTTCGGCCATCATGTGAACGTGCTGCGCACCGGAAATGGCGCCCAGAGCGGCATTGCCAATGCTTTTACCTGCGTAAAAAACAGCGCCGCCGTTGGAAAACTGGATAATAACAGGCGATTTAACCGCCGCTGCGGCTTCAAGCACACCGTTTACCGATTCGGTGCCAACAACGTTGACCGCGGGCAATGCGAACTGTTCTTTTTTTGCGATTTCCAGTACTTTTGCTACATCATCACCAAAAAGTACGCCGGGCTTTACTACATCTAAAATTTTGGTCGACATGATTATGTCCTTCCTATTGCAGATATGTTGGGTTGGGAATTCATTGTCTGAATCCAATAAAAAATTCGCGCCTACTATATCAATCGATCTTCTTTAGTCAATACGGGTAAAATGAAAAAGAATCGCGGTATTCAACAGACACAAAAACGTAGCAAATACATACAGTTTCGTGAAATCGTCACCAAATTGTGATAACCTGCACTCGACCGTATCCCGATGACATGCCCGGCCGCATCAATACCCATGCGAAATGTCCGGTTTGAGCGCTGAGATATATTTATCGAAGAGAAAATAATTTAAACATTGATTAAAAAATACATAAATGACAGAATACTTCCCTGACCTCTTTAATTGAGTAACGTGTGACATTTAAAAACAAATTTAAGTCATACGTTCTAACGCCGTTATATGATTAACGTATCGCGTGGAGAGGATGCCATGGATGGAAAAACTCAGGCCCCGATAAAACGCGGGCTGCACAGCGGAAAAAAAATTGACGGCCAATATCAGATTGGTGCGCTGCTGTGCCAGGATGCCCTTGGCGGTCTCTACGAGTGCGAAGACGCAAACGGCGAGGAATTGGTGATTCGACTGTTCAGCGGTGGCATCACTGTCGCAGCATCGGCGCATAATTTGCCATTGCACCCGAATATCCTGATTCCCGCCCAGGTCTCCACGGAAGGCAAGCTCCCCAGGTACGCTGTGTTTGAGTCATTTGTGAAGTCCACGCTCCGTGAGTGGATAAAAACCCGCGTTCATTCAACCGCAGATGACCTTGTGGCGGTGATGCTTCAGCTGACAAACGCTGTCCACGCAGCTCATGAAGCCGGACGGCCTTTGGGCAACCTGTGTCCTGAAACCGTCTTTGTGGGTGAGGACTTCATGGGGAAGCTCGAAATCTACGTGGTTGACGCGGACATTTCCTTCGCAGCCAGCGCCATGGTTGAAAAACCGTACATGCCGGCCAAACAGCTGGAAGGCGCCAAACCCACCGTCAGCAGCGATGTGTGGTCTCTGGGCACAATGATGTATGAGGCGCTATACAGGCGAAAAGCATACGCGGGCAAAAACAGAAAAGAGCTGCTGACTCAAATACAGACTGAACCTTTGGGATTTTCGACGTTTAAAAAGGTGCCCGCCAGTTTTATCAGCATCATAAAAAAATGTCTGGCAAAGGATCCCGATGCCGGATACGTCGACGCACTGTCACTGGGCAGCGATTTACTGGCGCTCCAAAAACAGCTGGGCAGCGATATAAGCAGTGAAAAAGTTCAAAAGGCCATTCAGGATTCCATTCCGCCTGCCAAACGAATTTCAATCGCGCCAACCAAAAAAGAGCGCAGCGCTCGCATATCCCTGGCGCCGGTCATGGCCACGGTTCGATCACAGCCGCAAATCGCACAGGTCCCACCGCAAAAACTCCCCGCCGCCAAACGCGCCAGAGGGAATACGGCAACTGAACCCAGATCTGCAGCATCGAAGCGCTTGTCTGTTCCCCCAAAAGGGGCTGCGATACCGCGGAAATCAGCATTTCCGCCAGCCGCGCAAAAAAGTGCGGGCATAAACCCATTTGCGGCAAAAATCAGCACAGCGCCCGTTGATGACCCGTTTGCCGATGCACCCAGACCGTTTACCGACGCCGATGAACTGTGGTCGGACCAAAAAAGGAAAAACAGTGCGAAGCCCGCAGCCGCACACTCAGCGACGGCGAAGAAGAAGACCCTGGCGATTGGAGAAAAGGGCGCTGATATGGGGACTGCCTCAAAAGCCGGACATCCACTGACTGCAACGCCCACCACAACCGACCGCCCCCCTGTCGCCCCGAAAACGACGCAGGATCACAGCCAAATTGTACCCAGGCGCCCTCAAACGACGGTGCCAGCGAGACCGACAATATCCATCGCGGCCCCTTTTGCCGCATCCGCGTCCGGCAATCATCCGCCCCCCAGAGACCCCACACCGTTGCCGCCAACTGTTAGCATCAAACCACCAGCCGTTTCCGCTGCAGCACCCGGAATATCGCTACCGGCCACGCCACCGCCTGAGCCAAAGCCTATTGAACACAGCAACAGGCGGATGCGCAAGCAAACCGTCATGGGCATTCCCGCAGCGCCGGTGGCAGCAAATCCACCCGTGCCTCAGGCACCCGCACCGCCCCCCACTGTGCCGCCGGCGAATGTGGCGTCACCAGTCATTCCAGCACCAGTCATGGCAGTCCAGCAGGAGCGCGACAGCTGGTCGTTTCCACCGGAAGATGAGGAAAAGACGCTCCCGGCTCGTCCGGATGCATTGGCAAACATGTTGAATCCCGACGTGGGGAATCTGTTTGATGATATTTCGATGGCCGAATTCATTCTGCCGGTTGATGCTGCCGGTAAGCGACCTCTTCCCGGCTCTCCAACGCCACAGACACCGATGGAGGACACTCCCCACCCTGGCGCGTTATCGGGAGAGCCGCATCTGAAATGGGAGCATCGCCACATCGAAAAAAGCACCCGGAGGATGATCCTGTTACGGGACGCCATGCGTCACCTGACGGAGACAATGCCCAACAGACTTGCCCCCACAATCAAAGCGACCTTCGCTGCCACTGTCAATGGGGTTCGGTCACTGTATCGTCGCACGGTGGCATCCCCGGAATTCAAACGACGCATCACACAACAAACCGTACAGATACGGACACGGATTGTCTGGCTTGGCAAAGACCGCAAGCGATTGGCCATCATCGCCGCTGCATTTATCATGCTGATAGCAGGCGTCAGCATTGCGTTGTCCATTGGCGGAAAGAACGAGGTCCCGGTCGTTAGTCAGGGAGAACAGAAGCCATCACCAGGAGCGGCAGTCGTGACTGTTCCGGGCCAGCAGGCGCAGCAATTGCAGGATACGCAGCATGCGGCATCCCGCAACGCCAATGCGGCACCGCTGCAGACCGGCCTCAGCAATAAAAGCACCGGCATCGCGCGCCCCATGTCTGCGTCAGATGAATTCAACGATAATTTCAAACGAAACGACCGGCAACCCAAAACACCCAAATACAAACGCCGGGAATCCTATCGAAAAAGCGACACCGAAGTTGACGAAGAGGAAAAATACCGGGACCGCACCCTGACCAGAGGTGAAAACTTCAGCGACGAAAGCGTCGGCGTGAAACCTGTACCGTCGACAAAAATCAAAGATGTGACAGGTCACAAAGCCGGTGCTAAAACAAATATTGCAAAAAAAGCATCGCCGGCAAAAGAGAAGGTCGCGAAAAAGAAAAAAGACGGGAAAACCGGAAAGAATAAGAAAACAAGGCCGCAAAAATCCGGCTGGGCAACAAATCCATTTGGAGGGTGATGGGTATATGCGCGTGTTCCTGATCGTTTCGATGCTCTTTCTGATAAGCGCCGCCGCCATGGGCGCGCCTCAAAAATTCAAATGTCCCGCTGTCCCCGCCAAGGATGAACCTGCACTGAAAAAAGCGGGAAGATTCTTTGCTGTTGGTGAAAAACTGGCTATCAATGGAGAGTACAAACGCTCCCTTCAGCGCTATCTGTGTTCGCTGAAAATGAAGGCGCATCCGAACACCATGTTCAACATCGCTCAGGTGGCAAAACTGATTGAAAACAAGGCGCCTGCAATCCAGCTGTTAAAAGACTTTCGGGATAAAAACCCGGAGCACGCTTCAGTGCCCGAAATCAACCAGTTGATTGCGCTCATGGAAAAAGGCGACTATGACGCCATCAATTCGGTTCCCCCTGAATCCGAGGTGACTACCGCCGAAACGGAGACAGCGGAACCGGTATCCACATCAAGTCAAACCGTGGAACCGGCCCCCATCGCCCCCGCCCCGACCAACACACGCCCCGAGAAGGACCGAGACAGTCAGAAGCGCAACAAACGCCGCATGATTACCGGCATCGTGTTTATTGCCGGGGGGGCCGTCACGACCGGCCTGGGCATTGGTATGACCGTGGCTGCCGGCAAGGCGAAGCACAACGGATTAAACGCCAGCACGTACAGCGATTTTCAATATTACGACCAGCGCCAAATCAATTTCACCGCCGGCGCAGTGGTCAGTTATCTGCTTGGGGCCGCGTTTCTGACCACCGGAATCATCCTCTGCTTAAAATCAAAAAAAGCGGGGCGCAATTCAACGGATTCGACAGCTCCTCCCCAGGTAGCCATCATCTCCACCGGTCCAGGAATGGTTATTTCGTTTTAAACGGTTTTATTAAAACGGATTGTCCTTCAGTGCCTTTTCACCGCGAGGTTCAAGCACAGCATCACAATCTGTCAGATGGGTGCCTATCACTTTTGCTTCGTCTGTATCGAACTGCGCCTTGTAAAACATCACATTGACGTAGTCTTTTTGACGCCCCAGAAGATCAGTCAGGCAGCGTGCCCCTTCTTCGTACTGACCCGGTGCCAGAAACTGCTTTTCATTATGCATGCACAGCGCCTTGAATCGCGCTTTCCAGCCGTCTGAAAATTCACCAAGCACATTCACCAGGGTCTCTGCATCCGCCGCATCAATCTTTCCTTCATACACCTGGACAGAGAGATTCAGATTTGCCTGTATCCGGTAGCTCCAAATGTTGTCGGCCGCCTGCTCGAAATGCCCGCACCCCGCAAAATTCTCCCCCAGTAAATCCTGCTCGTATCCAACCACCTCAGGAATCGCTTCCTCCTCAGCAGCCGGCGGCGCCACAGGCGGCGGGGTCGGCGGCGCCGGTGGCGGTGCAGAATGACATCCCGTGCAAAGCACCCAGATTGCCAGCGTCCAAAGCGCCATCGGTATCCTGCCCATCATTCGTCTGTTTTTCTGCATATCAGATAATGATAACGAAAACGGCCGCATCTTCAAGAAAGATGCTAAAAAAGAACAGCGCAGCGGTTCGATGCCTTGCATTGGCAAAGACACTTCGTCATAGTAATAAATAGCCTGCAATTGGCGCGAATTCTTCGACACAGACAATGCCAATGAATGCCCCGGTGCAATCAGGGAGGTTCAGGAATGAAGCATCTGATTTTATTACTTTTCAGCATCGCCATCTGCGGTTGCGCACTGTCTCCCCCTGAGGGGCAATTTGAGTGCGGCAGTGCGGATGATTGCCCGGAAAACTGGATCTGCCATACAGACCACCGCTGCTATTCGTCTGAAGATGCTATCACGGCGTCCGACTCAGATGCGGACACGGACTCAGATACTGACGCGGATTCCGACTCCGACTCCGACTCCGATTCTGACTCCGATTCCGATTCCGACTCCGATTCTGATTCAAATTCAAAATGACGAACTCAGAGACATGCCAAACGCGGCGCCACCATCGGGTGTGGTGACATAGAACGGAAAGATGCCATTGCCCCCTGCAACTGGCAGTGAGCTGTTTTCAAGCGCATTGAGATCATCGCCCTTTTTCTTTGAACGTATGGTAATCCCCACCCCGGCTGCCGCCAGCAGACTGCCCGCCAGATAGTAAGGCCATATCCGAATACCATCCATATCTTTGCCATTGTGCCTGCGAACAGACTGGACCACGGCGTTGGATAATAAGATAGCGGCAATCCCGGTGAGATACACGCCAAACCGCATCACCTTCAAAGTCGATTTTCGAGTGTCCCGCAGGTATGACGTCTGCTGAGATTCAAGACTCACCCCAGCGTCGGCCCTATCGTACTGTTCAATAAAAGACGTTGCCCTGTCCTTTTGCTTTTTTCCAAATCCCACACTGCCAAATCCATGCAGCATCGCGCCAATCGCCGCTGCACCAAACACCCCGCTCAAAGCAATGTAACGGTGAGGATTGTCTTTGGCCTTTGCAATCATCACGGTTGTTGGCCATATCGCCACAATACCAAGGACGCCCAGCCCAGCGCCGCGCTGCATTTTCCCTTTGGCCAAATCCTGCTGCGTTACCCAGTAGTCCCGGTTAAAATCCGGATACGATTCTGTCGCATGTGCTGCCAAAGGGAAGAGGCAAACCAGAAGCACCCAACCCGTCATTTTGCTTAATATTTTTCGCACCATGTTCGCCCTCCAACTCAAACGTAGTCACCCTGCTGTTATTTGCAACGCTGCGCCACATCATCGGTGTGGCATTTGGCGCAGGCGCGACGATTCTTTTGGGCAAGGGTACGGCACCTTCTGGAGAACCCGACGGGATGGGGATTGATGGCAGTATGACAGGTGGTACAGGACTGCTCAGAGTGACAGGATGCGCATGCCGCGATATTGGTGCGCGCGCGTCGGCAAATCTTCTCGGGCGACGCGTTTCCATGATAGCGGGCAGGTCTGGCCCCTCTGCGGTTGCCGGGTGAATCCGGCGCCACCCCTGCCCTCCGATGACACGACAGGCATGCGGACTGGCTGCGATGGCAACCCATGCATCGCGGATTATCCATTGTGGCATTTTGTCCGTGCGCGTTTAACCAGTCCGCCGGATGAATGTTCTTTTGCCGTCGTCGGCCCGCGTGGCAGTCGCTGCAATCCGTTTCGCGATGACAATTGGCACAAAAGCGGGAATCCGAACCGGCTATTCGCGCGTGATTTCCCGTCCAGTCCATCCCATGGGTGGGTCCTTTTAGCCAATCAGGCGGAATGAGCACCAGGTCCCTGATTCGAGTCTTCATTCGACCGTCGGGATAAACCAGGTGGCACGTGCGACAGGCGGAAAGCGTCCGCTTCTGCTTTTGGTGACACGGATAGCAATCCTTCATCGCCATGTCGTCAAGTCGGCCAGCGGTGTCTTTGGGATGACAGGATTGACAGGGCTGCGTCTGGTGAACGTCATGATTAAACCGAATGCCCAGCGCACGCGCCCCTTTAATCTTCGTATTTCCGGCGGCAACCCATGCCATGCATCCCACCAGCAGTACGCACGCACCAATACGAATGGTATGTTGCATTCCCGTCATCGCCACACATCCAGCTGAATCAGCGCGGTCAGCACAAACCGCGGGGTATCCGCCCCGTAATAATTTTCGAACTCAAACAGCGCACGGGCCTTTTCGTTGAACTGATGGTTGGCCGACAGCACGTATCCGGCAATATGTTTCGATTTGCCATAAAGAGCGTCCCGCACATACCAGTATGAACCACGCACCGACAACCACAGCCGATCATCCCAATAGCGATGTCCGAGCGACTGTTCCACCCCCAAACGCGTAGCGCCCAGTTCATTGTCCACACTCACCCTCCCCGACAGCTTTTGCTGAAACGTACCATAGTTGAACCCTGTCCCGCCACCGCCCCCAATCACCGGCGTGTCCTGCTCCGCAGCCGGAGCGGCATGTTTTGAATCGAGAAACCGAACATTGCTCCAGGTGGCCCACTGCATCCGAACGGAAACCCGCCGTTCATAGCGAACCACCATATCGCGTCTGCCCAGCTGTCCAAAAATATTAAATATGGAATCCAGCATAAAGACCGGCCGATACAGCTCATACCCCAGACTGCCCCAGCCCTTTTTTCCCAGTGCCATGCCCAGTTCGGCAGTGGCTTCGCTCACCAGGGTGCCTTCTCTCAGAGCGCCGCCCAGGTTGTCGTAGCGGTCGAGCAGTGGATTGGTCACCACCCGCACATAAGACCGCACTCGCTCAGTGCCTGCGGCCAGATGCCCCGCAACGGTCTGCTGCTGCAGCCTGTGCCCATACCCGGTCTGGCGAAACGTCAGCGCCGCATCGAGCCATGATGAGGGGGTTACGGTCACTTCAGCGCCAAACACCATTGCTGATTCGGTTTCGACAAGGGACGCCAGATAGGCGTCATCGAGACCATCCCGCCCCACGTTGTCCACCCCATCCAATGCCAGACTGTCGTATCCAAAAGGCTTGGCCCGGTTGACGTCGTAGCCCCAAAAGCCATTGACCCCAATGCCAAACGGCCAATGCAGCGTCAATTCGGCGCCGTCAAATGCGGCGTATCCCGCCGTGTCAGCGCGAATAATGCGCCCCAGCCGCACATCGAGATGCTCATTGGCCAGCCCCTGCAAATCCACATAGGCAAACACGGCCTCCACATACATGGCATCCAACCCCGGCACAAAGCGATCGAGACGGTCGATACTCATCTCACTGTTGTTGACGCCGTAGTCGCCGCCGAGCCGCAAATTCGCCTGGATGGAGAGACGCGGGCCATCGTAGTCCAGCGTGCCACTGCCTGGCAGAATATTCCAGGCCCCCAGGGACAGCTCCTGCAGGATGTTGCGGCGGTCAATCAATGTGCCGTTGGCCGCCCGCACTGAGTACCCGGAGGCGTAGAGCGTTGTTGACAGTTGCTGGTCATATGCTT